>NZ_JABDWV010000006.1:0-393551 GCF_019685435.1 Rhizobium sp. NLR10b | reverse complement strand
AACACAAACCAGCAATCGCCAATCCGCTTGAGTTTCTTTAGAACGAAAGACTTCGTCGCCAGCAGCGCCGCCGCCCTCGTTCAGTGAGTGGGCTTATAGAACCTTCCCCTTTTCTAAGTCAACTGCCATTCCAAAAGTTTTTTGACATTTTTGTAACAGGCTGATTCGTAAAAGGTTTTTGGCTTGCCGTTCGAAATCGCGCAAATTTACTGCCGGATCTGGCAGTTCTGGGATTCGTTTTCGCCGAACCTCGATAAATCGCTTCGACGGCGAAGCCATGACTTATATGGGAAGCCGCCAGATGAAATTCCAGGGCGCTTGCCTCCCACGCACGGCAATCGCTAGTTTGCCGGGGAGAAAACGATCCGCCGGAGTGAAAAATGCTTGTCCTCAACGAAGAACAGACGCGCGCAGCCCTGCCTTGGCGTGAGCTGATCGAAGCGATCGCCGCCATGTTTGCGAGCGAATGCGTGATGCCGGTGCGTCATCACCACGAGATGGACGTGCCCGGGGAAGAGAGTGCAACGCTGCTTCTGATGCCGGCCTGGGTTCCCGGTCGTTATGCCGGGGTGAAGGTGGTTTCGGTCTTTCCCGGCAATGCGCGGCGAAGCCTGCCGGCAATCTCAGGAACCTATCTTCTTTCCTCGGGCGCAACCGGCGAGATGCTGGCCGTGATCGACGGCGCCGAACTGACGGCGCGGCGGACAGCGGCGGCATCGGCGCTCGCCGCCCGTTATCTCGCCCGCACGAATGCGGAGGAAATGCTCGTCTGCGGAACCGGGCGGCTGTCGCTCAACCTGATGCTCGCCCACGGCGTGACGCGGCCCATCCAGAGATACAGGATCTGGGGACGCAACGCGCAAGCGGCGGAGAAGATCGCGGCGGAAGCGCGGGCGCTGGGCCTCGATGCCGAGGCGGTGGCCGATAGGGAAGCGGCGGCGCGGACCGCCGACATCATTTCCTGCGCCACGCTTTCCAGCGCACCGCTCATATCGGGGGAATGGTTGAAGCCCGGCGCACATCTCGACCTCGTCGGCGCGTTCAAACCAAGCATGCGCGAAAGTGACGACGAAGCCATTCGCCGCGCTTCGGTCCATGTCGATACCCGCGCGGGCGCCACCAGCGAGGCCGGCGACATCGTTCAGCCGATGAAAAGCGGCCTGTTGGACATGAACGACATCCAATCGGAGCTTGCGGAACTCGTGAGCGGCGCCCATGGAGGGCGGAGCCATGACGAGGAAATCACGCTGTTCAAGTCGGTCGGCGCAGCACTCGAGGATCTCGCCGGCGCCATCCTTGCCTATCAGACGGTGGCGGGCCGCAAGTGACGATCAGTGCATCATTGCCGGAGCTTCCGGTTTCGCATGTCCTGCCCGCCGTCGCGGCGGCGCTGACCGAGCAGAGACGCGCCGTTCTTTCCGCTCCGCCAGGCGCCGGCAAGACGACGCTGGTGCCGCTCTACCTGCTCGATCAGGCCTGGCGCGGCGACGGCAAGATCATCCTGCTCGAACCGCGGCGGCTGGCGGCGCGAGCCGCAGCAAGCCGGATGGCGTCACTCATCGGCGAGCAGGTGGGCGAGACGATCGGCTACCGCATGCGCCTCGACAGCAGGATATCGGCGGCGACCCGGGTCGAGGTGGTGACCGAAGGGGTTTTCGCCCGAATGATCCTCGACGATCCAGAACTGACCAGCGTCTCGACCGTGCTTTTCGACGAATTCCATGAGCGGTCGCTCGATGCCGATTTCGGGCTGGCGCTGGCGCTCGACGTGCAATCAGCGCTCCGCGAGGATCTGCGCATCCTGGTGATGTCGGCGACGCTCGACGTGGAGCGTGTGGCCGCCTTGCTCGATCATCCGCCTGTCATCGAGAGCCTGGGGCGCAGCTTTCCGATCGATATCCGCTATCAAGACCGGCCTGGCGGCGAGCGCATCGAGGATGCCGTCACGCGGGCGATTATCGAGGCACATGCCGACGAGGACGGCTCTATCCTCGCCTTCCTGCCCGGCCAGGCGGAAATCACGCGCACCGTGGAGCGCCTGCAGGGGCGATTCGGCCCTGAAACCTTGATTGCGCCTCTCTATGGCAATCTCAGTCAGAAGGAGCAGGATGCAGCGATCCGGCCAGCGCCGAAGGGGACGCGTAAGATCGTCCTCGCCACCTCGATCGCCGAAACCTCGATCACCATCGACGGCGTCCGAATCGTGATCGACAGCGGATTGCAGCGTCTGCCGGTCTTCGAAGCCTCGACCGGGATTACACGGCTCGAGACGGTGCGGGTGTCGCGGGCCTCCGCCGATCAGCGGGCCGGCCGCGCGGGACGAACGGAGCCTGGCATCGCCATTCGGCTTTGGCACCAGGGGCAGACGGCGGCACTGCCGGCTTTCACGCCGCCGCAGATCCTCTCCAGCGATCTCGCCGGCCTGGTGCTCGATCTCGCCCATTGGGGCGTCCAGGATCCGGCATCTCTTGCCTTCGTCGATCAGCCGCCGGAAACGACGCTTAAGGAGGCACGGGCGCTGCTCGGCCAGTTGGGAGCGCTCGACAAGGATGGCGCGTTGACCGTCCGCGGCAAGATGATGCGCAATCTCGCTCTGCCGCCGCGGCTTGCCGCCATGGTCGTTTCATCAGGCGAGTCGGGCCATGCCCGGGAGGCGGCGATGATTGCCCTGCTCCTGACCGAACAGGGGCTTGGCGGACCGAGCGTCGACATTGAGGACCGGCTGCGGCGCTTCAAGGCCGAGCGCGGCGAAAGAGCCGACGCCTCACGGCGGCTGGCGGGGCGGCTGGCCGCGGGCCTCGATACCGTCACCACGGCCGCACCTGTATTGGCGGGTCAGCTGCTGCTGCATGCTTTCCCGGATCGGATCGCGCTTCAGCGCGGCGGGCGCGGGCGATTCGTCATGGCGAACGGGCGGGGAGCGGAACTGCCGGAAACCGAGAGGCTCGCCGGCAGCCAGATGCTCGTCATCGCCGATCTCACCGGGCGTGCGGCACAGGGGCGGATTCTGGCGGCGGCCGAAGTGACGCGTGCGGATATCGAGGCCGAACTGCCTGGCGAGATCAGAACCGATGACCAGACATTCTTCGACCGCCAAAGCCGGCAGGTGCGAGCGCGGCGGGCAACCCGGCTCGGCTCGATCGTCTTCGAAGAGACGCCGTTGCCGCGTCCCTCCGGGGCCGCCGTCACTCAGGCGCTGATGGAGGGCGTGCGCGAACTGGGGCTCGATCAGCTCGCCTTCTCGAAGGAAGCCCTGCAGCTTCGCGAACGGATCGGTTTCCTTTATCGGACGATCGGTGATCCCTGGCCCGATGTCAGCGACGATGCTCTGCTTTCCCGGCTGGAGGAATGGTTTGCTCCCTTCCAGGAAGACGCCCGAAGCCTCTCCGAGATTTCTGCGGCAGGGCTTTCGAACGGGCTGATGTCGCTGGTGCCGCACGAGCTGCAGCGCGATCTTAGCCGGCTTGCGCCGACGCATTTCGAGGCGCCGACCGGTCAAAGACATCCTATCCAATATGAGGGTGAGGAGCCGGTCTTGACGATCCGGGTGCAGGAGTTGTTCGGGCTCAAACAACATCCAGCGGTCGCCGGAGGCCGCCTGCCGCTGCTCCTGGAGCTGACGTCGCCGGCGCACCGGCCGATCCAGACGACGCGCGACCTGCCCGGCTTCTGGGCGGGCTCGTGGAAGGACGTACGCGCAGAGATGCGCGGGCGCTATCCCCGCCATCCCTGGCCGGAGCGGCCTGAAGAGGCGTTGCCGACGACACGGGCAAAACCACGTGGTACATGAGAGCCATCAAGGAGCCCCGGCATGATCGACAAGCCCGGCGTGATCGACAAGACGCAAAGCCATACGCTGGAAGACCGGCACAGCAGCCGCAGGCTGCGGCTGCAGACGCTGGTGCGGCTGCGCTGGCTTGCGGTCGGCGGCCAGGCGCTGACAGTGTTCATCGTCGCCTTCTGGCTGAAATTTCCCTTGCCGCTGATCGCCAGCTCTTCGCTGATCGCTGCGCTTGCCTGGGTGAATTTCTACCTGACGATCCGCTATCCGCCGACGCACCGGCTGGAGCCGCCCGCCGCCTTCGCGCTGCTCGGCTTCGACCTCCTGCAGCTCTGCGCGCTGCTCTTCATCACCGGGGGCCTCGCCAATCCCTTCGCCGCACTCGTCTGCGTGCCTGTTATCATCTCCTTTGCCTCACAGCCGATCCGCTACAGCACGGCGCTGATCGGCTTTGCGATGGCCTGCATTACCGTGCTTGCCTTTTCGCCTTTCCCGCTGCCCTGGTTCGACGGGGTCGAGATCAATGTCCATAACGTCATGCAGTTCGGCGTCTGGTGCTCGATCGCCTCGACGATGGCCTTTGCCGCCTTCTATGCCTATCGCGTCTCGATGGAAGCAAGCCAGCTTGCCGATGCGCTGGCCGCGACTGAACTGGTGCTGCAGCGGGAAAAGCATCTTTCGCAGCTTGACGGCCTGGCTGCGGCCGCCGCTCATGAACTCGGCACGCCGCTTGCCACGATCAGCGTCGTCGCCAAGGAAATGGAACGCGAGCTCAAGGACGATGATCGCTTCCGCGAGGATGTCATGCTGCTGCGGAGCCAGAGCGAACGCTGCCGTGATATTCTGCGGCGGCTGACGACGCTCTCCTCCGAAGGCGAGGCGCATATGCGCCGGCTACCGCTTTCCTCGATGATCGAAGAGGTCGTCGCGCCGCACCGGGAATTCGGCATCACGCTCGAGCTCATCGAAAAAAGCCCGCGCAAGAACGAGCCGGTCACCGACCGCAATGCCGGCATCATGTACGGGCTCGGAAACCTCATCGAAAATGCCGTCGATTATGCCAGGGAGAAGGTGACCATCACCGTCGAACACGATCACGACAAAGTGCTGATCGTCATCGAGGACGACGGCAATGGTTATTCGCCTGACATCCTAACGCGAATCGGCGAGCCCTATGTGACCAGGCGGCAGAAGGAAGATACGGCCGGCGGCCTCGGGCTCGGACTTTTCATCGCCAAGACGCTGCTGGAGCGCTCGGGCGCATCGCTGGTTTTCGAGAACCGCGAGCCGGAAAGAGCCGGCGCGCGCATCCGCATCGAATGGCCGCGAATGCTGATCGACGCAAATTCGACAAAATGAGTTTGTGGGCATAAGTAGAATGAGAACGGTTGACCAGGATCAGGCGCAACCGCCGGGACCCGAGACGATGACAGAACAGACTCACGGAAATTTCGCCGCATCGGACGAAAACCATATCGGGCCTGACGCCAGCTTGCTGATCGTCGACGATGACGGGCCGTTCCTGCGCCGTCTTGCACGGGCGATGGAGACGCGCGGCTTCGAGGTGGAGACGGCCGACTCAGTGGCGGAAGGTGTTGCGAAATCGAAAAGCAGGCCGCCGAAATATGCGGTGGTCGACCTTCGCCTCGGCGACGGCAACGGGCTTGACGTCATCGAAGCGATCCGCCAGCGGCGCGACGATACCCGGATCATCGTGCTGACCGGCTACGGCAATATCGCAACAGCGGTGACGGCCGTAAAACTTGGAGCCGTCGATTATCTGGCCAAGCCCGCGGATGCCGACGATGTCTTTTCGGCGCTGACGCAACGGCCGGGTGAAAAAGCGGAACTTCCCGAGAATCCGATGTCGGCCGATCGGGTGCGCTGGGAACACATCCAGCGGGTCTATGAAATGTGCGAGCGCAATGTCTCGGAAACGGCACGCCGGCTCAACATGCATCGGCGAACGCTGCAGCGCATCCTTGCCAAACGCGCGCCGAAATAGACGAAACCTTCG
Source organism: Rhizobium sp. NLR10b (assembly GCF_019685435.1). Lineage (NCBI taxonomy): Bacteria > Pseudomonadati > Pseudomonadota > Alphaproteobacteria > Hyphomicrobiales > Rhizobiaceae > Rhizobium > Rhizobium sp. NLR10b. The sequence goes on along the minus strand of NZ_JABDWV010000006.1, from coordinate 387,753 downwards.
TCAGGCATCATCCACGGTGAACGGTTTTCCGTTCGCCCATTCGGCCATCATCAGCCTTTGCGCGGCGGCGCGCGAGAAACTGAGCGTGACGGACTTGCGCGTGGCTGGTGCCATGCGGTGTTCCGGCGCCTCGCGAATCATGTGGGCGCCATAGCCATCCGAGAGGAAGAGCCCGCATTCCTCCGGAAAGATGTCGAGCGGCACACCTTCATGTGTCGCAAAGAACAGGCGGTCGCAATGCAGTCTGTATTCCGGCCATTTGCGATCCACCCGGAAATCCTCGATCGATGTCTTGATTTCGATAATCCAGACTTCGCCCTTTTCCGAAAGCGTGATCAGATCGGCGCGGCGGCCGCTGGCGAGCGGCAGTTCGGGTAGCACGGCATGGCGCATTTCATGCAGCAATATCTGCGTCCCGCGCCGCACCATCATGGCCCTGTCCGATTGCCGGCCATCGATTAACGGATTGTTATTGTAAACGCTCAAAATCGTCATGGATAACCGTCGCAGAGCCGTGTGTGTTGTTGCAAAAAAACCATGCGCTTTTAATTTGCGCAGCAGACGAATTCGTCGCGCCACAGTAGCCTTGCAAAGCGCAAGTTAATCGAAAATAAACCATAATCAGCGATGGTCGAAAGACTGTTCTCCTCGCCCAAAAACTTCAAGAGTTATCTATGCGCATCCGCAATGCATTCCCTGTATTTGGCCTGCTGACGACGCTCGCACTGGCCGGCTGCTCCACTAATTCCGAAAGCGCATCCGTCGACGACAAGGGCACAGGCCCGACGGTACAGACAGCTCAAATCTTCAACGACGCCTATGGCGTGACGAAGGATGCCGGATACTCTCTGCCGGCGATCCCGATCGACAGGGTCAAGCCGCAGTTCCGCCGCCAGGTCGTCAGCTACCAGACCACGGAGCGTCCCGGCACCATCATCGTCAACACGCGCGAGCGTTTCCTCTATTACATCCTGCCGAACGGCAAGGCGATGCGCTACGGCATCGGCGTCGGCAAGCAGGGCTTCGCATGGGCCGGCACCGCCTATGTCGCCTGGAAGCAGGAATGGCCGACCTGGCACCCGCCGAAGGAAATGGCTGAACGCCGCCCCGACGTCGCCAAATACGTCGAGGAGGGCATGGGCCCCGGTCTCAGCAATCCTCTCGGCGCGCGCGCCATGTATCTCTTCAACGACGACGGCAAGGACACCCTGTTCCGCCTGCACGGCACGCCGGAATGGGCTTCGATCGGCACCGCCGCTTCCTCGGGCTGCATTCGCCTGATGAACCAGGACGTCATCGACCTCTACAGCCGCGTCCGCCCCGGCAAGGGGACCTCCAAGGTCATCGTCATCCAGTAAGGTAGATACCGAATTCGGTGTAAAAAAGGCCGCCGGACTGTCGTCCCGGCGGCCTTTTCGTATTCTCGGTCACGCCGATTGCTTCGCCTTGAGCTCGAGACGGCGGCGGTGAAGCACCGGTTCCGTATAGCCGTTCGGTTGCTCCCTGCCCTTCAGGACGAGATCGAGGGCGGCCTGGAAGGCAATCGAATCATCGAAATTGCCGGCCATTGGGCGGTAGGCCGGATCGGATTCGTTCTGTCGGTCGACGATGGCAGCCATGCGTTTCATCGTTTCGACGATTTGAGCTTCGGTGACGACTTGGTGATGCAGCCAATTTGCCATGTGCTGGGCCGAAATGCGCAAGGTCGCGCGATCCTCCATCAGGCCGATATTGTTGATGTCGGGCACTTTCGAGCAGCCGACGCCCTGATCGATCCAGCGCACGACATAGCCGAGGATACCCTGAGCATTGTTGTCGAGCTCTCGCTGGATTTCCTCCGGCGTCCAGTTCGGCCGCACCGCAACCGGCACGGAGAGAATGTCGGAAAGTCTGGCGCGAGCACGGTCCTTCAGCCCCTGCTGGACCTTGGCGACGTTGACGCGGTGATAGTGGGTGGCATGCAGGGTTGCAGCCGTCGGCGAAGGCACCCAGGCGGTATTGGCGCCGGCCTTGGGATGGGCGATCTTCTGTTCCAGCATCGCCGCCATCAGGTCCGGCATCGCCCACATGCCCTTGCCGATCTGCGCATGGCCGGAAAGGCCGCATTCCAGGCCGATATCAACGTTCCAGTTCTCATAGGCCGATATCCACGCTGCCTGGCGCATATCGCCCTTGCGAATCATCGGACCGGCTTCCATCGAGGTGTGGATCTCATCGCCGGTGCGGTCGAGGAAACCGGTATTGATGAAGACGACGCGCTCGCGGGCGGCACGAATGCACTCCTTGAGGTTGACCGTCGTGCGCCGCTCCTCGTCCATGATGCCCATCTTGATGGTGTTGCGCGCCATGCCGAGCGCGTCTTCAACCCGAGAGAAAATCTCGACGGCGAAGGCGACCTCTTCTGGCCCATGCATCTTCGGCTTCACCACATATATGGAGCCGGTGCGGGAATTCTTCTTCCGGCCGGCGGGACCGATATCGTAAAGCGCGATCAGAGCAGTGATGACGGCATCCATGATGCCCTCAGGCACTTCGTTGCCGTCCTTGTCGAGGATCGCGGGATTGGTCATGAGGTGGCCGACATTGCGCACCAGCATCAACGAACGGCGATGTACTTCGAACGAAGTGCCATCCGGGCCGGTATAGTCCAGATCCGGGTTGAGCTTGCGAACGAAGGTCGTTCCGCCCTTTGCCACCTCTTCCTGCAGATCGCCCTTCATCAGGCCGAGCCAGTTGCGATAGACGATGACCTTATCCTCGGCGTCGACGGCGGCAATCGAATCCTCGCAGTCCATGATCGTGGTGATCGCCGATTCCAGCCAGACATCGGAAATATGGGCCGGATCGGCCTTACCGATCGCCGTTGTCGGATCGATGACGATATCGATATGAATGCCGTTGTTCTTCAGGAGAACATGGCTCGGCGCCGCGGCATCGCCGCGATAGCCGGCAAAATGCCCGCCGTCTCCGAGCATTGTCTGCTCGCCGTCGACCGATCTGATAACGAGCGCTCCGTCCTTAACGGCGAAGCTGCCGACATCCTTCCAGCTGCTGTCCTGTAGCGGCGCCGCCGTATCGAGGAAATCTCGCACCCAGGCGATGACCTTTTCGCCGCGCTTCGGATTATAGCCCTTGCCCTTCTCGGCGCCGTCGCTCTCGGGAATGGCGTCGGTGCCATAGAGCGCATCATAGAGCGAGCCCCAGCGAGCGTTTGCGGCGTTCAGGGCGTAGCGGGCATTCATCACGGGAACGACGAGCTGCGGACCGGCGATGGAGGCGATCTCGGGATCGACGTTTCCGGTTGAGACCTGGAAGTCTGACCCTTCCGGCAGGAGGTAGCCGATGCTGCGGAGAAAGGACTGATATTCGTCCATATCCGACGGGGCGCCATGCTGGCGATACCAGTCATCAATCTTCGTCTGCAGCTCGTCGCGTTTGGCCAGCAGTGCGCGATTGCGTGCGGCGAGATCGTGGACGATTGCCGAAAAATCGGCAAAGAATCTGTCCACATCGATCGCCAGACCCGGCAGAACCTCCTGCATCAGGAAATCGTGAAGGACGGTTTCGATGGCAAGACCGTTCTTATCAATGCGGCTCATGCGATATTCTCCTTGGCAACGCCTGTGAATGCTGCCACTTTGCCCGCCTTTCATTCACAGTCAATTCTGCAATGGTTCGAAAGATTTATGCCGTTCGGGAAATTATGCGCGACGTCACGCGCATGGGAAGCCCGTTCTGCGGCTGAGTCGTCAGCTTCTGCACCGGCCAGGGATTGGTGGCTGCCGTCTGATCGAAACGGAAACGGTGCATCATGACCGCCAGTGCGATCACCGCCTCCTGCAGCGCGAAGGTCGCGCCGATGCAGACGCGCGGGCCGGCGCCGAACGGCAGAAACTGGAACCGGCCGATGCTGCCGCGGTTTTCCGGCAGGAAGCGCTCCGGCATATAGGCGCGCGGCTTTTCCCAATAAAGTTCGTGGCGATGCAGCGTCCAGGGCATGATGAGCACGGTGATGTCGGCCGGTATTTCGATCCTTTCGCCCTTGGCGTTTATCCAGAGATCATCAGCGATCGCGGCGCGGTTGATGGAAGGTGCGGGCGGATAGAGCCTGAGAGCCTCTTCGAAGGCCGCCCGTGTCACTGGCATCAGATCCAGCCATTCCACAGGTTCGGCTCCAGTCGCTAGGACGGCATCGATCTCCGTCTCCATCGCCTCGCGAATATGCGGGCTGTTGGCGACACAATAGAGCGTCCAGGCAAGCGCACGCGCGGTCGTCTCGTGACCGGCTCCGATGAAAGTCAGGATATTGTCCTCGATCTCCTCCTTGGTGAGGCCATCCGGACCGGCCTGTTCCAGGAGCAGCGTCAGAAAATCTTCCGGTGCGGCGGCGCGATCGGCCTTCATCTTCGCCAGACGCATATCCATGGTGTCGCGAACGATCGCCCTGAATTTCTCGAGCACCTTCTGGCCGCCAATGCGGGTGAGACGCGGCACCCAGGAGGGCGCGCGCAGCAGGTCCATCGGGTCGACGCGGCCCATGCGGTGGAGAAGCTGGTTGACGTCGTCGGCGAAATGGCCGCTCGACGAAATGATTTCGCCGGAAAAGAGCGTCTCGGCAAGAATCGCAAAGGTCAGATCAGTCATATCGGTGGCAATGTCGAAGTCCTGGCCATCCGCATCGACGTTCGCGTATTTGCGGACAAAATCTTCCGATTGCCGCAGCATCTGGCCGGCAAAACCTTTGGCGTGGCGCGGCGTGAAGACCGGCGCGACCGCCTTTCTCGATCGCTTCCAGACCTGGCCTTCCGCCGTCAACAACCCGTCACGCAGGATTGGCCGCAGCACCAGCTGGCGAATGTCGGACATGCGGTAATTGGCGGCATTGTCGACCAGTATGTGCTTGATCAAGCCGGGATCGTTGACGATCAGGGTGTGTTGCCCGAAGAAGCTCGTCTTGATCCAGGGCAGCGTGTAGGAGGGCTCGCCCCAGAGTTCGAGCGGGTTGCGCAGAATGATGCGGATGATATCAAGCCGGCTCGGCGGCACGGTGCGCGGCAGCGGTGCCGGCGGAACGAAGGGATCCGGACGCATGTCCATCGTCAAAGCCTTTCGGGGAAGAGCGACGCCTTCCCGGCAAGCTTGAAGCTAGAGCAGGCCCTTGAGTTCGTCCAGCTTGTCGTTGATCAGCCAGCCGTAATAATTCTCTTCGGGCCAAACGGTCGCGCCGGAAGAGCGGTTTTTCGCGGCCAGCGCCGCGGCACGCTGACGGGAATTGCCGACATTGTAAAGCGTCGCCGTCAGGCCGGGATTGCCGGAGATGTCCATGCCGGCAATCTCTTTGTAATCGTCGATCGATCTGCGGATCGAGGCGGCGACGAAAGCGAGCGAGATGTCGGGATCCATGATTGCCCTGTAGACGGCGCCGGCATTCTTCTCGTTCAGCTTCGGATAGCCGGAGACGCGGCTGACGAGATCGGAAAGCATCAGCGCCGTCAGGGGATTGACCTGGCCAAGGCCGAAGGTCTGGCCGGCGTAAAAGGGCTGAAAGAAGACCGCACTGAAGCGATTGTTGGGGAAGCTCTCGCCGCCGACGGTCTTGCCGCGGAAATCGCTTTCCCAGACATCTTCCCGGCAGGACCAGAGCGTGTAGGAATCACTCTTGCCCTTGCACCCGGCAAATTGGGGCCGAGCGACGAAATCGTCGACGCTCTCGCCGTCATAGGCGAAACGGAAACTTTCACCGGCGTAGGAGGCGGCCTTGACGTAATAGGCCTGCAGCCGGTCATAGGCGTCGACATTATAGGTATGTTCACCGACGATCGCGCCGATGACATGGATGGGATTGATGCCATAAGCGCTGGAGACCTTGCGGATCTTTGCCATCAGTTCGTGATCGGTCGCGAGAAGCTCATGGACCTTCTCATATTTCAGATCGAAGCTGCTCTTGGTGCCCTTGGTGCGGCGGACGGACGCTCCGGGAATATCGGGCTGCTCGGCATGGCGATTGCCCGCCGGCACCGTCTGCATGGCGAAAGCCGGCTTCGAATTCACCAGGGCAACGGCAATCAAAAGGCTTGTCAAAAGGCGTCGCACGATCCGCTATCCCGTCCGTTCATCGTCCTGTTCGCGATGCGGCTGACTGGACCAGAATCTTGGCCGAATAATGCCGTAGCGGAAAACAAAACGGGCCTTCACTAAAAAGGAAAAGGCCCGCTGTCGATAGTCGAGGTCAACAGAATGCGGCATTCACATCGGTAAAGCCATGCACCGGTGCGGCGATATCACAGAATGAAGCGGGACAGATCGGTATTCTGCGCGAGATCGCCGACATGTTCTCGCACATAGGCTGCATCGATCGTGATGGCTGCCCCGGCCCGATCGGGCGCATTGTAGGAAATATCGTCCAACACCCGCTCCATCACCGTCTGCAACCGGCGTGCGCCGATATTCTCGACCGAGGAGTTCAAGTGAACGGCGACATCGGCCAGCGCGTCGATCGCGTCCTCGGTGAAATCGAGGTTCAGATTTTCGGTTTCCATCAGCGCTCGATACTGGCGGATGAGGCTTGCTTCGGTCTCCGTCAGGATCCGGCGGAAGTCTTCCTTGTTCAGCGGACGCAGCTCGACGCGGATCGGCAGGCGGCCCTGCAGCTCCGGCAGAAGATCCGAGGGTTTGGAGACATGGAAGGCGCCGGAGGCGATGAAGAGGATATGGTCCGTCTTCACAGGGCCGTATTTGGTCGAAACCGTCGTGCCTTCGACGAGCGGCAGCAGGTCGCGCTGGACACCTTCGCGTGAAACGCCGGCGCCCATGCCGCCGTCGCGGGCGGCGATCTTGTCGATCTCGTCAAGGAAGACGATGCCGTCGTTCTCGGTGGAACGGACGGCCTCGCGCTGGATCACCTCGTTGTCGATCAGCTTGTCGGATTCATCGCGGATCAGATCGGTATAGGAGGCCTTGACCGTCGTGCGCACCTTCTTGGTGCGTCCGCCCATCGCCTTGCCGAACATTTCCGACAGGTTGAGCACGCCGATATTGCCGCCCGGCATGCCGGGTATTTCGAAGCCGCCCATGCCAGAACCGGCATCGGCCACCTCGATATCGATTTCCTTGTCATCGAGCTCGCCGTCCCTGAGCTTCTTGCGGAAACTTTCGCGGGTGGCGGGCGAAGCGGTGGTGCCGACCAGCGCATCGAGCACACGCTCCTCGGCGCTGACATGGGCCTTGGCCTGCACCTCGGCCCGCTTCTTCTCGCGCACTAGGCCGATGCCGACCTCGACCAGATCGCGGATGATCTGCTCGACATCACGGCCGACATAACCGACTTCGGTGAACTTGGTGGCTTCGACCTTGATGAAAGGGGCGCCGGCGAGTTTTGCCAGACGCCGGGAGATCTCCGTCTTACCGACACCGGTTGGGCCGATCATCAGGATGTTTTTCGGCATGACCTCGTCGCGCAGGCTCGGGTCGAGCTGCTGGCGACGCCAGCGGTTGCGCAGCGCGATCGCGACGGCGCGTTTGGCATCATGCTGGCCGATAATGTAGCGATCGAGCTCGGAAACGATCTCGCGGGGGGAAAAGGTCGTCATTGCGTATCATTCTCCTGGCGGTCCGGAGCCATCGGCCCGGCCGCAATTCGTTGTTTCGCCGCGGCAGGTCAGCCGCGGCGGCAGCCGAAAGGCCTGGTATTCAGCCTTCGACATCCAGCGATTCCACCACAATATTGTGGTTGGTGTAGACGCAGATGTCGGCGGCGATCTCGAGGGCGCGCCGGGCGACCTCTTCGGCCGACTTGTCGCTATCCATCAGTGCACGGGCGGCGGCGAAGGCAAAATTGCCACCAGAACCGATCGCCGTCGTGCCGTGTTCGGGCTCCAGAACATCGCCGTTGCCGGTGATTGCCAGCGTGATCGACTTGTCGGCGACGAGCATCATGGCTTCGAGATTACGCAGGTATTTGTCGGTACGCCAGTCCTTGGCGAGTTCGACGGCGGCGCGCATCAGCTGACCGGGATATTGTTCCAGCTTCTTTTCAAGCCTTTCGAGCAGGGTGAAGGCGTCAGCCGTGGCGCCGGCGAAACCGGCGATGACTTCGCCCTTGCCGATGCGCCGCACCTTGCGGGCATTGCCCTTCATGACGGTCTGGCCGAGGCTCACCTGGCCATCGCCCGCCATCACCACCTTGCCGCCTTTTCGAACTGTAATGATTGTTGTCATAAAACACCTGTCTGCCCATGAGGCGGGCCTTTACGCGAGACCGCATGCCGGTCCTTGTTGAACCCTATGTAAGCAGGCCTGAGCCGATTGCAAATGGGGGCTTTTCTCCTCCGCGGCTTCTGGATATTTGCCGATGCGCCTGATAAGGAACGGCCTTATTCCGATGGAGGGCCACATGGCCGAGACCGAAGCAAGCCGAACGGGCAGCGTTGCCCGCAAGACCAACGAGACGTCGATTTCCGTTTCCGTCAACCTGGACGGCACCGGCAAATCGAAGATTTCGACCGGCGTCGGCTTCTTCGACCATATGCTCGACCAACTTTCGCGGCATTCGCTCATCGACATGGACATCGAAGCCAAGGGCGACCTGCATATCGACGATCATCATACGGTCGAAGATACCGGCATTGCGATCGGCCAGGCGATCTCGAAAGCGCTCGGCGATCGGCGAGGCATCACACGCTATGCTTCGATCGATCTCGCCATGGACGAGACGATGACCAAGGCGGCGGTCGATCTTTCGGGTCGCCCGTTCCTCGTCTGGAATGTCGCCTTCAGCGCGCCGAAGATCGGCACCTTCGACACGGAACTCGTGCGCGAATTCTTCCAGGCGCTCGCCCAGAACGCCGGCATCACCTTGCATATTCTCAACCATTATGGCGCCAACAACCACCATATTGCCGAGACATGCTTCAAGGCGGTCGCCCGCGCATTGCGCACGGCGACAGAGATCGATCCGAGACAGGCGGGCCGTGTTCCCTCGACGAAGGGCACGCTCGTCTGAGCCCCTCAGGGAGCGGCGACAATGACCTCCAGCTATATTTTCCTGACACCGCCAGGCGGGGCGAGTGTAGCGACCGATGAGGTGCGCACGATTCGCGACGGTTTCACCTGGCTCGGCCTCCTGTTTCCATGGGCTTGGCTTCTGGTGCACCGGCTATGGCTGCATGCGGCTGCGGCTTTTCTCTTGCAGGGAATCGGCGGCGCACTGATGGACGAACCCGGTCTGGGGCCGGCGGGTGCGGCGATCATGCTGGGCGTGAATATACTGGTCGCTCTCGAAGGCCAGAACTGTCGCATCCGCAATCTTGCCGCCAAGGGCTGGAACGAGGACGCCCTCATTGCAGCCGATAAGCTCGATATTGCCGAGCAGGTCTATTTTGCGGACAAGACGGTGCCTGCGGGCAGTGACGATACGGTCGCACCGGATTGGCAGAACAAGTCCGGTGCAAACAGGCTGCGTGGCCAAGCGACATCTCTTGGTCTCTTTGGTTTTGATGGAGGACGCTGACGATGCGCGTCGCGATTATCGACTACGGTTCCGGCAACCTTCGTTCGGCGACCAAGGCTTTCGAGCGGGCCGCGCGCGAGGCGGGCATCGATGCCCATATCGATCTCACCGATAAGGCGGAGGACGTTGCTGCGGCCGATCGTATCGTGTTGCCGGGCGTCGGCGCATACGCCGATTGCCGGCGCGGCCTGGATGCCGTGCCCGGAATGAGCGAGGTGCTGATCGAGGCTGTCGAGAATAAGGCGCGGCCTTTCCTCGGCATCTGTGTCGGCATGCAGCTCATGTCGTCGCGTGGCCTCGAGAAAACCGTAACACACGGCTTCGGCTGGATCCCAGGCGACGTCATCGAGATGACGCCTGACGATCCCTCGTTGAAGATTCCGCAAATCGGCTGGAACACGCTCGACCTGAAGCGCGAACATCCGCTGTTCGACGGCATTCCCACCGGGACGCAGGGGTTGCACGCCTATTTCGTGCATTCCTACCATCTTGCCGCCAAAAACCCCGAGGATGTCATTGCGACCGTCGATTACGGCGGGCCGATGACCGCCCTCGTCGGGCGCGACAACATGGTGGGCGCCCAGTTTCACCCGGAAAAGAGCCAGAAGCTCGGCCTCGCCCTGATCGCCAATTTCCTGCGCTGGAATCCGTAATACCTGCGCCTTATTTCCTCTTTATGGAAAGGGAGGAACAGGAGTGCGCTCGATGCCGGCTTCGCAAAAATCAGGCAAGGTGTTCTATATGCTGCGGCCCTCCAGGGAGGGTCTGCCTCCCTTCTCGGACATCCGGCTTCCCGACGGGACGATCATTCGTCGTGTCGACGAAGCCCTCCATAAAAGAGCGCTTTCCAACGCGGCCAAGGCATTGAAAGAAAGGCTGGACCGATGATCCACGAATTCCTTGCCGGCAACGAGAATTCGCAGCTGCGCGCCAATGGGATCAACGCCGGGGATATCACCGAAGCCGTGCTGGAATTCTATATCGAAGGCGAAGACGATCTGATCGGCCTGCTTGCCTACGCCCTTTACGAGCGGCAGAAGCGCGATTTCGTCGTCAGCTATCGCAAGCGGAATGCCGGTCGTTCGCCCAATGAGGCCGAGCTTGCCGCAGTTTCCAGCAACTATCTCTCCACCGACCTGCGCAACACTCTGCGCGATCGCGCCTCGCAGATTCTTTCGAGCTATGCCGAGACCTATGTGGAGGCGATGGAGCCAGATATCCGGCTCGCCGCCGTCAACAGCGACGCCCTGCGGCGGGTGCGCGAGATCGAGAAATCGGTGAAGAAGCGCCTCGGTTTCTGGCGCCAGGTGCGTGCCGGCTTCATCGTCATCCTGCTGCTTCTGCTGCTTTTGAGCGCGGCCGCCATTGCCGCTGTCTTTTTCCGCTCGGATATCGTAGATGCGTGGAATGCGCTGATGGCGGCGATCACTCTACGGACGTAAGACGACATGATTCTTTTTCCCGCGATCGATCTGAAGGGCGGCCAATGCGTTCGCCTGAAGCTCGGCGACATGCAGCAGGCGACGGTTTACAACACCGATCCGGCCGCCCAGGCGAAATCCTTCGAAGACCAGGGCTTCGAATGGTTGCATGTGGTCGATCTCGATGGCGCCTTCGCGGGGCATTCGGCCAATGGCGACGCCGTCGAGACGATCCTGAAGGCGACGAAAAATCCGGTGCAGCTCGGTGGCGGCATCCGCACGCTCGACCACATCGAAGCCTGGCTGTCGCGGGGGTTGCGGCGGGTCATCCTCGGCACCGTCGCCGTCAGAAATCCTCAGCTGGTCATCGAGGCCTGCCGGAAGTTTCCCAACCGCGTCGCCGTCGGCATCGATGCCAAGGGCGGCAAGGTGGCGGTCGAGGGTTGGGCTGAAGCTTCCGAACTCGGCATTATCGAGCTTGCCAGGAAATTCGAGGGCGCCGGCGTTGCCGCGATCATCTACACTGATATCGACCGCGACGGCATCCTGACCGGCATCAACTGGAGCTCGACGCTGGAACTCGCCGATGCCGTCTCCATTCCCGTCATCGCTTCGGGCGGCCTGGCCTCCATGGACGATATCAAGCGCATGCTGCAGCCCGACGCGCAGAAGCTGGAAGGAGCGATTTCCGGCCGGGCGCTTTACGACGGTCGCATCGACCCCAAGGAAGCGCTGGCGCTGATCAAGGCCAACAGGGCCAAGGAGACTGCGTAAATGACCCTCAAGGCTCGTGTCATTCCCTGCCTCGACGTCAAGGACGGCCGCGTCGTCAAGGGCGTCAATTTTCTCAATCTCGTTGATGCCGGCGATCCGGTCGAAGCGGCGAAGGCCTATGACGCGGCCGGCGCCGACGAGCTCTGTTTCCTCGACATCACCGCGTCCTCGGACAATCGCGAAACGATTTTCGATGTCGTGTCGCGCACGGCCGATCAATGTTTCATGCCGCTGACGGTCGGAGGCGGGGTCAGAACCATCGCCGACATCCGCAAGCTCTTGCTGTGCGGCGCCGACAAGGTGTCGATCAACTCGGCAGCTGTCAGCAATCCTGATTTCGTCGCCGAGGCGGCCGACAAGTTCGGTGACCAGTGCATCGTCGTCTCGATCGACGCCAAGCGCAGGCGCACGCAAGCGGTCGGCGGCGACAATCTCAGCGCCTGGGAAATCTATACGCATGGAGGCCGCAACGCGACCGGCATCGATGCCGTCGAATTCGCGCAGAAGATGGTGGCGCGCGGGGCCGGCGAACTGCTGGTCACCTCCATGGACCGCGACGGCACCAAGGTCGGCTACGACCTGGAGCTGACGCGGACGATCGCCGATGCGGTGCGTGTGCCGGTCATTGCGTCCGGCGGTGTCGGCGACCTCGACGATCTCGTCGCCGGGGTGAAGGAAGGCCATGCCAATGCCGTGCTGGCCGCATCGATCTTCCACTTCGGCACCTATACTGTCGGCGAGGCAAAACACTATATGTCGAAGTGCGGCATCGACATGCGTCTCGACTGAACCCTGAGAGCAGACAATGAGCGGATTTTCCCTTTCCGACCTCGAACGCATCGTCGAAGAGCGATCGAAAGCCTCACCGGAGCAGTCCTGGACAGCCAAACTCGTGGCCGCCGGCCAGCCGAAGGCGGCGAAGAAGCTCGGCGAGGAGGCCATCGAAGCGGTGATGGCGGCGGTGACAGGCGATCGCGACAATCTGACCTATGAGGCGGCCGACCTGCTCTATCACCTATTGGTCGTATTGAAGATTGCTGAAATACCGCTAGAGAATGTCATGGCCGAACTCGAGCGCAGAACCGCGCAGTCCGGTCTCAAGGAAAAGGCCAGCCGGCAGAGTTCATGAGTATCGCGACTGAGATTATCGGGGTGCCGGAGATATTGGATCACTTCCAGTCTGAATCCTATTCGCCCTACCATTTCTTCTCTTCCGGGCAATGGGCGAAATTCCGCGCCGACACGCCGCTGACGCTGACCGGCGACGAGGTCAAGCGGCTGCGTTCAATGGGCGACCCGATCGATCTCGACGAGGTCCGGCGCATCTACCTCTCGCTGTCGCGCCTGCTTTCGTCGCATGTCGAATCCTCGCAGATGCTGTTCGACCAGCGCAACCGCTTCCTCAGCATGTCGGATGTCACGAAAACGCCTTTCGTCATCGGCATCGCCGGCTCGGTCGCTGTGGGAAAATCGACCACAGCCCGTATCCTGAAGGAGCTCCTGGGGCGCTGGCCTTCCAGCCCGAAGGTCGATCTCATCACGACAGACGGCTTCCTCCACCCGAACGCGGTGCTGCAGCGGGAAAAGCTGATGCAGCGCAAGGGTTTCCCGGAAAGCTATGATACGGGCGCGATCCTGCGCTTCCTCTCGGCGATCAAGGCCGGGCGGCCCGATGTGAAGGCGCCGTGTTATTCGCATCTCGTCTATGACGTGCTGCCGGACGAATACAAGATCGTCGACCGTCCCGACATTCTGATCTTCGAAGGCATCAACGTGCTGCAATCGCGCGACCTGCCGGCCGACGGCAAGATCGTGCCGATGGTATCCGACTTCTTCGACTTCTCGATCTACATCGATGCCGCGGAAGACCAGATCCACAACTGGTATGTGACGCGCTTCATGCGGCTGCGTGAAACCGCCTTCCGCGATCCCAACTCCTATTTCCATCGCTACGCCTCGATCACCGATGCGGAAGCGCTTGAAATCGCCGAAGATCTCTGGAGGAACATCAACTTGAAGAACCTGCGCCAGAACATCCTGCCGACGCGGCCGCGCGCCGATCTCATCCTGAAAAAGGGCAAGGATCATCTGATCGAACAGGTCGCACTCAGAAAACTATAGCAGGCGATCAATTTTCACGAACGAACGCGGCGCAGCGTCAGATTGATGCGGCCGCCGTTCTTCAACAGCGTCGATGTCGCGGGGTAGATTCGGTCGACGCCATGATAACAAAGCCTCCCCTCACCGCCCAGCACGACCAGATCGCCGCTCGCAAGCTTGAAGGACAGCGTGCGATCATTGCGGTTGAGGCCGCCGACCCGGAAGAGGCAGCTGTTGCCGAGCGAGATCGAGACGACCGGCGCCTGCAAATCCCTCTCGTCCTTATCCTGATGCAGGCCCATGCGGGCGTCGTCGGAATAGAAATTGACGAGGCAAGCCTCCGGCGGCTTCTCATAACCCGAAACGTCATTCCAGATATCGAGCAATTGCTGCGGCATATAAGGCCAGGGCCCGCCGGTTGCCGGATGCGTCGGCTGATAACGATAGCCCCGCTCCTTGTCCGTCACCCAGCCGAGCGGCCCGCAATTGGTCATCCTGACCGACATCGGTTTGCCGGTGCCGGGCATGACGGGCACATAGAGCGGCGCCTCGGTGACCACGGCACGGATCACCTCGACCAATTCCTCCTGGCGCGCCCGGTCAAGATAGCCGGGCAGATACCGGATGCCGTTCAGGAGCTCGGGCATGTCATTCACCGCCGCCGGGCCGGCCGCGCATTTTTTTGACTTCCGAGCGGCCGGATTTTTCCTTCAGGCGGCGTTCGACCGAACCTTTGGTCGGCTTGGTCTTCTTGCGCGGCGGCGGCGGCGGCTTGGCTGCCTCCAGAATCAGTTCCTTCAGCCGCTCGCGGGCATCCTCGCGGTTGCGGTCCTGGCTGCGAAAGCGGCTCGCCTCGATCATCAGCACGCCCTCCTTCGACATGCGCCGACCGGAGAGCTTGATCGCGTTGGCCTTGACGCGATCATTGAGGGAAGGCGAATTGGCGATGTTGAAGAACAGCTGGACCGCGGTCGAAACCTTGTTGACGTTCTGCCCACCGGGGCCGCCCGCCAGAACGAATTGTTCCGTCAGTTCCCATCCCGCGATGGTGATCCTGTCATCGATGTAGAGCGCGTCACTGGCCATGCGGCGTTCTATCTCATATCGGCCGCCAATTGAAAATTGGCCCTCAACGAGAAAACCCGGCAATCCTGCAATACCGGGTTTCACGTGAATCAGAGATTTTGTCTAGCGCAATTCCGCGCGCAAAACCGCTGCACACTTTTGCTGGAATTGCATGCGCTTCTTATTCGGCGGCCACCTTTACGCCCGGGGCCGCATCGCGAACGCCGCCGTCGACGTGACCTTCGAACTTGGCGAAGTTGGCAATGAACATCGAGACCAGCTTTTCGGCCTGCGCGTCGTAGGCTGCCTTATCGGCCCAGGTCGAGCGCGGATCGAGAATGCCACCGTCGACGCCATCGACGGAAACCGGCACGGCAAAGCCGAAGTTCGTGTCTGTGCGGAATTCGAGCTGGCCGAGTTTGCCGCTGAGGGCGGCAGCGAGAAGGGCACGCGTCGCCTTGATCGGCATGCGCTTTCCGGTGCCGTAGGCGCCGCCGGTCCAGCCGGTGTTGACGAGCCAGCACTCGACGCCGTGGCGGCTGATCAGCTCCTTGAGCAGGTTGCCGTATTCGGCCGGATGACGCGGCATGAAGGGCGCGCCGAAGCAGGTGGAGAAGGTCGCTTCCGGCTCGACGACACCCTTTTCGGTGCCGGCCACCTTGGCGGTGTACCCGGAGAGGAAGTGATACATCGCCTGATCGGGCGTCAGGCGCGCGATCGGCGGCATGACGCCGAAGGCATCGGCCGTCAGCATGATGATCGTCTTCGGATGCCCGGCCCGGCCGGTTTCCGAGGCATTCGGGATGAAATGCATCGGGTAGGCGCAACGGGTATTTTCAGTCAGCGAACCGTCATCGAAATCGGGTTCACGCCGTTCGTTGAGGACAACGTTTTCGAGCACGGTGCCGAAGCGCTGCGTCGTTGCGTAGATTTCCGGTTCGGCCTCAGCCGAAAGGCGGATGGTCTTGGCGTAGCAGCCGCCTTCGAAGTTGAAGATGCCGTTTTCGCTCCAGCCGTGTTCGTCGTCACCGATCAGCGTGCGGGCCGGATCGGCCGAAAGCGTCGTCTTGCCGGTGCCGGAAAGACCGAAGAAGACAGCCGCGTCACCGTCCGGACCGACATTTGCCGAGCAGTGCATCGGCATGGCACCCTTGGCCGGCAGCAGGTAGTTGAGCACGGTGAAGACCGACTTCTTCATTTCGCCGGCATAGGAGGTGCCGCCGATGAGAACGAGACCGTTGGTGAGATCGCAGGCGATCACCGTTTCCGAACGGCAGCCGTGGCGGGCCGGATCGGCCTTGAAGCTCGGCAGATCGATGATCGTCAGCTTCGGCACGAAGGTCGGCAGCGCCGCCTCCTCGGGGCGGATCAGCAGATTGCGGATGAACAGCGAATGCCAGGCGAATTCGGTGATGACGCGGGTCGGCAGGGCGTGGCCTTCCTCGGCGCCGCCGACGAGATCCTGAGCGAACAGATCCTTGCCCGCTGCATGCGCCAGCATATCGTCGCGCAGCAGGGCAAAATGCTCCGGCGAGAGGGGCTTGTTGTTGTCCCACCAGATTTGACCATCGGTATTGGTGTCGCGAACGACGAATTTGTCGCGCGGCGAACGGCCCGTATGCTGACCGGTGAGGGCCCGAAGCGCGCCCTGAGCAGTCAGTTCGGCTTCACCCCGGCGGATCGCTTCTTCATAGAGCGCTGCGGCGGAAAAGTTATAGCGGACGCTGGCTGCGCCGCCCAATCCAACCGTTGCAAGCTCCGTTGCCGGGTTATGAACTCCGAACTTTTCCATGGCTAGTTCCCTTTGCTCAGGCTCGTTGCCGTTAAAACCAAGCGGGAAAATACGGGGAGAAATTTTAAAAGACAAGAGACAAAAATTGAGAAAATATAGTAATATCAAATAATTAATCGATTTAAATTTGTTTCATTCTTTTTAAATCGTTTGAAGAGCCGCGTTGAAACATTTCCACCTACAACTTTGAGATGCCGGGGAATTTTACAACAATCTTCCCCTTTATCTTTGCCACAATTTGTTCCACCTTTATCCTCCATAAGCGCATCCGGTCATTGAGACCGCCTGGGGACGACCAAAATCCGGGAGATTGCGCACTGATGACGGAGACCAATGCTATGGCGACAATCGCGCTCGTTGACGACGACCGCAACATCCTCACCTCGGTGTCGATCGCACTGGAGGCCGAAGGATATAAGGTCGAGACTTATACGGACGGTGCCTCCGCGCTCGACGGCCTTCTGGCGCGACCGCCACAGCTGGCGATCTTCGATATCAAGATGCCGCGCATGGACGGCATGGAACTGTTGCGCCGCCTGCGGCAGAAATCGGATATTCCGGTCATTTTCCTCACTTCCAAGGATGAGGAGATCGACGAACTGTTCGGCCTGAAGATGGGGGCGGACGATTTCATCACCAAGCCTTTCTCGCAGCGCCTGCTGGTGGAACGCGTCCGCGCCGTCCTGCGTCGGGCCTCGAGCCGCGAAGCCGCAGCCGCCGGCGGCACGAGCCCCAGCGGTGCGCCGAAGGCCGGCGCGGTGCAGCAGGCCCGCTCGCTGGAGCGCGGGCAGCTCGTCATGGACCAGGAGCGCCATACCTGCACCTGGAAGGGTGAGGCCGTGACGCTGACGGTGACCGAGTTCCTGATTCTGCATTCGCTGGCGCAGCGCCCCGGCGTCGTGAAAAGCCGCGACGCGCTGATGGATGCAGCCTATGATGAACAGGTCTATGTCGACGACCGGACCATCGACAGCCACATCAAGCGGCTGCGCAAGAAATTCAAGATGGTCGATACCGACTTTGATATGATTGAAACACTCTACGGAGTGGGATACCGCTTCCGCGAAGCAGCCTGAGCCCGAGCGGCACAGCTGGAAATGTTGAAGGTTGCCGGCCGGTTTATCCGGCCCAACCTTTCGAAAGGGCCTGTCATTGGCACAGTTGGTGCAGGAAAGGGATTTGGACGATGCGGAGGGCGTGAGCACCCGTCGCGTCCGAGGCCGCCGTTGGTCGCATCCCTTCACGCTGATCCGCCGCATCTTCGGCAATGCGGTGTTTTCGAGCCTGACGCGGCGCATCCTGTTCTTCAACCTCGTCGCGCTTGTGGTGCTCGTCGGCGGCATTCTCTATCTCAACCAGTTTCGCGAAGGCTTGATCGACGCCCGCGCCGAAAGCCTGTTGACGCAGGGTGAAATCATTGCCGGCGCCGTTTCGGCCTCCGCGTCAGTCGATACGAACTCGATCACCATCGATCCGCAAAAGCTGCTCGAACTGCAGGCAGGCCAGAGCATCACCCCGGTGCCGAACGACGAGGATCTGGAATTTCCGATTGATCCGGAAAAGGTCGCGCCGGTCCTGCGCCGACTGATCTCGCCAACACGCACACGCGCGCGCATCTTCGATGCCGACGCCAATCTGCTGCTCGATTCGCGCCACCTCTATTCGCGCGGCCAGGTGCTGCGCTTCGACCTGCCGCCGGTCGAAGAAGAGAAGCAGACCTGGAGCGATTGGTTTGCGACGTTGTTCAACAAGGCGCTGCAGCCGGGCAATCTGCCGCTCTACAAGGAAGCACCGGGCGGCGACGGCTCGATCTATCCCGAGGTGATGAACGCGCTGACCGGCGTGCGCGGCGCAGTCGTGCGCACCACCGAGAAAGGCGAGCTCATCGTTTCCGTCGCCGTTCCGATCCAGCGCTTCCGTGCCGTGCTCGGCGTGCTGCTGTTGTCGACGCAAGCCGGCGACATCGACAACATCGTTCATGCCGAACGGCTGGCGATCATGCGGGTTTTCGGTGTGGCGACGCTCGTCAACGTACTGCTGTCGCTGGTGCTCTCGTCGACGATCGCCAATCCGCTGCGCCGTCTTTCGGCCGCCGCCATCCGCGTTCGCCGCGGCGCCAAGACACGTGAGCAAATTCCGGACTTTTCCGCCCGCCAGGACGAAATCGGCAACCTCTCCATCGCCTTACGCGAGATGACGACGGCGCTCTATGACCGCATCGACGCGATCGAGAGCTTTGCCGCCGATGTCAGCCACGAGCTCAAGAACCCGCTGACCTCACTGCGCAGCGCCGTTGAAACACTGCCGCTCGCCAGGTCGGAGGATTCCAAGAAACGGCTGCTTGATGTCATCCAGCACGATGTCCGCCGCCTCGACCGCCTGATCAGCGATATATCAGACGCCTCGCGGCTCGATGCCGAACTCGCACGCGTCGATGCCGGCTCTGTCGACATGGAGGTGCTGCTGCGCGACCTGATCGACGTGTCCCGCCAGATCAGGGGAAGCAAGAAGCAGGTGGAGATCGAGTATACGGTGGAACGCAAGCCGAACATCAAAACCCGTTTCGTCGTCAACGGCCACGATCTGCGCATCGGCCAGATCGTCACCAATCTGATCGAGAATGCCCGCTCCTTCGTGCCCGAGAAGGGCGGCAAGATCACCGTGCGGCTGGTACGCACACGGTCACGCTGCGTCACCACCATCGAAGACAACGGCCCCGGCATTCAGGCGGAAAATATCGACCGCATCTTCGAGCGTTTCTACACGGACCGTCCGGAATCGGAAGGTTTCGGCCAGAATTCCGGCCTCGGCCTTTCGATCAGCCGCCAGATCGCCGAAGCCCACGGCGGTTCGCTGAGGGCGGAGAACATCACCGATGGCGAGAACGGGCGCGTGCTCGGCGCGCGCTTCATCCTCGCCCTTCCGCTCGATGCCGCCGCATGAGCGAGCCGGCTCCCACCATCCATGCGACGGCGATTGTCGTGGGCAGGACGGGGCTGCTGTTCAGCGGGCCCTCCGGCTGGGGAAAGTCGATGCTGGCATTCACCTGCATGACCGAAGCCCGCCGGCTGGGTCTTTTTACGGCGCTGGTCGCCGACGACCAGGTCCTCCTATCGAAAAAAGCCGGGTCGGTGATTGCCACCTGCCCGCCGTCGATCGCCGGGCTCATCGAACTTCGCGGCACCGGCATCGTCCGGCAGGATCACGTGTCCCCGGCAACCATGCACTATGCCGTGCTTCCGGGCAGCGCTTCCGGTGAAAACCGCGTCCCTGCGGAGGGCGAAATCGTCAGTCTTGCCCCTGGTTTTTCGCTTCCCGCATTGCGGTTGCTCACAAATGTTGCCTCACCGCTGGCGATCCTGATGGCGAAAGCGCCTGACATCGGATCCTGAAAGGCTTCCGGATTGATCAATCCGCCTTATATGTTTGCATTTTTATCTTGCACTTCGGCTTTTCATAGCCAAGATGTGCCGCCACCGGTGGACGAAATTGCTGCATTGCGATATCTCAGCCACCGTTTGCGTATATGGGAGCAGTAATATCATGATCGGACTTGTGCTTGTCACTCATGGCAAGCTGGCTGAAGAGTTTCGTCATGCTGTCGAGCACGTCGTCGGTCCTCAGAAATTTATCGAGACGGTCTGTATTGGCCCCGAAGACGATATGGACCAGAGACGGCAGGACATTCTGCAAGCCGTATCCGGCGCCGATGACGGTCATGGCGTCGTCATCTTGACCGACATGTTCGGTGGCACACCATCTAACCTCGCCATCTCGGTCATGAGTAGCGGCCACACCGAAGTCATTGCCGGCATGAACTTGCCGATGCTGATCAAGCTCGCCGGCGTCCGCGGCGAGAACAACATGGAGAAGGCGCTGGTGGAGGCTTCCGAAGCCGGGCGGAAATATATCAATGTCGCGAGCCGCGTGCTCAGCGGAAAATAACGGCGCTTCATGACATCGCTTTCCCGGGAACTCCTTATCATCAACAAGCGCGGCCTTCACGCTCGCGCTTCCGCCAAATTCGTGCAGATGGTCGAGAATTTCGATGCGGCCATCACCGTTTCCAAAGATGGAATGACGGTCGGCGGCACCTCAATCATGGGCCTCATGATGCTTGCCGCAAGCCCCGGGTCCAGCGTCGTCGTCTCGGCAAGCGGCAGCCAGGCTCAGGAAGCCTTGGAGGCCCTGGATCAGCTGATCCAGAACAAGTTCGGCGAAGAAATGTGAGCTCGGCCGAGTTCATATAAACATATAAAGACTTCTTTATATCCTTATTGCCATCCCAGGCGAAGCCTGCTAAACGGCTGATATGCCGTGCGCTTGCTTGCGCCTGCGCCAATTTTTGAGACGTTTTTCAGCCTGGAGACCTCTATGAGCACTGAAAAAGATTATGTCGTCGCCGATATCGGGCTTGCGGATTTCGGCCGCAAGGAAATTACGATCGCCGAAACCGAAATGCCGGGGCTGATGTCGTGCCGCGCCGAGTTCGGCGACGCAAAGCCGCTGAAGGGCGCACGCATCACCGGTTCGCTGCACATGACCATCCAGACGGCCGTGCTGATCGAAACCCTGGTTGCGCTCGGCGCCGAAGTCCGCTGGGCCTCGTGCAACATCTTCTCGACGCAGGACCATGCCGCAGCCGCGATCGCCGCCGCCGGCGTTCCGGTTTTCGCCATCAAGGGCGAGTCGCTCGAAGACTATTGGGTCTATACCGACAAGATCTTCCAGTGGGCCGATGGCGGCCTTTCCAACATGATCCTCGATGACGGCGGCGACGCCACCATGTACATCCTGCTCGGCGCCCGCGCCGAAGCCGGCGAGGACGTGCTCTCCAACCCGCATTCCGAAGAAGAGGAAATCCTCTTCGCCCAGATCAAAAAGCGCCTTGCCGCTTCCCCGGGCTGGTTCACCAAGCAGCGCGATGCCATCAAGGGCGTCACCGAGGAAACCACGACCGGCGTCAACCGCCTCTACCAGCTCAGCCAGAAGGGCCTGCTGCCCTTCCCGGCGATCAACGTCAACGACTCCGTCACCAAGTCGAAGTTCGACAACAAATACGGCTGCAAGGAATCGCTGGTCGACGGCATCCGCCGCGGCACCGACGTGATGATGGCCGGCAAGGTTGCCGTCGTCTGCGGTTACGGTGACGTCGGCAAGGGTTCCGCTGCGTCGCTCTCCGGCGCCGGC
Source organism: Rhizobium sp. NLR10b (assembly GCF_019685435.1). Lineage (NCBI taxonomy): Bacteria > Pseudomonadati > Pseudomonadota > Alphaproteobacteria > Hyphomicrobiales > Rhizobiaceae > Rhizobium > Rhizobium sp. NLR10b. The sequence continues at coordinate 365,903 of NZ_JABDWV010000006.1, read as the reverse complement.
GCCCGCGTCAAGGTTACGGAAGCCGATCCGATCTGCGCTCTGCAGGCCGCCATGGACGGTTATGAAGTCGTGCTGCTCGAAGACGTCGTTTCGTCGGCCGATATCTTCATCACCACGACAGGCAACAAGGACGTCATCCGCATCGACCACATGCGGCAGATGAAGGACATGGCGATCGTCGGCAATATCGGCCATTTCGACAACGAAATCGAAGTCGCCGCGCTGCGTAACCTCAAGTGGACCAACGTCAAGCCGCAGGTCGACCTAATTGAGTTCCCCAAGGGCAACCGCATCATCCTTCTCTCCGAAGGCCGTCTGCTCAACCTCGGCAATGCGACCGGCCATCCATCCTTCGTGATGTCGGCTTCCTTCACCAACCAGACGCTGGCGCAAATCGAGCTCTTCACAAAGCCCGGCCAGTACGAGAACAAGGTGTACATCCTGCCGAAGCATCTCGATGAGAAGGTCGCACGCCTTCACCTCGACAAGCTCGGCGTGAAGCTGACCCAGCTCAGCGAAGAGCAGGCCGCCTATATCGGCGTGAAGCCTCAGGGTCCGTTCAAGTCCGACCACTACAGATATTGATGGCACCATCAATATCCACAAGATGTAGAAGCCGCGGCATTGACAAATGCCGCGGCTTATTTTTTGGCCGCTCTCTTCCCGCCGATTCCCTTCCGAAGTATTGTTTTAAGACTTGATTCGGGACGCCGGACCCCGTCCGACCGCTCCGAAAATGGGATGTCTTGTCGTAATGCGGCACATTGAAGGACGGAGACATACCGCGGATGTCGGAAGTGAAAAACAGCCTGCCCGGTCAGGCGGATGACGGCGCTCGCGCCGGTCGCCGCCCGCTCTCGGCGGGCCGAGAATATAAATCTGCAACGGCACACGAGGCCGCAAAGCAAGAGCATGGATCATTGGCGCGCCTCCTGAAAACGTGCGCGGCCGGCACGGCGCTTGCCGCGCTGGCGCGGCCGGTTCTGGCACAGACCGAGCGGCAGGTGGCCGCCTCGGCTCACCTCTTCACCTCCTCGCAGGTCGTCGGCGTTTCCGTCGTCATCGGCGTCATCTCGGCGGCCCTGCTTTCAACGCTCTGGCTCGTACGCCAGCGCGGCAATCTGGAAAACGAGAGCCGCGAAATCCGCTCGGCGCTTTCCGATGCCCAGCAGCGCATTTCGCAATATCAGGCGCTGATCGCCGACAAGAACCGGCGGATCGTCATCTGGGACGGCAATACGCGCCCCGAGCTTCTCGGCCAGCTTCCGCCCGAGACCGGCGCGCCGCAGGACGGCGAATTCCTGGCCTTCGGCCTCTGGCTGAAGTCGCATTCGGCCGCCGATCTGGAAAAGGCGATCGACCGGCTGCGCGACGGCGCGCAGAGCTTCGATATGGTGGTCGAAACCATCCGCGATGAAATCCTCGAGGCGCAGGGCCGGGTTTCCGGCGGACGCGCCTTCGTCCGCTTCGTGGCGCTCAACAATCTGCGCGCCGAGCTTGCCGAACTCAGGATCGAGCGCGACCGGCTGATGACCTCGATCTCGGCCTTCCAGACCATGCTCGACGCGATCGACATGCCGGCCTGGCAGCGCGACCCGGCGGGCCGCCTCACCTGGGTCAACCAAGCTTATGGCGACGCGGTCGAGGCACGCTCGCCGCAGCAGGCGATCAACGAAGGCCGCGAGATGCTGACGACCGTGGCGCGCGAACGCATTCGCGCGGTTACGACGCCGGAATCGCCTTTCCACGACACGATCTCGACCGTTGTGCGCGGCAATCGGACATTCTTCGACGTCGTCGACGTCAAGGTCCCGGGTGGCTCGGCCGGGATTGCGATTGACGTGTCTGATATAGAGGCCGTGCGCGCCGAGCTGGAACGGACGCTGAAGAGCCACGCCGAAACACTTGACCATCTCGCCACACCCGTCGCCATCTTCGACGGCGAGCGCCGGCTGCAATTCTACAACCAGGCCTTCGTCGCGCTCTGGGAACTCGATATCGCCTTCCTCGAAAGCCGGCCTGATAATAGCGAGCTGCTCGAGCGGCTGCGCGCGGCCAAGAAGCTGCCGGACCAGCTCAACTGGAAAAGCTGGAAGGAAGCGGCCCTTTCCGTCTATCGCGCGCTCGACACGCAATCGGATCTCTGGCACCTGCCCAACGGCCAGACGCTGCGCGTCTTCGCCACCGCCCATCCGCAGGGCGGCGCCACCTGGGTATTCGAAAATCTGACCGAGCAGGTCGATCTCGAAACGCGCTACAACACATTGGTCAAGGTACAGGGCGAGACGATCGATCACCTTTCCGAAGGGGTGGCGGTATTCGGACCGGATGGACGTATCCGCCTGTCGAATCCGGCCTTCCGGGCGCTCTGGGGCATTACGGAAACCGAAGCCAAGCCCGGCACTCATATCCGCGCGCTGGGCGAGGCCTGCGCGCCGTCCTACGACCGGCCGGACGGCTGGAAGACCTTCGCGGAACTGATCACCAGCTTCGATGACGAACGCCGCTCGAGCCAGGGGACGCTGGAACTCTTCTCCGGCCTCGTGCTCGATTACGCCGTCATCCCGCTGCCGAACGCGCAGACCATGCTGACCTTCGTCAACATGACCGACAGCGTGCGGGCCGAGCGGGCTTTGACCGAGAAGAACGAGGCGTTGCGCAAAGCCGACGAATTGAAAAACGACTTCGTTCAGCATGTTTCCTATGAACTTCGCTCACCGCTGACCAATATCATCGGCTTTACCGATCTGCTGCGCACGCAGGGCGTCGGGCCGCTGAATGAACGGCAGGCCGAATATGTCGACCACATTTCGACCTCGTCCTCGGTTCTGCTGACGCTCGTCAACGATATCCTCGACCTTGCGACGGTCGATGCCGGCATCATGCGGCTCAACTATGCCGAGATTGATCTCAACGACCTGCTCGACGACGTCTCGATGCAGATCGCCGACCGGCTGCACGAAAGCGGCGTCGCGCTTGAAATCACCGCCTCCGCCTATCTCGGCTCGATCGTCGCCGATCCGCAGCGGCTGAAGCAGATCCTTCTGAAGCTTCTTGCCAATGCGGCGAATTTCTCGCCCGAGGGCACGTCGATCTCGCTGGAATGCCATCGCGAAGGCACGGATTTCGTCTTCTCCGTCCGCGATCGCGGCCCCGGCATTTCGCCCGACATGATCGCGACCGTGTTCGACCGGTTCGCGACGGGGGCTAAAAGCGGCAAACGCGGCGGCGCCGGCCTCGGTCTCTCGATCGTCGACAGCTTTGTCAGCCTTCATCATGGCGACGTGACGATCGACAGCGAGCCGGGCAAAGGCACGACGGTCGTCTGCCGTATCCCATCGGTCAACATACCGCATTCCGCCGCCGCCGAATGACGACCGATGATACGATCTCGCTGTTCCTGAAAGACGAAGCGGCCACGGTTCGCCTCGGCGAAGACCTGGCGCTTGGCCTGAAGGCCGGAGATTGCCTTGCCCTGTCGGGCGATCTCGGCGCCGGCAAATCCTCGCTTGCCCGTGCGATCCTGCGTGCCATTGCCGATGACGATGGGCTCGAAGTTCCGAGCCCCACCTTCACACTGGTGCAATCCTACGATCTGCGTATCCCGGTTTCGCACTTCGATCTCTATCGGCTCGGTGACCCCGGCGAATTGACGGAGCTCGGCTTCGACGAGGCCCTGCAGAACGGCATCTGTCTCGTCGAATGGCCGGAGATGGCCGCGAGCGAGTTGCCTGGCGAATGCATCACGTTGACGCTGACGCATGAAGGCAACGGCCGCCGGGCGACGATTAGCGCCGCCGGCGCACAGGCTTTGCGCATCCGGCGCGTCCTGGCGATCCGCAATTTCCTCGAAGACGCCGGCTATTCCAATGCCAAACGCCGCTTCCTGACCGGTGATGCCTCGCTTCGCGCTTACGAGGCGATCTATCGCGAGAACGCCGAGCGCCGCATCATCCTGATGGACTGGCGGCCGCATCCCGAGGGACCGCCGGTCCATGACGGCAAACCTTATCCCAAAGTCGCGCATCTGGCACAGAACGCCTATCCCTTCGTTGCGATTGCCGATGCGCTGCGCGAACGGGGTTTTGCGGCGCCGGAGATCTATAAGGTCGATTATCAGCAGGGGATCCTCTTGATCGAGGATCTCGGCACCGAAGGCGTGCTCGATGACGAGGGGCGGCCGATCATCGAGCGTTACCGGCAAAGCGTCGCCTGTCTTGCCCATCTTCATTCCATGCAATTTCCGCCAGACATACCGGTTTCCGCCACGCACACGCATCACATACCGGACTTCGATCGCACGGCGATGAAGATGGAAGTGCAGCTTGTGCTCGACTGGCACATAGCCTGGAAGCGCGGCACCGCCCCCTCGGATACCGAACGCAAGGAATATCTGGCGATCTGGGACGCCCTGATCGATGAACTTGCCACGGCCGAAAAGAACCTGCTGCTGCGCGATTTCCACTCGCCGAACATCATCTGGCGGCCGCAGGAGCCGGGCATCAAAAAGATCGGACTCATCGACTTCCAGGACGCCATGATCGGGCCCACAGCCTATGATCTTGCCTCGCTCGTCCAGGACGCGCGCGTCACGATCGAACCGCAGCTTTTCCGGCAGCTGATGGACGATTATCTGGCGCTTCGCCGCACACAGGGCGGCTTCGACGAAGCCGGATTCCTGAAAGCATGGGCGATCATGTCGGCGCAGCGCAATTGCAAGCTTGCCGGTCTCTGGGTGCGGCTGCTGCAGCGGGACGGCAAGCCCGGCTATCTCAAACATATGCCGCGCACACTTGCCTATCTGAATGTCGCGCTCGAGCACGAGGCGCTTGCCCCCTTGCGCGATTGGTGCACAAGGGCTGGAATAGGCCAGAGCGAATCATAAGTTCCGGATCAAGATGACCATCAGACAAGCCATGGTTCTGGCCGCGGGTCTCGGGACCCGCATGCGCCCGATCACCGATACGATTCCGAAGCCGCTGGTGAAGATCGACGGCAAGCCGATGATCGACTATTCGCTGGACGCGCTGGTTTCGGCCGGCGTCGAGCGGGCCGTCGTCAACGTTCATCATCATGCCGAGCAGATGCTCGACCATCTCGGCAAATATCGCGGCCTCGACATCATCATATCGGACGAGCGGGACGGACTGATGAATTCCGGCGGAGGACTGGCGAAGGGCCTGACGCTGCTTGAACGCGACGACATCTTCGTCATGAATGCCGATCTCTTCTGGATCGGAGAACAGCCGGGACGGCCGACGAACCTGCAGCGCTTAGCTGGATTCTTCGATGCAGAGCAAATGGACATGGCGCTGCTTTGCGTCAGGATCGAAGATACAACCGGTCACAACGGCAAGAATGATTTCAGCCTCGCTGCAGATGGCCGGCTGACGCGGTATCGCGACGATCCGTCCAATCCCGTCGTCTATGCCGGGGCGATCGCCATGAACCCGACGCTGTTTGATGATGCGCCGAAGGATGCCTTCAACCTCAATATCTATTTCGACAAGGCGATCGCGCGCCGACGTCTGTTCGGCATCGTGCTCGACGGCCATTGGCTGACTGTGGGAACGCCAGAGGCGATCGGCGAAGCGGAGGAAACAATCCGCCGACTGCGGGCGTTCGCGTGAGCTCATGGCGGACCGGCACCAGCCACGCATCCTGACGATCCCGGCGGGCCTGCCCTTCCTGAAAACGCTGGCGACGACGCTTTGCGACGGACGCCTGACGCCGCTCTTTCGGCATGAGTCCGATGATCCGCTGTCGCTCGCCAGGGTGACGATCTACCTGCCGACCCGGCGCGCCGTGCGCGTGCTGCGCTCAGAATTCGTCGACCTGCTCGGCGGCCGCTCGGCGATCCTGCCGGTGATCCGTCCTCTCGGCGAAACCGATGATGACAGCGGATATTTCGAAGAGGCGCTGCCGGCGACGATCGATCTCGCCCAGCCGCTGTCGAATACCGCCCGGCTCCTGGAACTGGCGCGGCTGATCCTTGCCTGGCGAAACAAGCTGCCGGAGATCGTCCGCCATATCCATTCCGACTCGCCGCTCGTTGCGCCGGCCAGCCCGGCAGATGCGATCTGGCTCGCCCGCAACCTCGCGGAGCTGATCGATTCCATCGAAACCGAGGATCTTGACTGGTCGGAACTGTCGAAACTCGACACTGGCGACTACGCCGCCTGGTGGCAGCTGACGGCGGAGTTCCTCCAGATCGCCAGCGCCTTTTGGCCGGAGCGGCTTTCCGAGCTCGGCAAGTCCTCGCCGGCGCGGCACAGGAACGCAATTCTGCGGGCCGAAGCAGCCAGGATTTCGGCGGCGAAGCCGGCCGGGCCGATTATCATTGCCGGTTCGACGGGTTCGGTTCCTGCCACGGCCGATCTCATCGCCGCCGTTGCCAATCTGCCCGAAGGCGTGATCGTCCTTCCCGGCCTCGATCTGTCCATGCCCGACAGGCATTGGCAAATGGTGGCGCCGGAACCGGCGCCAGGCCAGCATGCCAATCCGGCCAGCCGGAGCCATCCGCAATATGGCCTGTCCTTGCTGCTGAAAAGGCTGAGGCTGACACGAGCCGACGTCAGCCTCCTGGGGAGACCAGAGGCCGATCTTAACCGGCGCGCCGAAATCCTGTCGCGCGCGCTCGCCCCGGCAGAGGCGACCAGCGACTGGGGGGCCTGGAAGAGCTCGCTACCCGAGGGAGCGCTGACTTCGGCCTTCGGCGATGTTTCGCTGATCGAAGCCGCCAATGAGCGCGAGGAAGCAACCGCGATTGCCATCGCGCTCAGGCTTGCACTGGAAAGGCAGGGACAGGATGGCGAAAGCCGGGCTGCGCTGATTACGCCAGACCGCAATCTCGCCCGTCGGGTGATGGCCGAGCTCTCCCGCTTCGGGATTCTCGCCGACGATTCGGCCGGCACACCGCTTTCGGCGACCCCGCAGGGCACGCTGCTACAGCTGCTGCTGGAGGCGGCGCTTCGGCCGGGTGATCCGGTGGCGATCGTTTCGCTGCTCAAACATCCGCTGGCCCGCTTCGGCCTCGAACGCGACGCCTTGATTTCCGCGACCGAAGCGCTCGAACTGCTGGCGCTGCGCGGCGGGGTGGCGGAGGTGGATATCAACGCACTTGAATTGCTCCTGAGCCAGCAGCTCGGCGAACAGGTCCTCGACCGACACGCGCCGCAATGGCGCAAGACGCTGCCAGCCGAGGCCGTCGAGACCGCATCCGAACTTGCGCGCCGGGTCACCCGCGCAACCGAGCCTCTTGCTTCCGCGCTGGTCCGGCACCGGCCGGAGGAGCGCGGCAAGACAGCAAGTTTCACGCTGTCGGAATGGGCGGAGCGGACCGGCCGTTCGCTCGAAGCGGTCGCGGCAGATCCGCACGGCAATCTTGCCGATCTCTGGGCACACGAGGCAGGGGACGCCCTCGCCTCACTCCTCAGCGAAGTCATCGACACGGACGGCCAGATGGAGGCCGACGGACCGCAATGGATCGACATCATGGCAGCACTTGCCGCCGGCCATGCGGTGAAGCCGCGGGCGCTCAGCCATCCCCGCCTCTTCATCTTCGGCACGCTCGAAGCCCGCCTGCAGAGCGTCGACACGCTCATTCTCGGCGGGTTGAACGAAGGCTCCTGGCCAGGGCAGAGCGCGAACAATCCCTTCATTCCACGTATGATGAAGACGGAGATCGGGCTCGAACCGCCGGAGCGGCGCATCGGGCAGCTAGCGCATGATTTCGAGATGGCGAACGGCACCCGCCACCTGATCTATTCGAGAGCGCTGCGCCAAGGTTCGACGCCGACCGTCGCCTCACGCTGGCTGCAGCGGCTGCTGGCGCTCGGCGGAGGGACCTTTCAAGCGGCATTGAGGGAGCGCGGTAACCGGTACCTGCAATGGGCTGGTCTGATCGATCGGGGAGACGCCCAGGCACCGGCGCAGCGGCCCTCGCCGACACCGCCGCTGGCGCTGCAGCCGAAGTCCTATTCCTTCAGCGAGGTCGGACGGCTGCGCCGCGATCCCTATGCGATCTATGCCCGCCGCATCCTGCGGCTCGATCCGGTGGACGCGTTCAACCGCGACCCGGGAGCGGCCGAACGCGGAACGCTCTATCACACGATCATCGACCGGTTCGTCCGCGGGGCCCATGTGGCCGGCACGCCGGCGGCGGCAGCGGCGATGGAGCGGATCCTTAACGAGCTTTTCGACATGGAGAAGCTGCCACCGCATATCGATGCCGTCTGGCGGCCGCGCTTTCGCGAAGTGGCCCGTGCCTTCCTCGAATGGGAGGCCGGACGACGTCCCGGCATCCGCAGGACGCTGACGGAAGTACGCGGCGGCGTGGAGCTGGAGGCGATCAATATCCGGCTGAACGGCGTTGCGGACCGGATCGATATTACAGGACCGGGGGCGGCCGATATCATCGACTACAAGACCGGCTACAATCCCTCACCGACACAGGCACGCGCGCTTCTCGATCCGCAGCTCGCCCTGGAAGCGGCGGCTTTGAGCGCCGGCGCCTTCCGCGATGCCGGCAGTCTTGTGCCGCAGGATCTGCTCTATGTTCGCCTGCGACCGGGACGTCGCTTCCAGGTCGATACGGTGAACAACGAAAACGCGGCCCGCAGCGACAAGGCGAAATCGGCGATGGACCTTGCCGGAGAATCGATCGACCAGCTGATCAAGTTCGTCAGTTTGCTGCAGTCCGGCGAAAAGGGCTTTACCTCGCGGCTCATCCCGGCGCAGCAGTTTGATTTCGGCGGCGACTACGATCATCTCGCCCGCGTCTCCGAATGGTCCACGGCTGAGACTGAGGAAGGCGGCGGCGATGAGTGACGCTCTTCCGAATGACGACGATCCCGGCGCCTGGATCGGCTGGACCACGATTCAACAGGCGATCGCCTCCGACCCCCAGCGCTCGGCATGGGTTTCGGCCAATGCCGGTTCCGGCAAGACGCATGTCCTGACCCAGCGCGTCATTCGTCTGCTGCTTGCCGGCGCGCGGCCTTCCGCCATTCTCTGCCTGACCTATACCAAGGCCGCGGCCTCTGAAATGTCGAATCGCGTCTTCGAACGGCTGGCGGACTGGGTGGTGCTCGACGACGAAGAGCTCGGCCGGCGGATCATGCAGATCGAGGGGACGGCGCCCGATGCGCTGAAGCTCGCCGAGGCGCGCCGGCTGTTTGCCAAGGCGCTGGAAACGCCGGGCGGGTTGAAGATCCAGACGATCCATGCCTTTTGCGAAGCGCTGCTGCACCAATTCCCGCTGGAGGCCAATGTTGCCGGGCATTTTTCGGTCCTCGACGATCGCGCGGCGGCGGCGCTGCTTTCCGATGCACGCCGGGCGCTGCTGACGGCGACCGCGCCGGAAGAAGGCAGCGCCCTTGCCAAGGCTTTCGCCTATGTGCTCAATCTCGGCGACGAATCCGGGCTGGAGAACCTGCTCGCCGACATCATCGCCAACCGCAATGCCATTCGCCGCTTCACCGCGGCTGCCGAGCGACGCGGCGGCGTGGAGGCGGTGCTGCGCAACAGGCTCGGGCTTGCCGCCGGCGATACGGAAAGCCGGATCGCGGCGCAATATTGGCCGTTGCCGGAGCTTTCGGGCGGCATGCTGGAGCTTTATCTGTCGCTTGCCGACCAGAAAGGCGGCGCCAAGGCGCAGGAGGTTGCTTATGGCCTCAGGCTCGCCGGCCGGGAGCGCGATGACGCCAGGCGCGCCGAAATGCTGGAGAAAATCTTCCTGACGGCGAAGGGCGAGCCGAAATCGGATTCACAGTTCCTGGTCAAGGCCATGCTTGCGGAAGCACCGCAACTGACGCGCGCCATCGCCGTCGCCCGTGCGCATGTCGCGGCAAGCCGTGATCGGTTGAAAACGATGCGAATGTTCGGCGCCACGCAGGCCGCGCTGGTGCTCGCCGGTCGGCTGAACCATGACTACGAGGAGTTGAAGAAGCAGCGCAGCCAACTGGATTTCGAAGACCTGATCACCCGCACCGCCGACCTGCTGACAAAGAGTGGCGTGGGTCCCTGGATCCATTACAAGCTCGACCGGGGTATCGATCATATCCTCGTCGACGAGGCACAGGATACCAGCCCGATCCAATGGAGCGTCATCCAGTCGCTCGCCGAGGATTTCTTTTCCGGCGAGAGCGCCCGGCCAGTCGTACGCACGCTCTTTGCCGTCGGCGACGAGAAGCAGTCGATCTACTCCTTTCAGGGGGCGCGGCCCGAGCGTTTTTCCGAAGAGAGCGACCGGACGCGGCGGCGGGTCTCCGACAGCGGGCAGAGCTTTTCCTCCGTACGGCTGCCGCTCTCCTTTCGCTCGACCGCCGACGTACTCGAGGCCGTCGACCAGATCTTCAGGATATCGGATAATGCGCGGGGTCTGAGCGCGGTCGGCGAACCGGTCGTGCATCGATCCAGCCGGATCGGACATCCTGGCGCCGTCGACCTCTGGGAGATGGTCGCGCCTGAGGCGGTGGTGAAGGAAGAGGATTGGACGGCGCCCTTCGATGCGACGCCGGAAAGTGCGCCGGCCGCAATCCTCGCGCGGCGGATCGCCCATGCGATCGGCACCCTCGTCGGCCGTGAAACGATCGTCGACAAAGGCAGGGAGCGGCTCATCGAAGCCGGCGACATCCTCGTTCTGGTGCGCAAGCGCGACGCCTTCGTCAATGCCTTGACCCGCGCCTTGAAGCGCCGCGGCGACATTCCCGTGGCCGGCGCCGACCGACTGACGCTGACCAGCCATATCGCCGTCCAGGATCTGCTGGCGCTCGGCCGTTTCCTGCTTCTGCCGGAGGACGACCTTTCGCTCGCTGCGGTGCTGAAGAGCCCGCTTTTCGATCTTTCCGAGGACGATATCTTTGCAATCGCCGGCCTGCGGGGCGACAACGAGAGCGTCTGGAGCCATCTCAAGAGGTTTGCGGCCGACGGCACCGAACGTTTCCGTGCCGCCGTCGAAAGGCTGGAGCTGTTTCTGCGGCAGTCGCGACATCTGTCGGTCCATGATTTCTATGCGCGGGTGCTGGGCAGCCATGGCGGGCGGCGGCAATTCCTTGCCCGTCTCGGCACCGAGGTCAGCGATATTCTCGACGAATTCCTGACCTTCACCCTCGACCACGAGAACTCCGGCCTACCCGGGCTGCAATCCTTCATCTCAATGCTGGAGCTTGAAGCGCCGGAGGTGAAGCGTGAGCAGGACAAGGGGCGCAACGAGGTCAGGATCATGACCGTGCATGCCTCCAAGGGTCTTGAAGCACCAATCGTCTTCCTCGTCGACGGCGGCTCCAAGCCCTTCACGCATACGCATCTGCCGAAACTTCGCCTGATCGAAACCGACCCCGACGAGCCGCCGCTGCCGGCCTGGGTTCCCGTCTCGGACCTCGCCAATTCGCTGACGCAAAACGATGCAACGCGGATCCAGATGCTGGCGGAAGAGGAGTATCGCCGGCTGCTTTATGTCGCCATGACGCGGGCTGCCGACCGGCTGGTCGTCTGCGGCTATCGTGGCGTTCGTGTCAATAACGATACCTGGCACACGATGATCTCCACTGCGCTCAGCGAAGGCCATCCGCATGTGGAGGCGGCCACCTTCTCCGGCCCTGACGGGGAATGGCCGGGTATCCGATGGCGCGTGCCGCGGGTGGAGCGGCGCTTCGAGCGTATCGAACGCAACGAGGCGCGCGACCGTCAGCAGGCGTTGCCGGAAGGCCTATTGCGGCCATTGCCACCACAGGCTGAGCTGCCCCGCCCCCTCAGCCCGTCCGGTATCGGGACGATCATCGACGAAGACGAGGGCAGCTTGTTTGTCGCTTCGCCGCTGTTCGGGGAGAAGGAGCGCAGCGATCGTTCACTGGAAAAGGGCAGACTGATCCATCGCATGCTGCAGGCGCTTCCAGAAATTCCGCTTCGAGAACGACCCGATGCCGCATGCCGTTATGCCGAACGGGCGGCGCGGTTCTGGCCGGAAGCGGAACGCCGCCGGCTCGTCGATTCGGTTCTGAAACTCATGGACGAACAGGCTTTGCAGCCGGTTCTCGGGGCAGAGGCCCAGCCGGAAGTTTCGATCATGGGAACATTGACGCTCGAAGACAGCCGCTATGCGGTCTCGGGCCGTATCGACCGGCTCGCCGTGCTTGCCGATCGCGTTGTCATTCTCGATTACAAGACCAATCGGGTGCCGCCTTCGACCGAGGAGGCGATCCCTTTCGCACATAAGGCTCAGCTCGCGATCTATCGTGAGATCCTGGCGCCGCTCTATCCCGGCAAACGCATCGACTGCATGCTCGTCTATACCGAGAATGCGTCGCTTTATACGCTGAGCGAAAAGGCGCTCGGTTTGGCGCTTGCAGGACTCAAGACAAAGTGAAATACCGGACATTGAAAATTTGGCGCCGCACCATCACATGTGGTTCAACATCTTCTTCGGTCAAAGGAGCAGCCTATGGCTACCGTGAAAGTCGATATCAATAACTTCCAGTCGGAAGTTCTGGAATCCGCAGAACCCGTCGTCGTCGATTTCTGGGCTGAATGGTGCGGTCCGTGCAAGATGATCGCTCCGAGCCTCGAGGAAATCTCCGTCGAGATGGAAGGCAAGGTAAAGGTCGCCAAACTCAATATCGATGAAAACCCGGAACTCGCCGCCCAATTCGGCGTGCGCTCCATTCCGACGCTCGCCATCTTCAAGGGCGGCGAAGTGGCCGATATTTCGGTCGGCGCCAAGCCGAAGACAGCTCTTTCGAACTGGATTTCGAACGCCGCCTGATCGATATCGTCTTTATATTGCATGAAAAGCCCGGCTTCGACCGGGCTTTTTCATTTGCTTATTTCGGAGGCGTGCCGTTGTCGGCAAGCACATCGCCGACGAGATAGAGAGAGCCGCCGACGAGGATGCGGGGCGGCAGTGCCGTCGGGTCGAGGGCCGATTTTATCGCTTCCAGCGCCTCGCCGACCGTCGACATCGGTTCGGCGACCAAACCGGCATCATAGGCGGCGTTCGACAATATCACCGGGTCGATCATCGCCTCGCTGCCGCGGATCGGCACGCAGAACACCTTCTCGACCAAGCCTGTAAAGGCCTTGAAATACCCGATCGGGTCCTTGGTGTTGATCATGCCGATGATCAGGAAAAGCGGCCGCGGCTGGCGCTCCTCGAAATTAGCCATGGCTTCGGCGATCACCTCACCCGCTCCGGGATTGTGCCCGCCATCGACCCAGATCTCGGCGCCGGCGGGCGCATGCGATAGCAGCCGGCCCTCGCTGAGGCGCTGCAGCCGGCCCGGCCATTCCACGAAATTCATCGCCTTTTCCATCATCGTCTCGGTGACGGGGAAGCCGGCGGCCTTGACAGCGCGGATGGCGGCGGCGGCATTGGCATATTGATGGCGACCGGGAAGGCGCGGCAGCGGCAGGTCGGCAAGCCCGTACTCGTCCTGATAGACCAGCCGTCCATATTCCTCATGCGCCATGAAATCCTGCCCGAAGACGGCGCTCGGGCAATGCAGTCGCTCGGCCGTCGACATCAGCACGTCGAGCGCCGCATCATATTCCTGATGGCCGATGACGACGGGCCGTCCGGGCTTCATGATGCCAGCCTTTTCAGCCGCGATCAGTTCCACCCTGTCGCCGAGATAAGGCTGGTGATCCAGCGAGATCGGCATGATGACGGACACAGCCGGATCGGAAATGACATTGGTGGCGTCGAAACGGCCGCCGAGACCGACTTCGATGATCGCGGCATCGGCCGGGTGTTCGGAAAACAGAATGAAGGTGACCGCCGTCAGGATTTCGAAGACGGTGATATGCTGCCCGGCATTGGCCTCGGCCACCCGTCGCAGAGCATCGGCGAAGACGGCGTCATCGACAAGCTGCCCGCGCCCGCCCGCGACACCAATGCGATAGCGCTCGTGCCAATTGACGAGATGCGGCGAGGTGTGGACGTGGGCGCTGTAACCCCCCGCTTCCAGCAGAGCCCGGCTGAAGGCAGTGACCGAACCCTTGCCGTTGGTGCCAGCGACATGGATGACCGGCGGCAGTTTCCGGTGCGGATTGCCGAGTTGGTCGAGAAGACGGGTGATGCGATCGAGAGACAGATCGAAGCCCTTAGGATGCAATCCCATGAGTTTTTCGATCTCCTGCGCTGCCTCACTCACCGCGGTTTGGCCTCTGGGTATCAATTCGGCATCCCGCCTGCTTGCCTGATATCAGGCGCTCGCCGCCAAGGCGATCGCTCCACGAGTCACGTCGTTGGCTGCCGAGACGGGCTTCTTCGTCAGAATCTTCAGGATGCGCGCCAGCGTTTCCGGAATGTCATGACGTTTGACAACCATATCGACCATACCATGTTCCAGCAGATATTCGGAGGTCTGGAAGCCTTCCGGCAGCTTTTCACGCAGCGTCTGCTCGATCACCCGCTTGCCGGCAAAGCCGATTTCGGCGCCGGGCTCGGCCAGGTGAATATCGCCAAGCATGGCATAGGAGGCCGTGACGCCGCCTGTTGTCGGGTTGGTCAACACGACAATGTAGGGCTGGCCGGATTCCTTGAGCAAGTCGACGGCAACGGTCGTGCGCGGCAGCTGCATCAGCGAGAGAATGCCTTCCTGCATGCGCGCACCGCCGGAAGCCGGGAACATCACCAGCGGGCATTTTTCCGACGTCGCACGTTCGAAAGCCTTGACGATCGCCTCGCCGGCGGCGATGCCGAGCGAACCGCCGATGAAGTTGAATTCGTGCACGACGGCCACGAGTTTCACACCCTGCACCTTTCCGAGGCCGGCGAGGATCGTGTCCTCCTGCTCGGTCTTCAGGCGGCTGTCACGCAGACGATCGCTGTATTTCTTCGAATCGCGAAATTTCAGCGGGTCCTGGGCGACCTTCGGCTGCGGCAGCGATTCATATTCACCATTGTCGAAAAGGTCGGCAAGCCGGGCCTTGGCCGGCATCTTCATGTGATAGCCGGAAGCAGGGATCACCCACTTATTGCCTTCCAGGTCCTTGTGGAAGACCATCTCGCCCGTTTCCGGGCACTTGATCCAGAGATTCTCCGGCACTTCGCGACGGCCCAGCATGGAATTGATCCGCGGGCGAACGTAGTTGGTGATCCAGTTCAACTCGAATTCTCCTGGTTGAATAGCGCCAATGTGGGAAAACTATTCGGCAGCAACAAGGCGTGCCGAGCGTGTTCCCGAGGAAAGGCCGCGCACCAGCGTTGCGACCGCCTGAACCGTGTCCGCCGTCGCCTTGCCATCGCTGGTCAAGCTCGTCGCGACCTGGTTGACGATGGCGGTACCGACGACGACGCCATCGGCCGAGCCGCCGATGACCTTCGCATGTTCCGCCGTCTTGACGCCAAAACCGACGCAGACGGGCAGCTCCGTATGCTGCTTGATACGCTGGACGGCGCCGGAAACCAGCGCCGGATCGGGCAGTGCCGAACCGGTGATGCCGTTCATCGAGACGTAGTAGACGAAGCCGGAGGTGTTCTTCAACACGGTGGGCAAGCGCTTTTCGTCGGTGGTCGGCGTCGCCAGGCGGATGAAGTTGATCCCCTTGCGGATCGCCGGAATGCAGAGTTCGTCATCCATCTCCGGCGGCAGGTCGACGACGATCAGGCCGTCGATACCGGCGGCCAGCGCATCGTCCAGGAACGTCTCGACGCCGTAGATGTAGATCGGATTGTAATAGCCCATCATGACGATCGGCGTCGCGTCGTTGCTCTTGCGGAAGTCTGCCGCCAGCTGCAGCGTCTTCTTCAGCGTCTGACCGCCTTTCAGCGCCCGCTGGCCGGCCAGCTGGATGGCCGGGCCGTCGGCCATCGGATCGGAAAAGGGCATGCCGAGCTCGATGATGTCGGAACCTGCTTCCGGCAGTGCCTTCATGATGCCGAGAGAGGTATCGTAATCAGGATCACCGCCCATGAAATAGGTCACAAGCGCCGGACGGCCCTCGGCCTTGAGCGCGGCAAAGCGTTTGTCCATGCGTGCGGTCATGTCTTACAGTCCCATTCCCAGAATCTTGCCGACGGTGAATATGTCCTTGTCGCCGCGGCCGGAGAGGTTCATCAGGATGATCTCGTCCTTGTTCATTGTCGGTGCGCGCTTGATGACCTCGGCAATCGCATGCGCCGCCTCGAGCGCCGGGATGATGCCTTCGAGGCGGGTCAGGGTCTGGAACGCCTCGAGCGCCTCGTGGTCCATGATCGGCACGTAGTCGACGCGGCCGATATCGCTCAGCCAGGAATGTTCGGGGCCGATGCCGGGATAATCGAGACCAGCCGAAATCGAATGACCTTCCTTGATCTGGCCGTCGCCATCCTGCAGCAGGTAGGTGCGGTTGCCGTGCAGCACGCCGGGAGACCCGGCGGTGATCGAAGCGCAATGTTCGTCGCCCTGGAGGCCCTTGCCGCCGGCTTCGACGCCGACGATCTTCACGGAGGGGTCATCGAGGAAGGGGTGGAAGATGCCGATCGCATTCGAGCCACCGCCGACGGCAGCGACGACGAGGTCCGGCAGGCGGCCTTCGGCGGCCAGCATCTGCTCTTTCGCCTCCGCGCCGATCACCGACTGGAAGTCCCGGACCATCTCCGGATAGGGGTGCGGGCCGGCCGCCGTGCCAATCAGATAATAGGTATCCTCGACATTGGTGACCCAGTCGCGGAGCGCCTCGTTCATCGCGTCCTTCAGCGTGCCGCTGCCTGCCGTCACCGGCTTGACTTCGGCGCCGAGCAGCTTCATGCGGAAAACGTTCGGTGCCTGACGCTCGACGTCGGTGGCGCCCATGTAGACGACGCAGGGAAGCCCGAAGCGGGCGGCAACGGTGGCCGAAGCGACGCCGTGCTGGCCGGCGCCGGTTTCGGCGATGATACGGGTCTTGCCCATGCGTTTGGCGAGCAGGATCTGGCCGATGCAGTTGTTGATCTTGTGCGAACCGGTGTGGTTCAGTTCCTCGCGCTTGAAATAGATCTTCGCGCCGCCGAGTTCGGCAGTCAGCCGCTCGGCAAAATAGAGCGGGCTCGGCCGGCCGATATAGTGGGCGCCAAGATGCTTCAGTTCCGCCTGGAAGGCCGGATCGCTCTTCGCCTTGTTCCACTCGTCCTGCAGATCGAGAATCAAAGGCATCAACGTTTCGGCAACGAAACGACCCCCATAGATGCCGAAGCGGCCATCTTCATCTGGCCCGGAACGGAAGGAATTCGGTTTAGGCGTTTCGTTCACTATCAACTCCCTGAGGCCATGACAGGCGTATCCGCCTTTTCGACCGCATCGAAAAATTCATCGATCAACGCGACGCTCTTTACGCCGGGCTCGGTTTCGACACCCGAGGAGACGTCGATACCACGTGCCTTGGTCTTCACAAGCGCATCCGCGACATTGTCCTTGTTCAGCCCGCCGGACAGCATGTAGTCGATGCTGCCGTCGAGCCAGCCGAGAAGGCTCCAGTCGAAGGAAATCCCGTTGCCGCCAGGCAGTTCCGAACCCTTCGGCGCTTTCGCATCGAAGAGAAAACGGTCGGCGATGCCGATATAGGCTTCGACGCGCCTGAGATCGTCGGCCGTGCGCACGGAAAAGACTTTCATCACAGGCAAACCATAGAGCGCCTTGATGGTCAGCACATGTTCGGGACTCTCGTTGCCATGGAGCTGGAGGATGTCCGGCTTCAGCAGCGACACGATTTCGTCGAGATCGTCATTTGTGGGATCAACGACGACGGCGACGATCTTCGCCTTGCCGCGCGCCGGTTCGGCAAGTTTTGCCGCCACATCGGGCTCGACATAACGCGGGCTCTTTTCGAAGAAGATAAAACCGATATGGGTCGCGCCGCGTTTCAGCGCACGATCGATTGCTTCGGGCGTCTTCAAGCCACAGATCTTGATATCGGTTTTCATGGCAGCGAAGTGACACGAAATGCGGCAAGAGTCGAGCCAAATTGCATGGAAAGCTGTATTTAGCGGGGCTTGCGACTAATCGAAATCGATGGCGTGCAGCTGACTGCCGTGCCGCTTCAGCCAGGATTTCGCTTCCTCCATGCCGGGGCAAAGCGTCCTGCAAAGCGCCCAGAAGCGGGGGCCGTGATTCATCTCCTTGAGATGAGCGACTTCATGGGCGGCGAGATAATCGATCACCGAAGGCGGCGCCATGACGATACGCCAGGAGAAACTCAAGTTTCCCTCCGACGAGCAGGAGCCCCATCGGCTGCGGGTATCTTTCATCGAGATCGAGCGGATCGGCGCCCGGATTGTCGCGGCATGCATCATCGCCAGCCTCTCAAGATCGGCGCGCGCCTCCTTCTTGAGGAAGGCCGCGATGCGCCGCCCGACATGCTCGGGCATGCCGCTGACGCGCAGCACAGGACTGCCATCCACGGAGACGACCTCCGTCAAGCCGCGCAGGCTGCCCGTGTGCTCGATGCGATGGGAAACACCGCGCAGGAGGATCTTGCCGCCGTTGCGTAAGCCGGTATCGGTCGAAAACTTGGCAAGCTTGGTGAGCAACCATCCCTGGTGCCGATCGAGGAAGGCGTTCACCTCACGCGCCGCCAGACCTCTCGGCACCGTCATCTTCAAGGCCCGCCCGCCCGGCTCGATGCGAAGCGTGATCCGGGTTGCCTGATCGTGCTGCTTGATGGTCAGCGGCATGAGCCGGCCGGCGACATCGAGCGTCCGCGTTTCGGGCGGAGCTGGCTTTCGCGCCTTTGGCCGTGTCTTCAGAAGCGGAAACATGGGGGTTTTCTATACGATTCGCCGCGGAATCTAAACGATTTGCGGGGCAGGCGGACATGGAAAAACCGGCATCGCGAGATGCCGGTCATCATTTCATTGCCTAAAGCGTGGTCGCGATCTTCCAGCTTCGCTCCTTGCGCTTTAGGTCTTCGTTTACGCATGTCGTTGCCGCAAAACCGCTTCACACTTTTGCGCGACATGCTTTAGGCCTTCACGGCGTCTGGAACTCCGCGACCGGGCCGTTGTCGTCGCGCTTGGCGTTCTTGCGGTCACGCATGAAGCGGTCGAACTCTTCCTGGTCCTTGGCGCGGCGGAGTTCACGCAGATATTCGTCGAATTCCTCGCGCATTTCGTCGAGCTTGCGGCGCTCTTCCTCGATCCGGTCGAGCTCGGCCTTACGCCAGTCGTCGAAGGCGACATTGCCGGTCGAGAAATGCGGGCGGTGGCGGCCATGCGAACGGCGGCAGGAGGCAAAGAAACCATCGGTCGCCTGATTGACGTCGCGCTTGAAGCCGCGCAGACGATCGCCGAAGATGATATAGGCAAGCATGGCCAGACCCAGAGGCCAGAAAACCATGAAGCCGAGAATCATCAGGGCAATGGTAGCCGGAGTCCAATCCGGTCGAAGCAATGCTGACTGGTTCATCGTGCGGTATCCTCGCTTTCGGCGCCCGGCAAGATGCCGAACGCTGGAAATCGATGTGGTAACCGCAAGAACCGCCTTCAAGACGATTGCCGGCGAAATCGGACAAAGCCTTGAATCGGCGTTGCTAATTCAGACGTCGCTGAATCACGCTGTCCGTCCGCCCTTGATCACACGCGGCACCCGCGGCTTGACGGCGGCGCGGGAATGCTGGCGGACGAAATCGACGATGCGCGGCGCGATCTCGCGACGGAAGCGCGAGCCGTTGAAAACGCCGTAATGGCCGACATCCGGCTGAAGATAGTGCATGCGCATGTCTTCAGGAATGTTGACACAGATGGTCTGGGCCGCCCTGGTCTGGCCGACGCCTGAAATGTCGTCATTCTCGCCCTCGACGGTCAGCAGCGCGACGTTGCGGATCGCGGCCGGGTCGACGCGCTTGCCGCGATGCATCAACTCGCCCTTCGGCAGCGAATGCTTCATAAAGACCTGCTCGACCGTCTGCAGATAGAATTCGGCGGTCAGATCCATGACGGCGAGATATTCGTCGTAGAAATCGCGATGTTTTTCCGGCTCGCCGTCGTTCTTCACGAGATGCATGAAGAATTCCTTGTGGGCGACGAGGTGGCGATCGAGGTTCATCGACATGAAGCCCGACAGCTGCAGGAAGCCCGGATAGACAGGGCGCATGAAGCCCGGCTGCGGCCAAGGAACGTCCATGATGACATTGTCGGAAAACCACTGCAGCGACCGCTCCTGGGCGAGCTTGTTCACCGCCGTCGGGTTGATGCGCGTGTCGATCGGGCCGCCCATCAGCGTCATCGAGGACGGCGAGAGCGGATCGTTGGCTTCCTCCATTACCGCCGCTGCAGCGAGCACCGGAACGGAGGGTTGACAGACGGCGATGACATGGGTGTCGTGACCGAGGAAATGCAGCATCTCGATGACGTAATCGACATAATCGTCGAAATCGAACCTGCCTTCCGTCATCGGCACCATGCGGGCGTCGATCCAATCTGTGATGTAGACATCGGCGCTCGGCAGCAGCGCCTCGACCGTACCGCGCAAGAGCGTCGCATAGTGGCCGGACATCGGCGCGACGATCAGGATACGGGGATCGCTGGCCCGGCCGGGCGGAACGTTCCGTGCGAAATGCAGGAGATTGCAGAAGGATCTCGACCAGACGACCTCTTCGCGGACGGAAACCGTCTGCGCGCCGATCGTCGTCTGCTTCAACCCGAATTCCGGCTTTCCGTAGCGACGCGTCGTGCGCTCGAACATTTCGAGGCTTGCCGCCATCGCCCGGCCGAAGGGTGTGTGAGAGAACGGATTCAGCGGATTGGCATAGGCAAATCGCATGATGTCCGCTGCGGCGCGAAACGGCGCCATAGCGGCATGATTCAATTCATAAAGCTGATAGAACATAGAAGGCGCTGCCTTTCATCTATCGAAAAGATGACGTCGGTTGATAGACATCGAGCTCTTTCCGCACGCTGGCACGTAACGCAGACTAACAGGTTTCTGTTGCACAGCAACATGGACGTCCCGAAGCTGCACAGGAAATGCCGGAGAGTTGATCTCCGGCATCACGTAGACGGAAAACTTAAGGTTCCGCTGAAGTAGCGTCGTTAACGATCCGCAACGAAGCTCTGCTTCTGACTGCCGAGCCCTTCGATGCCAAGCTCGACGACATCGCCGTCCCTGAGGAAGCGCGGCGGCTTCATGCCCATGCCGACGCCGGGCGGTGTCCCCGTCGAGATGACATCGCCCGGATGCAGCGACATGAACTGGCTGAGATAGGAAACGACGTGGGCGACGCCATAAACCATGGTCTTGGACGAACCGTTCTGCATCGTCTGGCCGTTAACCTTCAACCACATGCCGAGGTTCTGGGGATCGGCGATCTCATCCTTGGTGACCAGCCAGGGGCCGATCGGGCCGAAAGTGTCGCAGGACTTGCCCTTGGTCCACTGGCCGGCGCGCTCGGTCTGGAAGGCGCGTTCGGACACGTCGTGGGACACACAGTAGCCGGCGACGTAGTCGAGCGCCTCGGCTTCACTGACATATTTCGCCGTTTTGCCGATGACGACGCCGAGCTCGACTTCCCAATCGGTCTTTTCGGAACCGCGCGGGATCAGCACGGTGTCGTTCGGGCCAACGATCGCCGAGGTCGCCTTCATGAAGATGACCGGCTCGGGCGGCACGGTGGCGCCGGTTTCGGCGGCATGGTCGGAGAAATTGAGGCCAATACAGATGAATTTGCCCGTGCCGGCTACGCAGGCTCCGATCCGGCCGGAGGCAAGTTCCGGCAGGCTCTTCGGATCGAGCGCGGCGATCCTTGCAAGGCCGGCCGGCGAGATTGCCTCGCCGCCGATGTCGGCGACATGCGCCGAGAGATCGCGGATCTTGCCATCGGCATCGAGAAGCGCCGGTTTTTCCCGACCTGCTTCGCCAACACGCATCAGCTTCATGGAATGCCTCCTCATCGAAAACGAATTTGCAGCCACCTATGAACGAATTATTCATCGGTGTCATTACGGCTTTGCCCGGAAGCGGTACGGCGTTACTAGAAAATTTCGGAGAGATCCGGACCGGCAGGAACGATTTTCGCCGGGTTCAGGCTTTCGACCGAGTAGTACCCGCGCTTGATGTGGTCGAGATTCACCGTGTCGGCAATGCCCGGCCAATCCAGCATGCGCCGGCAGAAGGTGCGCAGATTGGCATAGTCCGAAAGCCGGCGCAGATTGCATTTGAAGATGCCGTGATAGGCGACGTCGAAGCGCACCAGCGTCACGAAAAGGCGGATATCGCTTTCCGTGGGGTGATCCGCGAAGAGGAAAGACCTGCCTTCGAATTTCGGCTCGATCCAATCGAGGCAGGAGAAGACATCGGCGAAGGCTTCCTCATAGGCGATCTGGGTCGTGGCAAAACCGGCGCGATAGACCCCGTTGTTGAGGGCGGGATAAATACGTTCGTTGAAAGCGTCGATCTCGGCGCGCCTTTCGATGGGATAAAGATCGATCGGAATTTTCGCCAGTTCACCGAAGCCGCTGTTCAGCATGCGCAGGATATCGGCAGATTCATTGTTGACGATGGTCTGCCTCTGCTTGTCCCAGAGAACCGGGACGGTGGCGCGGCCGGTGAACCCGGGCGCTGCCCTCGTGTAAATTTCATGCATGTAGCTCATGCCATTGACATGATCCGGCGTTGCACCTGGATAGTCGCCGAAGCGCCAGCCCTGCTTCGTCAGCACCGGTTCGACGACAGAGACGGAAATGACCTCTTCCAGGCCCTTGAGCTTACGGCCGACCAGGGTGCGAGAGGCCCAGGGGCAGATATAGGCGACGTAGAGATGGTAGCGGCCGAGGCTGGCTTCAAAACCGCCCTCGCCTGTCGGCCCGGCGCTGCCATCCGGCGTCACCCAATTGCGGAAACTCGAAACCTGCCTGACGAAGCCGCCTTTTTCATCCTTCGCCTGAACGGGCTGCCAGTCTTCCGTCCATTTTCCGTTCACCAGCATGCGCACTTCTCCAACCGATCGATTGAAGCAGTCCATTACCCTGCTTCGGCGCACGCGTAAGGCCGCTTTTATGGAGACAGTCCGTCCACGCAACTGCGACGATGCTGCGCTTGCCAAGCCGGCGAAGCAGGAAATATGACTTGGCTCTAAGCGCGTCACGATCTTTCAGATTCGCTTGGCCCGCGCTTTAGGTCCTTGTTTTACGCATGTCGTTATCGCAAAACCGCTGCACATTTTGGTGCGACATGCTGTCGTCCAACACGAGATGGAGTTCGACATGCACCTCTCCAAGGCCGTCGTACGCACCGAACATGCGAGCCGGTACCTGCAGCAGCTCTGCAAACACTGGAGCCACAAGTTCAGCGTCGATTTCGATCCTCATAAGGGCCGGGTGCCGTTCAGCGATAGCGCCGAGGTGATATTCGCCGCCGACGATGCGGCGCTCACCATGACGCTTTCCGTTGCCGATCCCGACCAGCAGGCAGGGATGCAAAGCGTGATCGACGCTCATCTGAAGCGTTTCGCCTTCCGCGAGGAACTCGACATCGTCTGGACCGATTGACCTCAACGATTTTTATGTCCCAACCCTGGAACAAGCATGACGCAGAGCAATAACCGCGAATCCCAATATCCGATCGATCCGATGTTTCTCGACCGTTGGTCGCCGCGCGCCTTTACCGGCGAAATCATCGAGGAGGCACAGCTGCTCAGCCTGCTCGAAGCCGCCCATTGGGCGCCGTCCTCGTCCAACCAGCAGCCCTGGCGCTTCATCTATGCCCTCAAGGGCTCGGAGCATTGGGAGAAATTCGTCGCACTGCTTGTCGATGCCAATCAGGAATGGGCGAAGAACGCATCGGCGCTGATCTTCGTCGTCTCACGCAGCTTCACCGGCGTTGCCGGATCCGGCGAGGAAAAGCCGAGCTACACCCATTCCTTCGACGCCGGTGCAGCCTGGGGATATCTGGCGCTGCAGGCGCGCCTTTCCGGCTTCTATGCCCATGGCATGGGCGGCATCAAACATGAGGACATCAAAAAAACGTTCGATATCCCCGAGGGCTACCGGGTCGAAGCAGGCGTTGCCGTCGGCCGTCTGGCCGACAAGCGCGTCCTTTCAGAACGCAATCAGGCGCGCGAAATCCCGAGCCAGCGCAAGCCGCTCTCCGATCTCGCCTTTAACGGCCATTTCCTAGCCAACTGAGCGACATCAGAATAAGCGAAAGCCCCGCCGTCCTGCGACGGCGGGGCTTTTTGTTGAAGGCATATCGATCAGATATCGAGGTTTGCGACGCTTAGCGCATTGTCCTGGATGAATTCGCGCCGTGGCTCGACTTCGTCCCCCATCAGGCGGGCAAAGAGCCCATCGGCATCGGTGGCGTCGGCAACCTTGACCTGCAGCAGCGAACGGACATTCGGATCGAGCGTCGTTTCCCAGAGTTGCTCGGCATTCATCTCACCGAGACCCTTGTAGCGCTGCATGCTGAGACCCTTGCGGCCGCTGGCGAAGATCGCGTCGAGCAGGGCGCGCGGCCCTGAAATCTCGATGTCGCCTTCGCGCCGGTGCAGCGACGGCGGTGTCTGGTAGATTTCCTTGAGGCGCGCGGTCAGCTGGTCGATGTGACGGGCATCGGAGGAGCCGATCAACGCCATGTCGAGCACGACCACTTCCTTGACGCCGCGGACCATGCGCTCGAGGCGCAGGCCGCCATCGCTCGCCAGGTCGCCCTGCCAGCCGCGCTCAGTCTCTTCGGCGATGATGTCGAGGCGGCTTGCGACCTCGCTCGCCAATGCCTGCGCACTTGCCTGATCGCTGACGAGCTCGGCATTGAGCGCGCCGGCGATCGCCGCCTGTTCGACGACGGCGCGATTGTAGCGCGAATGGAGATTGTCGAGCAAAGCGCGCATGCGCAGCGCATCGAGGATAACTTCGCGCAGGTCCTGGCCGGTGCGGACCTCGCCGCTGCCGAGCCTCAACGCCGCATCTTCGAGACCCTGGGCGATGAGATATTCCTCGAGCGCCTTCTCATCCTTCAGATACTGCACCGATTTGCCGCGTGCGACCTTATAGAGCGGTGGCTGGGCGATGTAGAGATGGCCGCGCTCGATCAGTTCCGGCATCTGGCGGAAGAAGAAGGTGAGCAGCAGGGTACGGATGTGGGCGCCGTCGACATCGGCGTCCGTCATGATGATGATCTTGTGATAACGTAGCTTTTCGGCGTTGAACTCGTCCTTGCCGATGCCGGTGCCGAGCGCGGTAATCAGCGTGCCAATTTCCTGGCTGGAGAGCATCTTGTCGAAACGGGCCCGTTCCACATTCAGGATCTTGCCGCGCAGCGGCAGGATCGCCTGGTTTTCGCGCGACCGGCCCTGCTTGGCCGAGCCGCCGGCGGAATCGCCCTCGACCAGGAAGACTTCGGATTTGGCCGGGTCTCGTTCGGAGCAGTCGGCGAGCTTGCCCGGTAG
Source organism: Rhizobium sp. NLR10b (assembly GCF_019685435.1). Taxonomy (NCBI): domain Bacteria; kingdom Pseudomonadati; phylum Pseudomonadota; class Alphaproteobacteria; order Hyphomicrobiales; family Rhizobiaceae; genus Rhizobium; species Rhizobium sp. NLR10b. Next base: position 340,565 of record NZ_JABDWV010000006.1, on the reverse strand, counting down.
CGAGGCGATATCGAGCGCACCCTTGCGGCGGGTCAATTCACGGGCCTTGCGGGCCGCTTCGCGCGCGGCTGCCGCCTCGACGACCTTGCCGACGAGGATCTTGGCTTCGCTCGGATGTTCTTCGAACCAGGTGTTCAGCGCCTCGTTGACGAGGCTTTCGACGACAGGGCGGACTTCCGAGGAAACAAGCTTGTCCTTCGTCTGCGACGAGAATTTCGGATCGGGCACCTTGACCGACAGAACTGCCGTCAGACCCTCGCGGCAGTCTTCCCCCTGCAGCGTCACCTTTTCCTTTTTGGTGATGCCGGAATTGTCGGCATAGGAAACCACCTGACGGGTCAAGGCCGCGCGGAAACCGGCCATATGGGTGCCGCCGTCGCGCTGGGGAATGTTGTTGGTGAAGCAGAGCACGTTCTCGTGATAGCTGTCGTTCCACCACATCGCCACTTCGACGGTGATGCCGTCCTTTTCGCCGCGGATGGCGACCGGCTTGTCGACGAGCGGCTTCTTGGCGCGGTCGAGATAAGAGACGAAGGCCTCGAGGCCGCCGTCATAGCGCATTTCCTCCTGCTTGATATCGGAATGACGCTTGTCGGCCAGGAGAATACGGACGCCGGAATTCAGAAATGCGAGTTCACGCAGGCGGTGCTCCAGCGTCCCGTAATCGAATTCGGTCATGGTGAAGGTTTCGCTGCTCGGCATGAAGCTGACTTCCGTACCGGTCGAATCGGGGGCATCGCCCGTGACCTTCAGCGGAGCATCGGCGACGCCATGAGTGAAGCTCATTTCATGGATCTTGCCATGGCGGCGGATCTTCAGCTTCAGCCAGACCGAGAGCGCGTTGACTACGGAAACACCGACGCCGTGCAGACCGCCGGAGACCTTGTAGGAATTCTGGTCGAATTTGCCGCCGGCATGCAGCTGCGTCATGATGACTTCCGCTGCCGACACGCCTTCGCCGCTATGGATGTCGGTCGGGATGCCGCGGCCGTTGTCGGTGACCGTTACCGAACCATCCGGATTGAGAGTGACGGTGACGATGTCGGCATGACCGGCAAGCGCTTCGTCGATCGCGTTGTCGACAACTTCATAGACCATGTGGTGGAGGCCGGAGCCATCGTCAGTGTCGCCGATATACATGCCGGGGCGCTTGCGCACGGCGTCGAGGCCCTTCAGGACCTTGATGGAATCTGCGCCATATTCGCTGCTTACGCCGTTTTCCGTCGCGGATGTATCGCTCATTCTGTCGAGATTTTCCCTGTTGTCGTAAAGCGGCGGCGCGCCCTGCGAATCACCGGCTTTCTTCACTCTCGTATATAGGTTTTTTGAGCCCGGTTCCCAATGGCAAGTCCCCTGAACAAGCCATAAAACAGGGGATTATGACGCTTTTCCGTCGCCTTTGCCGTCATTTTCGAGAACAGCCGATAGCCGGCCTATCTCTGCACTGTCAAGGCTGCGGATCCGCCGGGCCAGCCGGTTGGCGAATTCGGTATATTCCGGCGGCAGGCCCGAGGTGTCGATGACCACGCGGGGGTTGGAGGAACGGGCAAGCAGGAACAGTTCCTCGGCCTCGTCCCAGATGATGTTGAAATAGCCGGCGATGCGCTGCAGCAGGTCGAATGTCGGCAGGCCGCGCTTGCCATGTTCGAGCGCCGAGAGATAGGCGGGGGAGACGTTCAGCGCTTCGGCCATCTCCTTCTGCGAGACGCCCTTGCGGGCTCTCAGCCTGCGAACCGCCTCTCCGAAGGGAGTCATGGCTTTTCCCCATGCCGCCGCGACAGGCGAATATAGAGCGCGCCGTCGCCGCCATGATGCTGCGCGGCGGACTCGTAGGAGGAGATCAGGTAGCGGAATTCGGGCTTCGCGAACCACAGGGGGACGGCCCGCTTCAATGCACCTTCGCTGCCCAGGGAGCTGCCCTTGCCGGTGATGACAAGCACATGGCGCATGCCGCGCTCATGGGCGCGGATCAAAAAATCGAGGAGGATGACATGGGCCTCGCTCTGCACCAGGCCATGCAGATCGATGCGCGCCTCGAGCGCCAGACGGCCCTTGGCGATCTTGCGCTTGACCGGCCTTTCCAGCGGATGGTGCACCTTAGCCGGCTGTCTCGGCGTCGACGGTGGGGCCGGCTGTGCCGCCGTCGGCGAAACGGAGGTCTGCTTTTCGGCTGTCTGCCGTTCGGCTGCCGCTTCGGTTTCGGCAAGAAAAGCGTCAAGCTCGGTCAACTCGTTCGCCTTGCCGGGCATCGGCCGCGTGCTGCGGGCAACCTTGCCCCACAGAATCCTCTCATCGGCGCTGAGCTTGCGATCCCTGGCCATCAGTTGAAACGTCCGGCGGCGGCGTTGGGGATGAGGATGACGAAATCGGCATCGTTTCGGACGGTGCCGGCGCGTTCTCCGGCCAAGTCCCCCGAACCGGTAAAAATATCGCCGCGCGCAGGCCCGACGATCGCCGAGCCTGTATCGAGCGCCAGCATCAGCCGGCGGAAGGGGCGGCCATGATCAAGATGAGTGAGGCTGTCGGCGCGGATGAAAAAGGGGAAACCGAAGGTATGGATCAGCCGGTCGACCGCAAGCGAGCGCCCGGCGAGAAGCGGCACCTTGGCGGCGGCGATCGGACCGGCCTCAGTATCAGCGGTTCGCAGGCTGATAGCCCGCGAGGGCGTTTCGCGGAAGAAAATATAAGAGCGGTTATGCCATAGAACCTCATCCACCCGCTCGGAATTGCGGGCTAGCCAGGCGCGGATCGACTGCATGGAAATCTCGCCACGGTCGATTTCACCGCGGTCGATCAAGAGCTTGCCGATTGCCGAGAAGGGATGCCCTGCTTTTGCCGCGTAAGTGATACGGCCGATACGCCCGTCTCGATAACGCAGGCGCGCGGCGCCCTGCACGTGGACGAAGAAAACATCGACCTTCGATTTCGCCCAGGCGATTTCGAGGCCGCGGCCGTCGAGAAAGCCCTGATCGATCTCGCGGCGATCCGGATAAGCGCCAATGCGGCCGTCGTCATGCAGTCGGCCGAAAGCATAGGATCCATCCAATTCGGCCGGACGATTGCCGTCATCGAGATCGATCAGATCGTTCGGACGGCTGTAGAAGGGAAAACGGAAAACCTCGTTTGGCCGATCCGATACCTCGATCTCCGGCTCGTAAAAGGCGGTGACGAAACCGGACTTGCCGTCCTTGCGGCGGATCAGAAAGGGCAGGCAACGCGTTTCGAAAAAAGTGCGCGCCGCTGCCGGCGACGACGGCGTAAAATTTTCAGCGTCCATCAGAAGCGGAAGCAAGTCCTCCGCGCTCAGGCCGAGCGACCCGGTGCGGTAGGGTTTGACGTCGGTGATCTGCCGCCGGCAGTGTCGCATCACTTCAAAAAGGCCGGAGGGATCATCATCCTTCCAGCCTTCCAAACGATCGAAGCTGATGGCTTGCAGGACGAAGTCCGATGCCTGATCACTCATGTTCCGATTCGGTCGCCACAAGTTTCCAGTTCGGATCGCGCGAGCGGGTGTCGCGGGCGAAGGTCCAGAGGTCGTTGACCTCGGCGACGTTTTCGGCGTCGCCCTCGATCAGGACATCCGCCTTGTCGTAAGTCGCCGATATCAGCTGGCTGACGATGCGCACGGTGATCTGTGCTTCGCTGCCCTTCGTCTCGGCATGGGTGATTTCGGCCTTGTCGATACCGACGAAGGTGGACTTGACCTTCTCGCCCCGGGTTTCACGCTCGGCGATGGCCGCCTCGAACCCGTCATAGACCTCGCGGGACAAAAGGCTCTTCAGCGTTTTGCGGTCACCATCGGCATAGGCCATGACGACCATTTCGTAGGCCATGCGGGCGCCGTTCAGAAACTCCTTCGGGCTGAAGGAAGGATCGGCCTTGTTCAGGGCGCGCAGCGATTCGTTGAGCGGTGTCCCCGGTGCGGCAAAGGCGTCGATGGCGGAGAAGCGATCCTCATCGTCGGCTGTCGCATCACGGCGCGGGAGGGTCACGACCTTACCGGCATCAGCGGCCTCGGGCGGAGCCGCATCGCGCGGGCTATAGAGATCGCGCGGCGGCTTCTCATTGCCAGTGCGGCGCCCGAGCACGGAACGGAGCTGAAAGAAAATCAGCACCGCCGCCACCAGGAAGAATAATGTGATGAAGTCGTTCGAACTCATATCCTGTCGCAACCGCCGTTAACATCTCTGATTTGTACTCCCATATAGTCCGCCTATACAGATGATTCAAATCATGGCTGGCATCTTCGCCGGCGCCACGAGGAGACCGGTAAGCCCGGGACATGACGACCATGCGTTTTTCAATTCTGCCGGCTTTCATTCTGTTGCTACCGCTTGGCGAAATTGCCGGCTTCGTCGTCGTCGGTCGGGCGATCGGCCTGGCGCTGACGCTTGCGCTCGTCATGGCGAGCTTCCTCCTCGGCGTGGTCTTGCTGCGCCGGCAGGGGATCGGTATCCTGCGGCGCATGTCGAGCGAAGGACGGAACGGCGTCATGCCCGGACGCGATCTGCTGAAGCCGGCGATGACGGTCATTGCCGCGCTGCTCCTGATCATTCCCGGCTTCCTCACGGATATCATCGCCATCCTCATTCTCATTCCGCCGCTGCGGGATTTCGTCTGGCGATCGATCGCCAAACGCTTCGTCGTCGTCAACGCCAAGGGCGGCTTTGGCGCTGGCCCGAAACCTGGTTTCCGCGATCGCAACCCGAATTCAAAGGTGGTCGATCTCGACGAGGAGGACTATCATAGAGAGCCGAACCGGAACTCGCCATGGTCCGGCAAACATCTCGGTGACTGAGGCTTTGCCGGCGATAGGGTGCGGCTTGCGCCCAGGGTTGTAAGCCCCTCCCCGAAATGTTAGATGGCGGCACCATTCCCATGCCCTTCGAGGAAAAGCCAATGGCAGACGATAACAACAGCAACGGTGCGACGAACCCCACTCTTTCGATCCTTGCGCAATATACCAAGGACCTCTCCTTCGAAAATCCGGGCGCGCCGCGTTCTCTGCAGGCCCGCGACAAGGCGCCGACGATCAACATCAATGTGAACGTCAACGCCAACCCGCTTTCCGACACGGATTTTGATGTCGTGCTGTCGCTGAATGCCGAAGCCAAGGACGGCGACAAGACGGTGTTCCACACCGAACTCGTCTATGGCGGCGTCTTCCGCGTTGCCGGCTTCCCGCAGGAGCACATGCTGCCGGTACTCTTCATCGAGTGCCCGCGCATGCTCTTCCCCTTCGCCCGTCAGATCATCGCCGACGTGACCCGCAATGGCGGCTTCCCGCCGTTGATGATCGACCCAATCGACTTCACGCAGATGTTCGCTCAGCGCGTTGCCGAAGAACAGGCCCGCGCCAAGGTTCAGGCCGTTCCGAACTGATCGAATTCTTATGATTCTGACATGCGGATGCCCGGGCCGGTCCCGGGCATTTTCAATTCGAGCTGGCGTATTTCGCCCAGATGCCCTTTTCGCCGAGCTTGGCGACCAGCGCCTCATGCGCCTGTGCTTCGGACTGACTGAGGCGGGAGCCAAGCGGACGAGGGCGTTCGAGCGCCGCAGCAAACGCCATATCGTCTTCCATCGCCATTTCACCGCGGGCCGCCTGGCCGGGTTGACCCGATATGCTCAGGCCGAACGCTGCCTGTCTGCCGCCGATCATCTCGATATAGACTTCGGCCAATAGTTCGGAGTCGAGCAGCGCGCCGTGTTTGGTACGGTGCGAGTTGTCGATGCCGTAACGCCGGCAAAGGGCGTCGAGCGAGTTCGGTCCCATCGGGTGCTTGCGCCGCGCCATCGACAGCGTATCGACCACCTTGTCCGGCAGGATTGGCGGCAAACCAATGCGCGCGAATTCGGCGTTGATGAAGCCCATATCGAAGGTCGCGTTATGAGCAATCCACTTGCCGTCGCCGAAGAAGGCGAGGATTTCGTCGGCCACCGCGGCGAAAGGCTTCTTGTCCTTCAGGAATTCATCGGTGATGCCGTGTACCGCAAGTGCATCCGGATGGACCTTCTGGTCTCCCGGATTGATGTAGATATGCAGCGTGTTGCCGGTCGGAAAATGGTTGAAGAGCTCGATGCCGCCGATTTCGATGATACGGTCGGCGCGGTTATCGAGGCCGGTGGTTTCCGTATCGAAGATGATCTCACGCATTCCGGAAATCTCCCTTGGCAATCCGCATTTTCAGTTCGGCGATGATCTCAAGCACCTGCGCCCGCGTCTCGGCAATGCTGTGGCTGGTGTCGACCAGATAATCGGCGCGGCGTCGTTTTTCCGCATCCGGGGTCTGGCGAGCGAGAATCATATCGAATTTTTCTTCGGTCATGTCGTCGCGTGCAAGCACCCGCTGACGCTGAATCTGTGGATCGGTGCTGACGACGACGATGACATCCACTCTTTCCCAGGCGCCGGTTTCGAAGAGCAGCGGAATATCGAGCAGCACCATTTCAGCGCCGGCGGCCTGCTGTCGCGCCAGAAATTCCGTTTCCCGTTTGCGAACCAGCGGATGAACGATCGCTTCGAGACGTTTAAAGCCTTCGGGATCAAGCGCGAGCTGGCGGCCTAGCTCATGCCGGTCGACCGCTCCATCCGTCATCGTGCCGGGAAAAGCGGCGTTCACCAACGGCGCTGCCTCCCCGGAGTAGAGATCGTGGACCACAGCGTCGGAATCGTTCAAGGGGATTCCCGCTTCGGCAAAGAGTTTGCCGACCGTCGACTTGCCCATTCCGATTGAGCCCGTGAGTCCGATCTTCAGCATCAGTGCGCTTCCATGTCAGCAATGATCAGAGCTCGCAGTGCCGCATCAACCACAGGGCGCTCGCCGAACCATTTTTCGAAACCGGGAACAGCCTGGTGCAGCAGCATGCCGAGACCATCGACGACCGACAGTCCCTGCTCTTCCGCCTGTCTCAGGATCGGTGTCTTCAAGGGGACGTAGACGATATCGGTGACGACGGCATCTGCTGCAAGCGGCGCAAAATCGATCAACGGCGCCGCTTCGCCATCCATGCCGAGCGAGGTCGTGTTGATGAAGAGGCCAGCGCCATGCATGACGTCGGCAAGCGCGCCCACCGGATGGGCTCGAATTCTCGGGCCGAAGCGATCGGCCAGTTCGCGCGCGCGTTCGACGGTGCGGTTGACGACATGGATTTCCCTGAAGCCACGATCGCGGACCGCCTGAATGATCGCCCGGCTTGCGCCGCCGGCGCCGAAGACCACGGCCGTATCATGACGGTCCCAGCCGGGATGGCGCTCGTCGAGATTGGCGGTGAAGCCGCGGCCGTCGGTATTGGTGGCGTGCAGGAGGCCATTCTCCAACCAGAGCGTATTCGAGGCACCGAGCTCATGCGCCAGATCGTCCGGCTTGTCGGCGAGCCGGAAGGCAAGTTCCTTGTGGGGGATGGTGACATTGCCTCCGATAAAACCGGAACTGCCGTCCTTCAGCGAGGCAATGAAATACGGAAAGGCATCCGGCGCCACCTCGTGGGCGCAGTAGCTGCCCGGCAGGCCAAGTCTCTTCAGCCAGTATCCATGGATCAGCGGCGAGCGTGAATGCTTGACGGGAAAGCCCGTGACAAATGCGTTCGGCCCCAGTGTTTCACGTGAATCATCCATCGATCGTTCCGAATTCTCGCAATTTTCTCAGGAGCGGAAGCATCGGCAACCCCAGTATGGTGAAATAGTCGCCCTCGATCTTCTCGAAGAGTTGAATGCCCTCGCCTTCCAGCTGGTAGGCGCCGACGCTGGAGAGCGCACGTTCGCCGACCCGCGCCAAGTGCCTGGCGATGAAATCTTCCGTCAGGGGTCGCATCGTCAGTTCCGCATGGCCGACATACTCCCACAAAACGGCGCCGCCGCGGACGATAGCGATGGCGCTGTTCAGCCGATGGGTCGTGCCCGACAGGGCGCGAAGATGGTTCGCTGCGTCGGCCATGTCCTTCGGTTTGTGGAAAACGCGGTCGCCGAGCGACATCGTCTGATCCGAACCGATAACGAGGCTCTCGAGAAAACGGGTGCTGACGTCTTCGGCTTTAGCCTTGGCCAGGATGCAGGCGACGGTATCCGGCTTCGCAGCGGCTTTTTCCAGCGGCGCCTCAACCGCCCTTTCGTCGATCTCAGCGGGATGTGCCTCAAAGGAGAGACCGGCATTTTCCATCAGCATTCGCCGAAAAGGGCTTGACGATGCAAGGATGAGTTTCGGTGTCATGGATTCTCCCACTCCCGGCTTTTCGTCTGCGCTTAGCGCAGCTTCGGGCGGAGGGCAACAATGGCGGCCGCCGTTTCCTCGATTGAGCGGCGAGTAACGTCGATCAGCGGCCATCCGTGGCGGGCGCAGAGGGAGCGGGCATATTTCAGCTCCTCCGAGATCGTGGCTCGATCGGTATAGTGCTCCCGGTCGAAACCTTGCGTCGTCCCGAGCACGCGATTTTCCCGGACCTGGGAAATGCGGTCGGTGGTGGCGATCAGGCAGACGATCAGCGGTTTTGTTGCTGCGAGCAGGCTCTCCGGCAAGGGTACGCCGTAGACGATCGGAATATTCGCGGTCTTGATACCGCGATTGGCGAGATAGATGCTGGTCGGCGTCTTCGATGTCCGGCTGATCCCGATGATGACGACATCGGCATCATTGTAGTCATCCGGCATCTGGCCGTCGTCATGATCCATGGTGAAGTTCAACGCCTCGATGCGTGCGAAGTAACCGGCATTCATCACATGCTGGGCGCCGACCCGGCGGCGGGACGGGGCGCCGAGATAGATCTGGAACGCGTTCATGACCGGCTCCAAGACATTGACGGAAGCGACCCCCATCTCGACGCAGCGTTCGTCGATCAGGCTCGCCAGATCGCGGTCGACAATCGTGTAGAGCACGATCCCGGGCGCATCATCGATCGCCTGAAGAACCGGCAGCAGTTGTTTGCGATTGCGGATCAGCGGATAGACATGCTCGATCGGCTGAGCGGATCTGAACTGAGCCGAAGCGGCGCGGCCGGCGGAGATGAGAGTCTCTCCGGTCGAGTCAGAAATCAGGTGCAGATGAAAGAAGTTCGTTCTGTTCTCCACGTTATTTTCCGCTGCCTGTTGAAAAGACTGGATGATGGAGAGCTAAGGCGGCGAGGCTGCCTCGAGCAAGGGAAAACATGCCTGCTTATCCACATTTCGAATTTTGCTAACCGGTTTCGATCGCTCCTGTGGAGGCTGGGGATGAAATCAACTTGTCGTCCAGCCACCCACAGCCTATCCACAGGCGCGAAGAAACACGTCTCCCGGCAAGGATCTGGAATCGCTTTCGGATTCAGATTCTCCCCGGAAATTGACGGGAATGGAGAAATTCTTTCGAGTTTCTCTTCGAACACGCGACAAATGGCATCGGCAGTGGATGGATTTTAATCCTTGATAGACACCGACTCTAAGAAATAGAAACCTTTTAAAATATCTTTGATTTTTTATAGGGAAGACGCGCTTGAGCGATACGCGGCGAAAGATCATGAGGGTTCTCGACGGCGAATGCGTTTTCCCTCCTCCTCTCTGGCTGATGAGACAGGCTGGACGCTATCTGCCGGAATACAGGGAGATTCGGGCAAAGGCCGGCAGTTTCCTCGATCTCTGCTACACGCCCGATTACGCCGTCGAAGTGACCTTGCAGCCAATCCGCCGCTATGGCTTCGATGCAGCGATCCTATTTTCCGACATCCTCGTCATTCCCGACGCGATGAAGCGGAATGTTCGTTTCACTGAAGGTCACGGACCGGAGATGGATCCAATCGATGAAGCGGGCATCGGCAGATTGAACGGCGACGACGTTGTCGATTATCTCAGACCGGTTCTGGAAACGGTGCGGCGGTTGCGGCACGAATTGCCTGAAGAAACGGCTCTGCTTGGTTTCTGCGGCGCGCCTTGGACGGTTGCGACGTACATGATCGCCGGCCATGGCACCGCGGATCAGGCCCCTGCCCGTCTCTTCGCCTACAAACATCCCCGCGCCTTCGAGCATCTGCTGATGCTGCTTGCCGACGTTTCGGCCGATTATCTGGTGGCGCAGATCGATGCCGGCGCCGATGCCGTGCAGATTTTCGATTCCTGGGCGGGTGTTCTCGGTGAGAAAGAGTTCGACGCCTTCGCTGTCAAGCCGGTTGCACGGATGATCGCCTCGATCAAGGCGCGACGGCCGCAGGCGCGCATTATCGCCTTCGCCAAGGGTGCGGGATACCAGCTGAAGACCTATCGCCAGAAGACTGGAACGGATGCGATCGGTCTAGACTGGTCCGTTCCGTTGGCCTTTGCCGCCGATCTTCAGAAGGATGGTCCGGTTCAGGGCAATCTCGATCCGATGCGCGTCGTTGCCGGCGGCCTGGCGCTGGAAGAGGGTATCGATGATATTCTTCATCATCTCGGCAATGGACCGCTGATCTTCAATCTCGGCCACGGCATCACGCCGCAAGCCGACCCCGAACAGGTGCGTTTGCTGGTCGAGCGCGTGCGGGGTTTACGGATGCCCCGGGCGTGACGATGGAAAAAGAGACGGACCGCAGAGCTGGCGCTTACGCCCGGCGCCGCGCGCATTTTGCCCTGTCCTTCTTCGCGCTGATGGCGGTCGGGCTTTTCGCCTGGAATCCCGACAACCTCTATCTCTGGATCAAGGCGCTTCATATCATCGCCGTCATCTCCTGGATGGCAGGGCTGTTCTATATGCCGCGGTTGTTCATCTATCATACGGAGGCCGAACCAGGCTCGGTGCAGTCGGAAACCTTCAAGGTGATGGAGCGCCGGCTGCTTCGCATCATCATGACGCCGGCGATGATGCTGACCTGGATCTTCGGTCTCTATCTCGCCTGGTCGGTCTACGGGTTCCAGGGCGGCTGGCTGCATGCGAAGATCGGTCTGGTGGTGCTGCTGACCGCGATCCATATGTTCTTCAGCAGCGCCGTGCGGGCGTTCGAGCGGGATGAAAATCGCCGTTCTGCGCGCTACTGGCGGTTCATGAACGAGGCGCCGACATTGCTGATGATCGCGATCGTGATCCTCGTCGTGGTGAAGCCGTTCTGACGAGAAATCCTCTCTCAGGTTAAATTTGCTTCATTTTAAGCAGCCCCCTTGCGGCGGCGATAACGAGTCGCTATTTTCCGCGCATCTCATCTACGTGGCATGTGTGTAGATTTCAGTCGTCTGCGAGCCCCTTTCGCAGTACCGAATACGACCCAACATCGCCTTTCCCCTTCGAAATTGAAAAGAGTATTGGTCACTTCATGGCTGAAATGAAGCTTCAGGAACTTAAGAGCAAATCCCCGACGGATCTTCTGGCTTTCGCCGAATCGCTCGAGGTCGAGAATGCAAGCACGATGCGTAAGCAGGAGCTGATGTTTGCGATCCTCAAAATGCTTGCCAGCCAGGATGTGGAAATCATCGGCGAAGGGGTCGTCGAGGTGCTGCAGGACGGTTTCGGCTTTCTGCGTTCGGCGAACGCAAACTACCTGCCCGGTCCCGACGACATCTACATCTCGCCGTCGCAGATCCGCCGTTTCTCGCTGAAAACCGGCGACACGGTCGAGGGACCGATCCGCGGGCCAAAGGAAGGCGAGCGTTATTTCGCGCTGCTGAAGGTCAACACCATCAATTTTGACGATCCGGAAAAGATTCGTCACAAGGTTCATTTCGACAACCTGACGCCGCTCTACCCGAACGAGCGCTTCAAGATGGAACTCGAGATCCCGACCTCCAAGGATCTGTCGCCGCGTGTGATCGACCTCGTGGCGCCGCTCGGCAAGGGCCAACGCGGACTGATCGTCGCGCCGCCGCGGACCGGTAAGACCGTGCTTCTCCAGAACATCGCGCACTCGATCACGGCCAACCATCCGGAATGTTATCTCATCGTTCTCCTGATCGACGAACGTCCCGAGGAAGTGACCGATATGCAGCGCTCGGTCCGCGGCGAGGTTATCTCCTCGACCTTCGACGAACCGGCGGTGCGTCACGTCCAGGTGGCCGAAATGGTCATCGAAAAAGCAAAGCGTCTGGTTGAGCACGGGCGCGATGTCGTCATCCTGCTCGATTCGATTACACGTCTGGGCCGCGCCTATAACACGGTCGTTCCCTCCTCCGGCAAGGTTCTGACAGGTGGCGTCGATGCCAACGCGCTGCAGCGGCCGAAGCGCTTCTTCGGCGCCGCGCGCAACATCGAGGAAGGCGGTTCTCTGACGATCATCGCTACCGCGTTGATCGATACGGGCAGCCGCATGGACGAAGTCATCTTTGAAGAGTTCAAGGGTACCGGCAACTCCGAAATCGTCCTTGACCGCAAGGTTGCCGATAAGCGCATCTTCCCGGCGATGGATATTCTGAAGTCCGGCACACGCAAGGAGGACCTTCTTGTTCCGCGCCAGGATCTGCAGAAGATCTTCGTTCTACGCCGTATTCTTGCGCCTATGGGCACCACCGATGCGATCGAATTCCTGATCGACAAACTCAAACAGACGAAAAACAATTCGGACTTCTTCGATTCGATGAATACCTAATCCTTAGCCGGATTCCGATTGTGAGAGCTGGCGCATCGTCTCGATGTCGCCAGCTTTTTGTTTGAGGGAATCGATTCGGACTCGAACTGAAAACCGGACGCATGGCCATGTTGAATGATACCATCTATGCGCTTTCGAGCGGTGCTCCGCCCTCGGGTGTTTCAGTCGTCCGCGTCAGCGGTCCGCTGACCAGAGATATATTGGCCCGGCTGGCGGGATCCGTGCCGGCGGACCGATCGGCTTCCTACAGAACGATTCGGACTCGTAACAGCCAGCCGATCGACAACGGCTTGGTGCTGTTTTTTCCCGCCCCGCACTCCTTCACCGGCGAGGATGTGGCCGAGTTGCAGATCCACGGCAGTAAGGCCGTGCTGGCGGCATTGTTCTCCGAACTCGGCGATATTCCGGGTGTTCGTATGGCCAACGAAGGCGAGTTTTCGCGGCGGGCCTTTGAAAACGGCAAGCTTGATCTTGTCGAGGTTGAGGGGCTCGCCGACCTGATCGGCGCCGAAACAGAAATGCAGCGTCGTCTCGCCGTGGAGCAGAGTGCCGGCGGTGTCTCGGCAATTTACGATTCGTGGGCGGAACGATTAACCCGGGCTCGGGCCCTGATCGAGGCTGAGTTTGATTTCCCCGACGAAGACGACGTTCCTGGTTCCGTCTCGGATATGGTCTGGACCGACATGAAGCGGCTTCGTGACGATATTGGCCTTCATCTCAAATCGGCCTCGGCGGGCGAAATCATCAGGGACGGCTTTAAAGTGGTGATCGCCGGCGCTCCGAATGCCGGAAAATCGAGCCTGCTGAACGCTCTGGCCCGGCGTGACGTCGCAATCGTCACGGACATTGCCGGAACGACCCGTGATGTGCTGCAAGTCGATCTCGATATTGACGGCTATCTTGTCAAACTCTATGACACCGCCGGTCTGCGCCAGGTGGACGACCGGGTGGAAATGGAGGGCGTGCGACGCGCGCGTGTTGCGCTTCGTGATGCCGATCTTGCGCTGCTATTGGTCGACATGAGCAATCCGTTGATTCCCGGCGACTTGGAGCAGACTTTGCCCCATGTTACTGTCGGAACGAAGAAGGATCTCATTGAAACTGGTTCGGATCGCTATGACCTGCAGATTTCGACGCTGACCGGTGACGGTCTGTCGGAGTTGCGCCAGCTGATCGGGGGCATTGTCGCCGAGCGTTTCAGTGGCCTGTCTCTGGCCATCCCCAGCCGGCAGCGGCACAAGGATTCGCTGACGAAATGTTTGGCGGCGCTCGACGCGGCAATCTCGGAGATTGACGCAGATCTTGAACTGCGCACCGAACAGCTTCGGCTTGCGGCTGAATACCTGGGGAGAATTACCGGGCGGGTGGATGTCGAACAGCTGCTCGACGTGATCTTCTCGGAGTTTTGCATCGGCAAGTGATTCACGTGAAACCTTTTCCGGCGGCGCCTCTCAGGTTCACGTGAAACCCTGCTGTTTTGGAGTTTTGATATGACCGATAGTGGCTATGATGTGATCGTCATCGGCGGCGGCCATGCAGGGGCCGAGGCAGCCAGTGCGGCTGCGCGCCTCGGTGCGAAAACTGCGCTGATTACTCACAGACGAGACACGATCGGGGTCATGTCCTGCAATCCGGCGATCGGCGGGCTCGGAAAGGGACATCTGGTTCGTGAGATCGACGCGATGGATGGCCTGATGGGCCGGGTTGCCGATGTTGCCGGCATCCAGTTCAGAATGCTGAACCGCAAAAAGGGCGCCGCTGTGCGGGGTCCACGGACCCAGGCAGACCGAAAGCTTTACCGGCTGGCGATGCTCGCCGCAATCGAAGCAATGCCAGGCTTGGACATTATCGAGGGCGACGCATTTGATCTCGATGTGCTCGATGGCCGTGTTGCTGGCGTCATCATGAAAGACGGTCGACGGCTTCAGGCGCCGGCGGTGGTCTTGACAACCGGCACCTTCCTGCGCGGCCTTATTCATATCGGCGCTGCAAAGACGCCTGCTGGTCGTGTCGGCGAAGCTCCGTCGATCGGCCTGTCCGCCACCCTGGCGCGGTTGGGGCTGCGGCTGGGACGGTTGAAGACCGGAACGCCGGCCCGGCTTGATGGCAAGACGATCGACTGGGACTCCGTCGGCCGACAGGGTGCGGATGAGGAACTTGTGCCCTTTTCCCTCATGACGAATTCCATCACCACGCGGCAGGTTGAATGCGGCGTTACCAGGACGACCGAGGCGACACACCGCATCATTATCGAGAATATCAAGCGCTCGGCGATGTATTCCGGCCAGATCGAAGGCGTCGGGCCGCGCTACTGCCCGTCCATCGAAGATAAGCTGGTGAAATTCGGAGAACGCGACGGGCATCAGGTCTTTCTTGAACCTGAGGGACTGGATGACGACACGGTTTATCCGAACGGCATTTCGACGTCGCTGCCGGCCGAAGTTCAAGCTGCTTTCATCAAGACCATTCCGGGCCTCGAATCTGCCAAGATACTGCAGCCGGGTTATGCCATCGAATATGACCATGTCGATCCAAGAGAGCTTACCCCATCGCTTGAGGTCAAGCGACTGAGAGGTCTGTTCCTCGCGGGCCAGATTAATGGCACCACCGGCTATGAGGAGGCCGCGGCCCAGGGACTGGCAGCTGGATTGAATGCCGCACTACGCAGTTCCGATTCGGAACCGTTCCATTTCAGCCGTACAAGCTCCTATATTGGCGTGATGATCGACGACCTGACGTCGCGTGGCGTTACGGAGCCGTATCGAATGTTTACCTCGCGTGCGGAATACCGCCTGACTTTGCGCGCCGACAACGCGGACGCGCGGCTGACACCGCTGGCAATGGAGCTTGGATGTGTGGGCGCCGAGCGCGCCGAGCGATTCACGGCCTATCAGGCCGAGATTGACGCTGGCCGCGCCCAACTGATGGCGCTGACGGTGACGCCCAACCAGGCGCGACGGGCGGGCCTGAACATCAACCTCGATGGCCAGCGCCGGACGGCCTACGATCTCTTGTCCTATCCGGCCTATGATTTCGCCGCACTTCGACAGGTTTGGCCGCAAGAATTGGGTGGGCTCCGGCCAAAAGTCATGGAGGCGTTGGAGATTGAGGCGGGTTACTCGGTTTACCTCGATCGGCAAGCGGCGGCGATTGCCGACCAGCAGCGCGACGAGGAGCGGCGGATACCGGCGGATTTCAATTATGACGCTCTCTCCGGGCTTTCGAATGAACTTAAGGCTAAGCTCAATGCTGCTCGCCCGTTCAACGTTGCCCAGGCGGCGATTGTCGAGGGCATGACCCCCGCCGCCATTGCGCTGTTGCTGGTGCACTTGCGTCGGCAGCAGGGATTCGAACGCCAAAGCGCCTGATACAAGATGTGAGAGTCTGTGAGAATGGAATTGAACGGTTTGCGTGTTTCACGTGAAACACAGGAACGACTTCAACATTTTGCGACACTGTTTCAAAAATGGGCCAAAACGATCAACTTGGTGGCGCCGTCGACGCTCGATGCACTGTGGCGCCGCCATATCGCTGATAGCAGTCAGATTTTTCAGATCTGCCCGCGGCCTGTCACCTGGGTTGATCTCGGCAGTGGCGGCGGCTTTCCCGGTGTGATTACCGCCATCTTCCTGGCAGAGCTGCAGGACGGTTGGGTGCATCTTGTCGAAAGCAACCACAAAAAGGCTGCGTTCTTGCGAACGGCGCTACGAGAGACGAATGCACGGGGAAGCGTACACGCCACTCGAATCGAAGACGCCTATGCGGAGATCGGCGATTGCGAAGCGATCTCAGCGCGAGCCCTTGCCGATCTTGATGGGTTGATCGCCTATACAGCCCCCTGGATGCTTGGCAAGGAAAATTGCCGGGGGTTTTTTCACAAAGGCCGGGATTACCTGAGAGAAATTGCCGAAGCCCGTGGTCGGTGGGAATTCGATCTGATAGAACATGAGAGCGCCGTCGAGCAGGAATCCGTGATTTTGGAAGTATCCAATCTCCGGCGCTTGGTTTAACAGATCGGATATTGCAGCAATGGCTGGCGAACGACATCGGATAATAACCATCGCAAATCAGAAAGGTGGCGTTGGCAAGACGACCACTGCAATCAATCTGGCAACGGCGCTGGCCGCCATCGGCGAGCGTGTCCTGATCATCGATCTGGATCCGCAGGGCAATGCCAGCACCGGCCTGGGTATCGACCGTCGTGATCGCAAGCTCTCCTCCTATGACCTGATGGTCGGCGAACGCGGGATCGGCGACGTGACGCTGGAGACAGCCGTTCCCAACCTCTTCATCGTTCCTTCGACCATGGATCTGCTCGGCATCGAGATGGAGATCTCGCAGCAGAGCGATCGGGTGTTTAGATTGCGGAAGGCACTGTCCTCTCCCGAGGCTATGGCATTCTCCTATATTCTTCTGGATTGCCCGCCCTCTTTCAATCTGCTGACGATGAATGCCATGGCGGCCGCCCATTCGGTGCTGGTGCCGCTGCAATGCGAATTCTTTGCGCTGGAGGGGCTGAGCCAGCTGCTCGAGACCGTCAGTCAGATTCGGCGGACAGTAAATCCGCGGCTGGACATCCAGGGCATCGTTTTGACGATGTTCGATGCGCGTAACAATTTGGCCCAGCAGGTGGTCAATGATGTGCGGACCCATCTCGGGGAAAAGGTTTATCATACGTTAATCCCCCGTAACGTCCGGGTGTCCGAGGCGCCATCCTACGGCAAGCCTGCTATTCTCTATGATCTGAAATGTGCGGGTAGCCAGGCCTATCTGCAACTGGCCTCCGAGGTCATTCAGCGTGAGCGCCAGAGACTGGCCGCGTAAGATCATTTCCGGGGTATAGGTGAGTGTAGAATATGAATGACGACGTATCGAAAAGACGACTGGGTCGCGGCCTTGCAGCACTGATTGGTGAAATGGATCAGCCTGTTCCGGTCGAAGCTGAACGCACCGTCAGCGCCGACCGGATGATTCCGATCGAATTCGTCAGCCGTAACCCACGCAACCCGCGCCGTTTCTTCGACGACACCGAACTGCATGACCTTGCGAGTTCCATCCGCCAGCACGGCATCGTTCAGCCGATCGTGGTGCGGACGATGTCGCAAGACCGATATGAAATCATAGCCGGTGAACGGCGCTGGCGTGCAGCTCAGCTCGCCGGCCTGATTGAAATCCCCGTCATTATTCGGGACGTTGACGACAAGACCGCGCTTGAGATTGCGATTGTCGAAAACGTGCAGCGAGCCGATCTCAATCCTCTCGAAGAGGCATTGGGCTATGAGCAGCTGATCGCCGAGTATGGCTATACCCAAAATGATCTTGGCGAGATCATCGGCAAAAGCCGCAGTCATGTCGCCAACTCGTTGCGTTTGCTGAAATTGCCCGATCCGGTTCGCGATCTTCTTGCTGCCGGCAGCCTTTCGGCCGGACATGCACGCGCGCTTGTTTCGACACCCGACCCGGCAAGCCTTGCCCGCACCATCGTCGCCAAGGGCATGTCGGTGCGTGATGCCGAGAAGTTGGCGCAGAACAATATCAAGGCGCAATCGGAGCCGCAGCAGCCGGCCTTGCGTCGTGATCAGAAGGATTCGGATACGCTGGCGCTCGAACGAACGCTTTCTGATGCCCTTGGGCTTGAGGTTTCAATCAATCACAAATCCGGCGGCGGCCAGATCAAGATTGCTTACAAGTCGCTGGAACAACTCGAGGAAGTCTGCCGCCTGCTGGAAAGGCGATGATTACGCGGATCTGCGGCCGGATTGAAGGGTGGTGGAGAGAAGTGTTTGCATTGCAACGCTGTCTTCCAGCACCTGTCGCCGCCGACTCTGGAGGATCGCCGCTTGCAGGCGATTGGATTCACGCGCAATGTTTTCCGCCGACCAGTGGCGTAGTGCCTGCTCGATGATCGGCTTGCGACGAAAATGCAGATGCCGACCCATCGTCTGCATGACCTGAGGCGCCTGTACCCTTTTTTCTTCCATTTCAGCGCGCATCATGTCCAGAAGCTGGAATTGCTTCAGACAGGCCTGCAGCACCAGAAAGATCGCGGTTTTTGAACTGCTGATCTTTTGCATGGCATGTAGGAAACCGTGGAGATCACCGCCGAGGATAGCATCGACGGCGTCATCGACGGATATCGCGCTGGCGTCGCCAATTATTTCGGTTACGTGATGTTCCTCAACCGTGTTGAGGCCGCTGCAATAGAGGGCGAGCTTGCGCACTTCGTTACGAGAAGCGATGCGATCACCGCCGATCAGTGCAATCAGCGCCTGACGGGCCGCCGGGGTAATACCAAGCTTCTCCGCCCCGAGTTCAGCGTCGATCAAGCCGTTCAGAGCGCGGCTGTCGTCGGCGTAGGAGGGGATCGTCATGATGGATCGCATGGCTTCCGCAGTCTTGCGAAGCAGGGATCCTTTTTTCAGATCGCCGGCCTCGACGATCAGGTGGGCGGCTTCGAGCGGTTTTTCAGCCAGCACCGCCAGCGAGTCGACGAGGTATTTCTCGTTGGCGGCACCGCGGATCCAGATGAGTTTCTCGCCGCCGAACAGCCCGATAGACTGAGCCTCGTCAAGCAACCGTCCGGGATCCTTTTGCAGATCGCCGATATCGAGTTTGGTCATCGAGAAAGGATCATCGAGCGCGACGCCGGTCTTACCGGCGATCTGGCCGGCCCGTTCGGAAACCAGACCGCGGTCCGGCCCGTAAATGACGAAAATCCGGTAATTCCCCGCCGATTTCTGCAGGAAAGTCTCGAATTCATGGGACTTGATTTCAGCCACTGCCCCGCCCTCAGCGGCTGAGGGCGGCGGCGAGATCGGCTCCTACGAATTCCGCCGCCTGGTCGGCCGCGCGGTTTTCGGCATCGCGGATCGCCCTTTGCTTGGCGAATTCCTGCTCGGAGAAATCGACCAGAGCCGTCGTCTGGCGACTGCCGGCCTTGATCACGCGACCATCGGCTACCGAGCTCAGCGTATAGGTGACGGTGACGGTGACGCGACCGGCGCGGGAGGTATCGCCGGATTGACGCAGCAGTGTATCGGCGACGATCGATGTAGCGCGCATTTGGACGTGATATTGTGGATTTACCGCTTCGCCGGCGCCTCGCGATGCCAGGAAGATCAGGTGATTGCGCACCTGCTGCTCGACGCGACTTGCCGCATCGGAAAAGCCGACCGAGGACAGCTTTTCCGCAACACCCGAGTTCTCCGAATAAAGCGGCCGAACCTGGCAGGCCGCAAGAAAGGCCGAGGCGGCAAGGATCATGGCGATGCCGGCATTGCGGGTGATATCAGACGACAATGTTCACAATCCTTTGGGGAACCACGATGATCTTCTTCGGCGCCTGACCGTTCAGCACGTTCTTCACCGCATCCAGTTCCAGCACAGCGTTGGTGACGGCATTCTGATCTGCGTCGCGAGAAATTGTCAATTCAGCGCGCTTCTTGCCGTTGATCTGGACGGGCAGAACGACGTCATTTTCCATGACCAGCGCTTCCATGTAGCGCGGCCATTCCGTGCGGGCGAGCAGCCCGGCATTGCCGAGCGTGGCCCAGCATTCCTCGGCAAGATGCGGCGTCATCGGTGCGACGAGCTGGATCAGGATCTCGGCAGCGTCACGCACGGCGGCACGATAGGCGATATCGCCTTCACCCGCCGCAACCCTCGTCAGCGGCGCGGCGAGCGCATTGACGAGCTCATAGATACGGGCGACGGCCTTGTTGAACCAAAGCTTGTCGTAATCGTTCTGAACGGCCTTCAGCGTCTTGTGCGCCGCCTGCGAGACTGCCAGAGCCTCCCCTTCGCTTGCCGGTGCGGGGGCAACGCTCGACAGGCCGTTAGCGGCTTCGGAAATCAGACGCCACAGGCGCTGGGTGAAGCGATGGGCACCTTCGACCCCGGCCTCGGACCAGATGACGTCACGCTCCGGCGGCGAATCGGACAGAACGAAGAAGCGGGCAGTATCGGCGCCATAGGAGGCGATAATATCGTCCGGATCGACGACGTTCTTCTTCGACTTCGACATCTTCTCGATCGAGCCGATGGCGATCTCCTCGTCTGACGCCAGCAAGAAGGCACGGCGTTTACCGTCGATCTCCTCGATACGGATATCGGCGGGAGCCACCCACTCGCGGCTGGCGCCGGAACCGCGGCTATAGGTCTCATGGACCACCATGCCCTGGGTGAAAAGACCCTTGAAGGGTTCGGTGGCGGCGACATGGCCGGTCTCGCGCATCGCGCGGGTGAAGAAACGGGAATAGAGCAGATGCAGGATCGCATGCTCGATGCCGCCGATATACTGGTCGACCGGCAGCCAGCGATTAGCCGCCTCAGGATCGGTCGGCTTGGCTTCCCATGGCGCGGTAAAGCGGGTGAAATACCAGCTTGAATCGACGAAGGTGTCCATCGTATCCGTCTCGCGGCGAGCGTCCTTGCCGCAGTTCGGGCAGGCGACATGACGCCAAGTCGGATGGCGGTCGAGCGGATTGCCGGGCTGGTCGAAGGTTACGTCCTCGGGCAGCTTGACCGGCAGATCCTTCTTCGGCACCGGCACAACCCCGCAGGCGTCGCAATGGATGACCGGGATCGGGCAGCCCCAGTAGCGCTGGCGCGAAATGCCCCAGTCGCGCAGGCGGAAATTGATCATCCGCTCGCCCTGCGGCGCATTGCCGAGGCAAGCCGCCGAAAGCCGGTCGGCGACGATATTGAAGGCTTCCTCCGTCGTCTTGCCGTCGAGGAAACGCGAATTGATCATCACGCCGTCGCCGTCATAAGCGGTGTCGCCGACGGAAAAGCTTGCGGCGTCACCAT
This sequence comes from Rhizobium sp. NLR10b, assembly GCF_019685435.1. Classification (NCBI taxonomy): domain Bacteria; kingdom Pseudomonadati; phylum Pseudomonadota; class Alphaproteobacteria; order Hyphomicrobiales; family Rhizobiaceae; genus Rhizobium; species Rhizobium sp. NLR10b. Next base: position 319,244 of record NZ_JABDWV010000006.1, on the reverse strand, counting down.
CCTTCGGCATGACGACCGGCACAACCGGCAGGCCATATTTCCGGGCAAAATCGAGGTCGCGCTGGTCTCCCGACGGGCAGCCGAAGATCGCGCCGGTACCGTAATCCATCAGCACGAAATTGGCGATGTAGACCGGCAGTTCCCAGGAGGGATCGAGCGGATGCCTGACCCGGATGCCGGTATCCATGCCCTTCTTTTCGGCGGTCTCGAGCGCGGCGAGCGAGGTGCCGGCGCGGCGGCACTCCTCGCAGAAGGCTTCGATCTCGACATTCTTCGCCGCCGCATCCTTGGCCAGCGGATGATCGGCGGCGATCGCCAGGAAGGAGGCGCCGAACAAGGTATCCGGCCGTGTCGTATAGACCGTGATTTCGGTCTCACCGGCGGGCGCCGTCTCCGGCACGATCTCCCACCGGACCGTCAAGCCTTCGGAACGGCCGATCCAGTTCTTCTGCATCAGGCGCACTTTTTCCGGCCACTGGTCGAGCGTATCCAGCGCGTCCAGCAGGTCCTGGCTGAAATCGGTGATCTTGAAGAACCACTGCGTCAGTTCGCGCTGTTCGACCAGCGCGCCGGAGCGCCAGCCGCGGCCGTCGATCACCTGTTCGTTGGCAAGAACGGTATTGTCGACCGGATCCCAGTTCACCTTCGACTGCTTGCGGTAGACCAGACCTTTTTCCAGGAAGTCCAGGAACAGATGCTGCTGGTGCTGGTAATAGTCAACGTCGCAGGTGGCGAATTCGCGGCTCCAGTCCAGCGACAGCCCCATGGCCTTCAACTGCGCCTTCATCGAAGCGATGTTCTGGTAGGTCCAGGACGCGGGGTGCACACCGCGCTCCATGGCGGCGTTTTCCGCCGGCATGCCGAAGGCGTCCCAACCCATCGGATGCAGCACGTTATAGCCCCGGGCACGCTTGTAACGGGCGACCACGTCGCCCATGGCGTAATTGCGGACATGGCCCATATGAATGCGCCCCGAGGGATAGGGGAACATTTCGAGGACATAATATTTTTCGCGCGGATCCGAATTGTCGGTCTCGAAGACCTTCTCTTCGTTCCATTTTTGCTGCCAGCGGGGCTCGGCGTCGCGCGGATTATAACGTTCGGTGGCCATGGTATTCAGAATTCCAGAAAATCAGGGGAGTTGGTCGAGACCTTCACCATGAAACCACCGTAGCGTCAAGTTTTGCAGGCGTTGCAAGCGTCCGATCTTCATGCCGCCGAAGCGATTTCGCCGGAGCGGGTCTTGGCAAGCACCGAATGGCTGGCTAGTTCATTGCCAATTCTTTTCACTGAGATATGTCGAGGCAGAATGATGGACCTTCAAGAGCGGTTGAATGACGTGCGGTCGCGGGTCGCGGCGGCGGAACGCCAGGCAGGCCGTCCGGCTGGTTCCGTTCAGCTCGTCGCCGTATCGAAAACGTTCGAGGCGGATGCGATCCGCCCGGCGATCGAGGCGGGGCAGCGGGTGTTCGGTGAGAACAGGGTACAGGAAAGCCAGGGCAAATGGCCTGATCTGAAGGCCGAGCATGCTGATATCGAACTGCACCTGATCGGGCCGCTGCAATCGAACAAGGCGGCGGATGCGGTGGCGCTTTTCGATGTCATCGAGACGGTGGACCGCGAAAAGATCGCCCGCGCCCTTACCGAAGAGATGAAGCGGCAAGGCAGGACGCCGCGGCTCTACGTCCAGGTCAATACCGGACTGGAGCCACAGAAGGCAGGCATCGCTCCCGAGGATACGCCTGGTTTCGTCGCCCTCTGCCGCGATGAGCTCGGCCTTGCCATCGACGGGTTGATGTGCATTCCGCCGGCCGACGAAAATCCCGGGCCGCATTTCGCCCTGCTGGCAAAGCTCGCACTGAAATGCGGCGTCGAAAAACTCTCCATGGGCATGTCGGGCGATTACGAGACGGCGATCGCCTTCGGCGCCACCAGCATACGGGTGGGATCGGCGATTTTCGGCGCGCGCTGATACCTGCTTTCGTCGGGCTTTCCGTCCTCCCCGGCCCAGCCTAAATTGATATCGAGACTTGCATGTCCTGGGGAGGAGCAGATGCAAAACGGCTATCATCAAGTCTATGCGGCCTGGAAAGGCGATCCCGAAGGCTTCTGGCGCGAAGCGGCCACCGATATCAACTGGTTCACGCCTCCGGAGCGGATATTTTCGCCCGATGACGGCGCCTATGGCCGCTGGTTCTCAGGTGCGGAAACCAACACCTGTCACAATTGTCTGGACCGGCATGTCATGGCGGGACGCGGGGGCGAGACGGCGATCCTGTTCGACAGCGCGATGAGCGGCGAGAAACGCCGCTTCACCTATGACGAGGCGCTTGGCGAGGTGAAGGCGATCGCCGCGACGCTGCTCGGGCTCGGCATCGGCAAAGGCGACCGCGTGATCCTTTATATGCCGATGGTGCCACAGGCGGTGTTTGCGATGCTCGCCTGCGCTCGCATCGGTGCGGTCCATTCGGTCGTTTTCGGCGGCTTTGCCGCCAGCGAGCTTGCCGCGCGCATCGACGACAGCGGCGCCAAGCTGGTGATCACCGCGAGCTGCGGCCTCGAGCCCGGCCGAGTCGTCGCCTATAAGCCGCTGGTCGATCAGGCGATCGAGCTTGCACGGATGAAGCCGGAGCGCTGCCTGGTGCTGCAGCGGCCGCAGCTTCCGGCAGATCTCGTCAGCGGCCGCGATCAGGATTTCGAGGCGGCGGTGGCGCGCCATCGCGGCGCGGAGCTGGCCTGTGTTCCCGTCAAAGCGACCGATCCGCTCTATATCCTCTACACCTCCGGGACGACGGGCCAGCCGAAGGGCGTGGTGCGCGACAATGGCGGCCATATGGTCGCGCTCAACTGGTCGATGCGCAATATTTACGGGCTGAAGCCGGGAGAGGTCTTCTGGACGGCGTCCGATATCGGCTGGGTCGTCGGCCATTCCTACATCGTCTATGCACCGCTGATCGCGGGCGTGACCACGCTGATCTACGAGGGAAAGCCGGTCGGCACCCCGGATGCCGGCGTCTTCTGGCGGGTCGTCTCGGAATACAAGGTGCGTGTGCTCTTTACGGCACCGACCGCATTCCGCGCCATTCGGCGGGAGGATGGTGAGGGCGAACTGCTGCGACAATATCCAATGCCGGATTTTCGGGCACTATTTCTGGCCGGTGAGAGGGCGGACCCAGAGACACTGAAATGGGCGGAGCGCATGCTCGGCGTTCCGGTCATCGATCACTGGTGGCAGACGGAGACCGGCTGGCCGATCGCCGCCAACCCGCTTGGTCTTGGCGCCCTCCCCGTCAAGCATGGCTCACCGACATTGCCGATGCCCGGTTATGACATCGCGGTGCTCGACGATGCCGGTCACCCGGTCGAGTCGGGAACGCTCGGCAATATCGTCATAAAGCTGCCCTTGCCGCCGGGTTGCCTGCCGACCCTCTGGAACGCCGACGATCGCTTCCGGTCGGCTTACCTCGATGAATTTCCTGGCTACTACAAGACCGCCGATGCCGGCTATGTCGACGAGGACGGTTATCTTTTCATCATGTCGCGCACCGATGACATCATCAATTGCGCTGGTCACCGGCTTTCCACCGGGGCGATGGAGGAGGTCTGCGCGCGCCATCCCGATGTCGCCGAGTGCGCGGTCATCGGTGTGACCGATGCGGTGAAGGGTCAGGTGCCCTGTGGTTTCCTGGTGCTGAAATGCGATGTTTCCCGTGAAACGCCGGCGATCGAATCGGAGGTCGTGGCGATGATCCGCCAGTCGATCGGCCCGGTCGCGGCCTTCAAAACGGCCATCACCGTCAATCGCCTGCCGAAAACACGCTCCGGCAAAATCCTGCGCGGAACCATGCAGAAGATCGCTGACGGCATACCCTGGAAAATGCCGGCAACCATCGATGATCCGGCGATTCTGGAAGAGATCGCAGAGGCACTGCGCAAGCGTGGTTTTGGCTCCCTGCCGATGTAAGCCAGATATCGACGGGCCTGGTTCCGCACGTCGTTATCGCAATAAAAAACCCTGCCGGCCGGCAGGGTTTTTGCGGAGATGACCGATATCTCAGTACTGATCTTCGTCATCCTCGTCCTTCGGGGCCGAGCGCAGCGAGCTCAGCTTGCGGAAGACGGCGTCGGCGTCGATTTCCTTTTCCTCTTCGCGCTCGTAGTTCGGGGTCAGCCGTTCGGTCTCCTGCGCCGATTGCAGCGTTGCGCCAAGCTCCGCGGCGGTCGGCAGCGGACGACCCTTGGATGCCTTTTCCACTTCCATGTCGAGGTCGATCTGGCTGCAGAGGCCGAGCGTGACCGGATCCATCGGCGCCAGGTTGGCGGAGTTCCAGTGGGTGCGCTCGCGGATCTGCTCGATCGTCGATTTCGTCGTGCCGACCAGTCGGGAAATCTGCGCGTCCTTCAACTCGGGATGATTGCGCACCAGCCAGAGAATGGCGTTCGGGCGGTCCTGACGCTTGGAGACCGGCGTGTAACGCGGGCCGCGGCGCTTGGATTCCGGCACGCGCACCTTCGGTTCGGAAAGCTTCAGCTTGTGGTTCGGGTTGGCTTCGGCGCGGGCGATCTCGTCACGGGAGAGCTGTCCCGTCGAGATCGGGTCGAGACCCTTGATGCCCTGCGCGGCTTCGCCGTCAGCAATCGCCTTGACCTCGAGCGGATGCAGTTTGCAGAACTGCGCGATCTGATCGAAAGACAGCGCCGTGTTGTCGACAAGCCAGATGGCAGTCGCCTTCGGCATGAGCAATGTTTGAGCCATGGATATAGTCCTTCTATCGTCCGCGCCGGTCGCGGTCCGTGGATTGTCACCACAATGTCCGGGAAATATGGCGCTATATAACCGGACTGTCGCAGAATTGCAATTCTTCCGAAATCAAATGACCTTTGTCTAATTGCCGTGGCGATGCGAACTGCTATGAATTGCCGTGATTTGAAGTTCGGCCCTGCATAGCTGGCGGTCCGTCGCATGTCCCATGAGGAGGAGTTCCATGTCGGAGAAGATCTATCCGGTCACGAAGCCGGTGAAGGCGCGCGCCCTGATCGATAAGGAGAAGTACCTGAAATGGTACGATGAAAGCATTGAAAATCCGGACAAGTTCTGGGGCAAGCACGGCAAGCGGATCGACTGGTTCAAGCCTTACACGAAGGTCAAGAACACCTCCTTTACCGGCAAGGTCTCGATCAAATGGTTCGAAGACGGCCAGACGAACGTCTCCTACAATTGCATCGACCGCCATCTGAAGACGAATGGCGACCAGGTGGCGATCATCTGGGAAGGCGATAACCCTTACGTCGACAAGAAGATCACCTATAACGAGCTCTACGAGCATGTTTGCCGGACGGCGAACGTGTTGAAGAAGCATGGCGTCAAGAAGGGTGATCGCGTCACCATCTACATGCCAATGATCCCGGAAGCAGCCTATGCGATGCTCGCCTGTGCTCGCATCGGCGCGGTGCATTCCGTCGTCTTCGGCGGCTTCTCGCCGGAGGCGCTGGCAGGGCGCATCGTCGATTGCGAATCCACCTTCGTGATCACCTGCGACGAAGGTGTGCGCGGCGGCAAGCCGGTACCGCTGAAGGACAACACCGATACGGCGATCCATATCGCTGCCCGTCAGCACGTCACCGTCAGCAAGGTCCTCGTCGTTCGCCGCACCGGCGGCAAGACTGGCTGGGCGCCGGGACGCGACCTCTGGTTTCATCAGGAAATCGCCAGCGTGAAGGCGGAATGCCCGCCGGTGAAGATGAAGGCGGAAGATCCGCTGTTCATTCTCTACACGTCAGGTTCCACCGGCAAGCCGAAGGGCGTGCTGCATACGACCGGCGGTTATCTCGTCTATGCGGCGATGACGCATGAATATGTCTTCGACTACCACCACGGCGACATTTACTGGTGCACGGCCGATGTCGGCTGGGTCACAGGCCATTCCTATATCGTCTATGGGCCGCTGGCGAACTGCGCGACCACGCTGATGTTCGAGGGCGTGCCGAATTTCCCGGATCAGGGCCGTTTCTGGGAAGTGATCGACAAGCACAAGGTCAACATTTTCTATACCGCGCCGACGGCAATCCGCTCGCTGATGGGCGCGGGCGACGAATTCGTCACGCGCTCCTCCCGCTCGTCGCTGCGGCTGCTCGGCACGGTCGGCGAACCGATCAACCCGGAAGCCTGGGAGTGGTATTATAATGTCGTCGGCGACAAGCGCTGCCCGGTCATCGACACCTGGTGGCAGACGGAAACCGGCGGCCACATGATCACGCCGCTGCCGGGCGCCACGGACCTCAAGCCCGGTTCGGCGACGATGCCGTTCTTCGGCGTCAAGCCGCAGCTGGTCGACAATGAAGGCAAAGTGCTGGAAGGGGCTGCCGACGGCAATCTTTGCATCACCGACAGCTGGCCGGGCCAGATGCGCACCGTCTATGGCGACCACGACCGCTTCATCCAGACCTATTTCTCCACCTACAAGGGCAAGTATTTCACCGGTGACGGCTGCCGGCGCGACGAAGACGGCTATTACTGGATCACCGGCCGTGTCGACGACGTGCTCAACGTCTCCGGCCACCGGCTCGGAACGGCGGAGGTTGAGTCCGCCCTCGTCTCGCACAATCTGGTGTCGGAAGCTGCCGTCGTCGGCTATCCGCATTCAATCAAGGGTCAGGGCATCTATTGCTATGTGACCTTGATGGCCGGCCACGAAGGCACCGACACGCTTCGCCAGGAACTGGTGAAACATGTGCGCGCCGAAATCGGGCCGATCGCGGCGCCCGACAAGATCCAGTTCGCGCCCGGCCTGCCGAAGACCCGCTCCGGCAAGATCATGCGCCGCATCCTGCGTAAGATTGCCGAAGACGATTTCGGCGCTCTCGGCGATACCTCGACGCTCGCCGATCCCGCCGTCGTCGACGATCTGATCGCGAACCGGCAGAACAAGGTGACTGCCTGATATAAAGAGCCGCTCCGGCCATCCGAGTCCCGGGGCGGCTCACTTTGCTTTGGCTGGCTGAATTTGGACGGCCTGCATGAGGCCCGGATTTGGGCCCGACAATCCGGCCTTAAAAATCGATCGCCCGGCCATTGATCTCGTAATCGCCGAAGCGTGCAGGCTCGGCTCCGCCGCGGCCGCCGATCTCGGGTGGCAGATCCAGCGGCTTCTGGTTCTTGCGTCTTTCTTCAGCCTCGGCAAGCGCACGTCGGGCCGCCGGAGACAGTACCTTGCGCGGCGGCTCCGATCCCTCCACCGTCGGCGTCTGGCTATTGTCGTTGTCGGCTTCCTGCATGGCCTTCTCCTGCCGGAAATATTGAAAATGGCGGGTGAATAACCAAATCATAATGCGCGGTCGCCGGGAATGAAAGCTTGCGACGCCGTAATCGAGTTGGAGATTCGCAATGAACCTCGTTCGCACTGCCATGTTGCTTGCCTTCATGACGGCGCTTTTCATGTTCGTCGGTTTTCTGATCGGCGGTCGAGGCGGCATGATGATCGCCTTTCTCATTGCCGCCGGCATGAATTTCTTCTCTTATTGGAACTCCGATCGGATGGTGCTAGCGGCCTATCGCGCGCAGCAGATCGACGAACGCAATGCGCCGGAATTCTTTGCGATCGTGCGCGATCTCGCTCGTAATGCCGGTCTGCCGATGCCGAAGGTCTATCTATACGACAGCCCGCAGCCGAATGCCTTCGCCACCGGCCGCAATCCCGAAAATGCCGCCGTCGCCGCCTCGACCGGCCTGCTTTCCGCCTTGTCTCCCGAGGAGGTCGCCGGCGTGATGGCGCATGAGCTCGCCCATATCCGGAACCGCGACACGCTGACCATGACGATCACGGCAACGCTTGCCGGCGCGATCTCGATGCTCGGCAACTTCGCTTTCTTCTTCGGCGGCAACCGCGACAACAACAATAATCCCCTCGGTTTCATCGGCGTTCTCGTCGCGATGATCGTCGCACCGCTCGCCGCCATGCTGGTGCAGATGGCGATCAGCCGCACGCGTGAATATTCGGCCGACCGCCACGGCGCCGAAATCTGCGGCAATCCGCTCTGGCTCGCTTCCGCACTTGGAAAGATTGCCCGCGGCGCGGCTCATGTGCCGAATGAGGATGCCGAGCGCAATCCGGCGACGGCGCATATGTTCATCATCAATCCGCTTTCCGGCGAACGCATGGACAATCTGTTTTCCACCCACCCGAACACGGAAAACCGCATTGCCGCGCTGCAGGAGATGGCGCAAAGCGGCATGAGTGTCTCGACGGGACCGGTGCGTGCTGCTAATCCGTCGCGCAAATCGCGCTCTGTTCCGAATACGGGTCGCGGTGGTTCGCAACCGCCAAAAGGTCCGTGGTCTTGAATTCAGACGGCACGAAAAAGCCATTCCGCCAACAGAAACCCTTCGCCGGCCGATCGGCGCCAGCCAAGCCGGGCCTGCAGACCCGGGCGGCGGCCGCAAAAATTCTGGCAGCCGTCGTCGACCGAAAGCTGTCGCTCGACGGCGCTCTCGATCATGAACACGGCAATCCGGCCTACAAGGCGCTTGGCGAAAGCGATCGCGCCCTCGTCCGCGCCATTCTCAACACGACGCTGCGCCACCTGCCGCGCATCGACGCCGCAATTGCCTCGCTGCTGGAATCGCCGCTGCCGGAGGGTGCGCGGGCCTTACACCATGTTCTGGCAATCGCGGCGGCGCAGATCCTTTATCTCGACGTGCCGGATCATTCGGCCGTCGATCTTGCCGTAGAGCAGGCCAACCTGGATCCCCGCAATCGCCGCTTCGCAAAGCTGGTCAATGCGGTGCTGCGCCGGCTCGGCCGTGAAAAGGACGAGGTGCTGGAGAAGATCGGTAAGGTTCCGCCGATGCCGGGCTGGTTCCTCGCACGGCTGGAAAAGGCTTATGGCCGCGACGCGGCGCTGGCGATCGCGCAATCGCAGCTCGAACCTGCGGCGATCGATTTGACCGTCAAATCCGACGCCGAAGCCTGGGCGAAGAAGCTGAACGGCGTTGCCCTGCCGACGGGCGGCGTGCGGCTTGCCGCCTTTGACGGCGGAATTCCTTCACTCGAGGGCTTCGACGACGGTGCGTGGTGGGTGCAGGATGCGGCGGCAAGCATTCCGGCCAGGCTTTTCGGTGATCTGTCGGGCAAACGTGCCGCCGATCTCTGTGCTGCGCCTGGCGGCAAGACAGCGCAGCTCATCCTTGCCGGCGGCGCGGTGACCGCACTCGATCAGTCGGAAAGCCGGCTGAGACGGCTGCGGTCGAATCTCGACCGGCTTGGCCTCAACGCGAAAACGGTTGCGACGGATCTGACGACATTCAAGCCGACGGAAGGCTTCGATGCCATCCTGCTCGACGCCCCCTGCTCTTCCACCGGCACGACGCGCCGGCACCCTGACGTGCTGTGGACCAAGGGGCCGGATGATATTGCGAGGCTGGCGGCGCTGCAGGAGCGGCTGCTGCGTCATGCGCTGACCTTGCTGAAACCCGGAGGCACGCTGGTGTTTTCGAACTGCTCGCTCGATCCGGCCGAAGGCGAGGAGGTGGTCGCCCGCGTTGTTTCCAATACGGACGCGATCGAGCGTGTGCCGATCAGCGCGGGCGACTGGCCCGGTCTTGAAGCGGCGATCACGCCGCTCGGTGAATTCCGCACGCTTCCGACCATGCTGAAAATGCCGGACGGCATTGCCTCCGGCCTCGACGGCTTCTACGCGGTGATGCTGCGGCGAGCCGCCTGATTGCTTCAACCTCGTCGCCCGAAACCGTCTCATGCGCTGATTACACGCCCGCAGCACAGCTGTCGTTCTTTGCGTAGCGACGGAATTACGTGCAACAATTTTCGTATATTCGAAATTTGTAACGAATTAATTCATTGTGGGCGATGAAATCGGCTGCTTTTCACCTATTCTTAACCATGAGGGTCAATAGACAATAGAATATGCAGTCCGGTCGGCGTTTTGCGAGCATGTATGTTCGGGAGGCTTGGCGGCGCGCCTTGCGCCGCGTCGCGTTGCTGCGCCTGAAGCTCATTCGCCATTCGATCAAACCGCCCGAGCGCCTGATCGTCGCCCCGACCGATCTTCGCGGCATCGATTCACATGTGGCGGACGAAATTCTCAATGGACGTTTCCTCCTGGCCGGGCGCATGCTGGAAACGAACGGCAAATCGCCCTTCACCTTCACCCTGCCTTCGCGGCCCTTTGCGACCCGCCTGCACAGCTTCGGCTGGCTGCGGCACATGCGTGCGCACAAGACGGAACGCAGCGCGGCGGTTGCCCGAGCGATCGTCGACAGCTGGCTTTCCATCCATGCCGGCCGCATGGAAGGAATTGCCTGGGAGACCGACGTCACCGCCCAGCGCGTCATTGCCTGGCTGTCACATTCGCCTGTTGTGCTGCAGAACGCCGATCGCGGCTTTTATCGGCGCTTCATGAAGTCGCTCGCTTTCCAGGTCAGGTTCCTGCATCGCGTGGCGCCCTATACGCTTGGCGGTCTGGAGCTGTTCCGGCTACGCATCGCGCTCGCCATGGCCTCCGTCGCCATGCCGGCCCGCGCCTCCACGCTTCGGAGAGCGGCGCAGGCGCTCGACCGTCAATTCGATAGCCAGATTCTGCCGGATGGCGGCCACATCTCGCGCAACCCGCGCATCGGCTTGGAACTGTTGCTCGACCTGCTGCCGCTGCGGCAGACTTACGTCAATCTCGGCCATGACCTGCCGCAGAAGCTGATCTCCGGCATCGACCGCATGTATCCCGCTTTGCGGTTTTTCCGGCATCAGGACGGGGACCTGGCGCTTTTCAACGGCGCAACCTCGACGCTCGCCAATGAGCTGATGTCGGTGCTCAGATATGACGAGACCGCCGGCCAGCCGTTCAAGGCTTTGCCGCAGTCGCGCTATCAGCGGCTTTCCGGGGGCAAGACCGTCATAATCGCCGATACCGGGACGCCGCCTTCGGGCGGCGCAGTGCGCACCGCGCATGCCGGCAGCCTTTCATTCGAAATGTCGTCCGGCCGCCATCGCTTCATCGTCAATTCCGGCTCGCCGAAATTTGCCGGACACCGCTATGTGCAGATGGCGCGCACGACCGCGGCGCATTCGACCGTCATCCTCAACGACACCTCATCCAGCCGTTTTTCACGCTCGCCTTTCCTCGATCACGCAATCACCGAACCGGTGAAAACCGTCACCGTCGAACGTGTCGAAACGGAGGATGGGCGCGACAGCATCAAGCTCAGCCATGACGGTTATCTCAAGCCGTTCGGCGTGCTGCACGAGCGTGAGCTGACGCTCAATGCCGCGGGTTCGATGGTGACAGGCCACGACCGGCTCATCCGGCGTGAAGGATATGAAAGTGACGACCCCCTGAAGGCCGTCGCCCGTTTTCATATTCATCCTTCCATCGTTCTGCAGCAGAGCGATGGAGAATCCGTGCTGCTGACGGCGCCGGACGGCGAAAGCTGGCTGTTTTCCGCGCCCGGAAATGAAGTCCTGGTTTCCGAGGACATCTTCTTTGCCGACAGCTCCGGCATTTGTGGCTCGGACCAGATCGAGATCGATTTCGATCTGGCCGAGAAGACGGAGATCCGCTGGTTTCTCTCCCGTAAAGCTTAGACGGGACGGCCAACTGGCCAAAATTCAAATTCGGGACTAAATCGAAAGGCAGAGCATCAGCGCTGTTTGCGTGACGTCAAAGCTGTGCTAACGCGGCGGCAGCAAGAAAACGTCCCTAAGGCAGATTTCGTCCGAAAGCCGCTCACACTTTTCGGCCTCATGCTCTAGCGGATATCTTCCGAAGCCCGAACGGAGAAGGTTCATGGCCGTCATTTCCAAAAAGATCCCCGCCCCGGACAAGGTCGAAATCAAGACCGCACTCCTCTCCGTGTTCGACAAGACCGGCATCGTCGAGCTCGCCCGGACATTGTCCGAAAGAGGCGTGCGGCTGCTGTCGACCGGCGGCACCTACAAGGCGATCGCCGCTGCCGGTCTGGTGGTCACCGACGTCTCCGAGATCACCGGCTTTCCCGAGATCATGGATGGGCGCGTCAAGACGCTGCATCCGATCGTGCATGGCGGCCTGCTGGCGATCCGCGACGACGGCGAACACCAGGAAGCGATGAAAAAGCACGGGATCGAGGGCATCGATCTGGCCGTCATCAACCTCTATCCTTTCGAAGAGGTACGCGCGGCCGGCGGCGATTATCCGACGACCGTCGAAAATATCGACATCGGCGGTCCGGCGATGATCCGTGCATCGGCCAAGAACCATGCCTATGTGACCATCCTGACAGACCCAGACGATTATGCCGAGTTCAAGGAGCAGCTTTCGGCGGATGACGGCAAGACCGCCTATGCCTTCCGCCAGCGCATGGCTGCCAAGGCCTATGCCCGAACCGCGGCCTATGATGCCACGATTTCCAACTGGTTTGCCGAAGCGCTGGCGATCGACACGCCGCGCCACCGCGTCATCGGCGGTGTGCTGAAGGACGAGATGCGTTACGGCGAAAATCCGCACCAGAAGGCGGCCTTCTACGTCACGGGCGAGAAGCGCCCGGGCGTTTCGACGGCCGTCCTGCTGCAGGGCAAGCAGCTCTCCTATAACAATATCAACGACACCGATGCCGCCTATGAACTCGTCGCCGAATTCCTGCCGGAAAAGGCGCCCGCCTGCGCGATCATCAAACATGCCAATCCCTGCGGCGTCGCCACCGGCTCGAGCCTGGTGGAAGCCTATCAGCGGGCGCTTGCCTGCGATTCCGTTTCCGCATTCGGCGGCATCATCGCCCTCAACCGGATATTGGATGCCGAAACGGCGGAGTTGATCGTCAAGCTCTTCACCGAAGTGATCATCGCGCCCGATGTCACCGAGGAGGCCAGGGCTATCGTCGCTCGCAAGCCGAACCTGCGGCTGCTGTCGGCCGGTGGCCTGCCCGATCCGCGCGCCCCAGGACTGACGGCGAAGACCGTTTCCGGCGGCCTGCTCGTCCAGAGTCGCGACAACGGCATGATCGAGGATCTGGAGCTCAAGGTCGTCACCAAGCGTGCGCCGACGGCGCAGGAGCTTGATGATATGAAGTTTGCCTTCAAAGTCGGCAAACATGTCAAATCGAATGCCGTGGTCTATGCCAAGGATGGCCAGACGGCTGGAATCGGCGCCGGCCAGATGAGCCGGGTGGATTCCGCCCGCATTGCCGCGCTGAAGGCCGAAGAGGCCGCCAAGGCGCTTGGCCTCCCCTCGCCGATGACGCAAGGCTCGGCGGTTGCTTCCGAAGCCTTCCTGCCATTTGCCGATGGTCTTCTGTCGATGATCGCCGCAGGGGCGACAGCGGTCATTCAGCCGGGCGGTTCGATGCGAGACCAGGAGGTCATCGATGCCGCCAACGAACACGGCGTCGCGATGGTCTTCACCGGCATGCGCCATTTCCGGCACTGACGCGTGCCGGAGAATTGTCAGGATCGGTCGGCGGGATAAGGCGTGCGGATCAGCAGCACCAGCCCGCCGGCGAGAAACAGGATCAGCGTTGCCATTCCGAGCCGCGCTGAGCCGCTCATATAGGTCACCAGCGAGAAGAGCAGCGTCGCCATGAAACTGGTGGCGCGTCCCGAAAGCGCATAGAGGCCGAAGTAGCGGCCGGCTTCCTCAAGGCTGACGCTGCGCGCGAGATAAGAGCGCGACGAGGCCTGCACCGGCCCGAAGGCGAGCCCGATCAGCAGGCCGTAAAGGATATAGGCCTTTTCCGCGGCGGTGCCGAAGAGGCCGCCGGAATCGGCCGTCGGCAGCGCCATCAGGCCAAACAGGGTGTAGCCCGGCCCGGTCGAGATGATGCCGATGGTGGCGAGAAGCAGCATGGTGAGGCTGATGGCGACGGTCACTTTCGAACCGACGCCCTTGTCGATCCGGCCGGCGATCAGGCAGCCGAAGATCGCGACGACGTTCAGGATGATGCCGTAGAGGCCGATTTCGATCGTCGCCCAGCCGAACATGCCGGCGGCGAAAACGCCGCCGAGGATCAACAGGCCGTTGACGCCATCCTGATAGATCATGCGGGCAATCAGGAATTTCAGGGTGCCGCGGCGTTCCTTGAGTTCGCCGAGCGTGTTTCTCAGTTCCCGCAGGCCGGCGCGGATGGCGGTGCCGAAGGGCAGGCCTCTGCGAACATCGGGTGTGAAGAAGAACATCGGCAGGATAAAAATCAGGTACCAGACGGCTGAGATCGGCCCGGTGATGCGTGCGTCCTGGCCGGTCTTGGGATCGAGGCCGAAAAGCGGATCGAGGCCGAGAACGGTCTTGCCGCTTTCCGGGCTTGCCGCCAGAAGCGTAACGACGGCAATTAGCACGATCATGCCGCCGAGGTAACCGATCCCCCAAGCGGTGTTGGAGAGTTTGCCGACCTCGTGCTTGCCGACCAGCCGCGGCATCATCGAATCGTTGAAGACGATCGAAAACTCGGCTGAAACCGAGGCGAGGATCATAAAGATCACGGGATAGAGGACAGGCGAACCGGGGGCTGCGAACCACAGGCCGAAGAGGCTGGCTATCTTGATGATGGCGAAGAAGCCGATCCACGGTTTGCGCGCGCCGGACTGGTCGGCGATCGAGCCGAGAACGGGCGAGAGCAGGGCAATGATCACAGACGAAATCGTCGCCATGTTGCTCCACGTCGTCTGCGCCGACACCGGGTCATCCGTCAGGCGGGAGACGAAATAGGGCCCAAAGATGAAGGTGGTGACCACAGTGAAGAAAGGCTGGGCCGCCCAATCGAAGAACATCCACGCCCAGATGCCCTTCTCCGTGGCTTTCGGCGGCTGCGTTCCTGTCCAGTCTATGCGATTCAACATCCGCTCCTTTTTCGCGGACTGTCTCACCTCGCCCGGTCGCGCGCAAGATCGGTCAGGATGCCTGCGGCAACAGTGATGCGCGCAAGATTGGGATCGCCACTATCGCTGAGGCTCGAAAGCTCCTCGACGATGCGGTTGATACGGACGCGATCCTGCGCATGCCAGGCCTGGACGGGCAGCTTCTCCTTGCCGTGATCGGAAAGCGCCGAGATGACGATATCGCGCCGGGCGCTGGCGATCTGGTCGATGCTGCGCGCCAGCGCCAGATTTTCGTAATGGTCGGAGGTGAGGATCCGGCCGCCGGCTGCGAGCAACCGCGCGATCCGAAAGGTCTTAGACACGGCAAAATAATTTTCGGCCGCGCGCACCAGCGGCTCGCCGGTGCGCTCGGCAATCTGCATGATCTCCGGCACCAGCGCGAAGCTCTGGAGGTTGGCGATTTCGGCTGCCAGCTCTTCGGGCACGCCCGCTTCGGCATATTCCGACTGGCGGGCGGCAGCATCGCCGGCCGCCTGTTCGGCGAAAGCAGGCCTCAACTTCTTCAGAGCCGCCCGCAGCCGGCTAATCACCTCGGCCATATCGGCTTTGGTCATGGCGGTTTTCAACAGCAGGCGCGTGAGCACGATAAAGCTGTGGCTGATTTCCTCGTAAATGCGGTTCTGCACCCCGCCCGATATCTTGCCGTCGAGCGCGTCCGTTTCGGCCCAGAGCCGGTTAAGGTCGAAACCGTCGCGGGCAACAATTGCGGCGCGCACCACCTCCGGCGCCGAAGCCGCCGTTGCGTCCATCATGGCAATGGTGAAGCTCGGCCCGCCGCGGTTGATCGCTTCATTGGCAAGCACGGTCGCGATGATTTCGCGCCGCAGGCGGTGGCCGGCGATATCGCCGGCGTTCGACTTCTGCATTCTGACGGGAAAGTAATTCGACAGTGTCGCCGCAAAATAAGGGTCATCGGGCAGGTCGCTCGCGGCAAGCGCATCGAAGAGCACGATCTTAGCATAGGACAGCAGCACGCCGATTTCCGGCCGCGTCAGCGGCTTGCCGGCCGCATAACGTTCGGCAAGAGTTTGGTCGTCGGGCAAGGTCTCGACCTTGCGGTTCAGCTGACCGGCCCCCTCGAGCACGCTCATGAAGCGGCCGAGTTCCAGGCCGTTGGCCGTGCCCTTGCGCTCCGTCAGTGAGATCGCCAGCGACTGGAGATAGTTGTTGCGCAGGACCAGGGCCGCGACTTCACCGGTCATCGACGAAAGTAGCTGGTCGCGTTTTGCCCGCGTCAGCCGCCCGTCATGCAGGGCCGCCGCCAGCGCGATCTTGATGTTGACCTCGACGTCCGAGGTGTTGACGCCAGCCGAATTGTCGATGGCGTCGGAATTGCAGCGCCCGCCCTTCAGGCCGTAGGCGATGCGGCCTTTCTGGGTGACGCCGAGGTTTGCGCCCTCGCCGATCACCTTGGCGCCCACCTCCGCCGCGGTGATGCGGATCGGGTCATTGGCGCGGTCGCCGACTTCGGTATCGGTTTCGGACGGCGCTTTTACATAGGTGCCGATGCCGCCGAACCAGAGCAGGTCGACCGGGCTCTTCAGGATCGCCGTCATGATCTCGAAAGGCGTGGCCACGGCTTTGTCGATGCCGATCGCACTTACCGCTTCCGGCGTCAGCGTCACCGATTTCGCCGCGCGCGAAATGATCATCGCGCCCTTCGAAAGCACGTTTTTATCGAAGTCCTGCCAGCTCGAGCGCGGCAGGTTGAAGAGCCGTTGGCGCTCGGCCAGCGTCCTTTCCATATCGGGATCGGGGTCGATGATGATGTCGCGGTGATCGAAGGCGGCGACGAGCCGGATCTTCGGGGAGAGCAGCATGCCGTTGCCGAAGACGTCGCCCGACATGTCGCCGACGCCCGCGACGGTAAAGGGCGTCGTCTGGATGTCGATGTCCATTTCGCGGAAATGGCGTTTCACGGTTTCCCAGGCGCCGCGGGCGGTGATGCCCATCTTCTTGTGGTCGTAGCCGGCCGAGCCACCGGAGGCGAAGGCGTCGTCCAGCCAGAAGCCGGCTTCCTGCGCCAACGCATTGGCGGTGTCGGAGAAGGTCGCGGTGCCCTTGTCGGCGGCGACGACGAAATAGGGATCGTCGCCATCGAGCCTTACCGTATCCTTCGGCGGCACGACCTCGGCGCCGGAGATATTGTCGGTGATCGAAAGCAGCGTGCGAATATAGGTCTTGTAAGCCTCGCGGCCCGCATTGAAGATTTCGTCGCGGCTGCCGCCCACCGGAAGCCTTTTCGGGTAAAAGCCGCCTTTGGCGCCGACCGGGACGATGACGGCGTTCTTCACCTGCTGCGCCTTGACCAGGCCGAGCACCTCGGTGCGGTAGTCCTCGGCGCGGTCCGACCAGCGCAGACCACCGCGCGCTACCCGGCCGAAACGCAGGTGCACGCCTTCGACCTCGACGCCGTAGACGAACATCTCGCGGAAGGGTTTCGGTTGCGGCAAGCCGTCGACCAGATTCGGATCGAGCTTGAAGGCCAGCATGGCTTTCGGCGACCCGTCAGGGTTCTTCTGGAAATAGTTGGTGCGCAGCGTCGCGTCGACGATGTTGACGTAGCGGCGCAGGATACGGTCGTCGTCAAGGCTCGGCACGTCGGCAAGCTCGGCCTCGATCGCCTGATGCAGGTCGGCGATCTTCTTGAGACGGGCTTTGTCGGCAAGCTTGGGGTCGAGCGTGTCGTGGAACAGCCGGAAGATGGCGGCGGCCACACCAGGATATTTATCGAGCGTCGTTGCGATGTAATCCTGCGAATAGGCGATGCCGGCCTGGCGGAGATAACGGGCATAGGCGCGCAACACATTGGCTTCGCGCGCCGAGAGCCCTGCCGAAAGGATCAGCCGGTTGAAGCTGTCATTGTCGAGCGTGCCGGCGAAGGCGGCGACGAAGGCTTCCTCGAGCGCAGCGCCATAACGATGCAGGTCGATATCGCTGCCGCTGCGGGTTTCGAGTTCCATGTCGTGCAGCACCACGAGTTGGGTTGGGCCATCGGCGACCTGTACCCCAATGTCGAAGGTGCGTTCGCTGACGACATTGAAGCCGAGGTTCTCGAGAAGCGGCACGCGGCGCGACAAGGCCAGCTGGCCGCCGGCATGGAAGATCTTCAGCGAGAGCACGCGGCCCTGTTGTTCGTGGCGATGATAAAACTGGATGCGAAGCGGCTCGCCGGCGGCGCAGGCGCCGATATCGGCGAGGTCGGCCACGGTCTCTTCAGGGCTAAAGGAATCCTGGAAGGCCTGATCGACTGATAGTCTCGGCGACTTCGATCCGGCGAGCGCTTCGAAACGGTCGTCCCAGCGGGCGGTGATTTCGCGGATCGTCTGCTCAAGCTTTGCCTGCGGAATGCGTGGCGTCTTGCCGCCGGAGCGGCCGATGATGAAATGCACGCGGGCAACGCCGCCTTCGGGGAAAGCCGGATAATAGGCGGAGACACGGCCGTCATAGACCGTCTTCAGATAGGTGCCGATCCGCTCGCGCACGATCGAGTCATATTCCTCGCGCGGCACATAGACGATGACCGAGACGAAGCGGTCGAAATGGTCGATGCGCGGCAGGACGCGCACACGCGGCCGGTCGGCGAGATCGTTGATCTGCTCGGCAAAGCTGGCAAGCAATGTCGTGTCGATCTGGAAAAGATCATCGCGCGGATAGGATTCCAGCGTGTTGTCGAGCATGCGGCCGGAATGGCTCATCGGGTCGAAGCCGAAATGCTCTTTCACCTTCTCGATCTTGGAGCGCAGCAGCGGGATTTCCGAGGCGAGCGACGTATAGGCCGTCGAGGTGAAGAGGCCGACGATGCGCAGTTCGCCGGTGACGTTGCCCGCGGCGTCGAAACGCTTGACGCCGACATAATCCATATAGGCGCGGCGATGGACGATCGATTTCACGTTCGCCTTGGTCACGATCAGGAACTCGGGGCCGTCGAGGAAGGCGAGGATCTCCGGAGTCGTCGTCACGGCGTCCTTGCCGGTGCGCAGCACGAGAACATCGGGGTTGGAGAGAATGCCGAGGCCCGCCCCCTTGTCCCGCTCGACCTTGGCGTCGGCACCCTTGCCGGAATAGATATATTCGCGCATGCCGAGGAAGGTGAAGTTCTCGTCGCGCAGCCAGCTCAGGAAGGCGATCGCCTCGGCGTGTTCAGCCTTTCTGCGGCCGGCGCCGTTGGCCGCAAGCTCGGCGATCACCCCGTCGAGCTTGGAAAGCATCGGCTTCCAGTCCGAAACCGACAGGCGGACCTGTTCGAGCACCATCTGGATACGTTTGACGAGATCGGCCGCCTGGTTGGAATTGAGCGGCGCGATATGAAGCTGGATATGGCTGACCCGCGTGGCGGGATCGCTCGGCTGATCGGCGGAATAGAGCCCGGGAGCCTTGTCTCCTTCCATCACCAGGATGGGATGTACGGCCATGAAGAGATCGCGATGGGTGCTCGTCACTTCTCCCATGACCGATTCATAGAGAAAGGGCATATTCCGGTCGGTCACCGAAAGCACCGAGACGGCAATGCCGTCAGGCGTCACACCGCCGATGGTGTCGATGCTGACGCGCGGCGTCTTGGCGTTCCAGGCGGCAAGTTCTTTTGCCGAATGCACGGCAGAAAGCGCCAGCATTTCGGGCGTGTAGCGTTCGAGATCGTCATTGCTTGCCCGGCCGAAGAGAATTTCCGGATCGAGATGGGCCTCGCCCCTCTCCCTGGCGATCTTTCGCGCGCCCTCAATCTGTTTTTCTCGTTTGGGATTGTTTCTGGCAGCCATGGATCGCCTCCCGCAATAGACTGATTTTCTGCAAGCTAGCAGAAGATTCTTCGAAAAAATCTCTAAAATGGGGGCCAGCCGGATGGTTTTGATGCTTTTTTGACGCCGGAGATGGGGAAATGTCGGAGATTTTTCCGATTTCGTAGCCAAAACAAGCGTGAACGGCTCTCTTTTTGTTTTCTCTTCCGCCGCACTTTTCCACGCTCACGTGAAGAATGGTTGACAGCCCGGCGTCAAAAAGATCATCAAACGCCATCATCATTCGGACCTCGGTTTAATGTCGGAAAATGCAGCGGGCGCAGTCATCGTTATTTCCAGCCATGTCGTGCGTGGCTCGGTTGGCAATCGGGCGGCGGTGTTTGCGCTGGAGACGCTCGGCCATCCGGTCTGGGCACTGCCGACGATCGTTCTGCCCTGGCATCCCGGCCATGGCCGTTCGACGCGGCTGACATTTGCCGAAGCGGATTTCGATGCGGCGATCGACGATCTGATCCGCGCACCTTGGATCGGCGAAGTCAGGGCGGTGCTTTCGGGCTACTTCGGCAATGCCGCCCAGGCACGCTCGGTCGCTCGGCTGATCGCTGCGCTCCGGCAAAACAATCCCGAACTGCTTTATGTCTGCGATCCGGTCATGGGCGACCTCGGCGGCCTCTACGTGCCGGAAGCGACGGCCGAGGCCATTCGGGATCATCTCATTCCGCTCGCGTCGCTCGCAACGCCGAACCGGTACGAGCTCGCCTGGCTGTCGGGAGCAGCGCTCGATGACAACAGCGCAATCATGGAGGCGGCGCTGGCGCTTGGGCCGTCACGCATGCTCGTCACCTCGGCGGTCCCGATGATGGCGGGCGGTACCGGCAATCTCTACCTTTCCGGCCGCCACGCGCTTCTTGCCGAGCACCGCGTCGTCGAGAACCCGCCGAATGGTCTCGGTGACCTGCTGGCCGCCGTTTTCCTGTCGCGCCTGCTCTCCGGCCTCGAGGATGAAAAGGCGTTGCAGCTTGCCACCGCCAGCGTGTTCGAAGTGCTTGCGCGTGCGGTCAAGCGAGGCAGCAACGAGCTGATGCTGGCCAGCGATGCGCTCAGCCTGTCGACGCCGATGGCCATGGTGCAGATGCGCCGGCTCGTGCACCCGGTGCAGCGGCGGAAAAAATGACGCATTTGTCAATGTGCGCATTTTGCGGTGCGGCAGTTGATCTTGTCTTCCGCGCGCGCTAATCCAGAGGCATGCAGCGTTTTCCAAACACCCTTCTGAACGGTTATCGCAACTTTATGAACGGGCGTTATGCCGACGCCCGCGACAGGTATAGGCAACTTGCCGAAAACGGCCAGAACCCGAGCACGCTGGTCATTGCCTGTTCGGACTCACGTGCGGCTCCCGAGCTGATCTTCGATGCCGGCCCGGGCGAGCTTTTCGTCATCCGCAACGTTGCCAATATGGTGCCGCCCTACCAGCCGGACGGTCATTTCCATTCGACATCGGCCGCTCTTGAATTTGCCGTGCAGGCGCTGAAGGTCTCGGACATCGTCGTAATGGGCCATGGCCGTTGCGGCGGCATCCGCGCGGCACTCGATCCGAACGCCGAGCCGTTGTCGCCCGGCGATTTCATCGGTCGGTGGATGTCGCTGGTCAAACCCGCAGCCGAACAAATCCAGAGCAACGACGTGATGACCGAGGCTGAGCGACAGACGGCGCTGGAGCGTGTCTCCATCCGCAATTCGATCAACAATCTCAGAACCTTCCCGGAAATAAAGGCGCTCGAGGACGCAGGAAAAATGCACCTTCATGGCGCCTGGTTCGATATCTCGACCGGCGAGCTCTGGGTCATGGACGCTGAAACACGCGATTTCATCCGTCCCGAAATCTAGGAGCGGACCGGTTTATCAGTTTTTTAAGGATTGCTGTTAAGCTTCTAATCGGCTGCACACGACCGGCATTTGATTACGTGGCGATTGGCGATGAAGTTTGAAACCATCAAAAAGGTTATCCTGGCCGCCATCCTGCTGCCCTTCGTCTTCATGCTCATTGAAGGCGTTTTTGTCCTCCGAACTTCCATCTTGCAATACCGAGATCTCGAGAACGACCGGCGGTTCGCCGACGTACTTGCGCGCGGCGGGTCGATCGCGGCCACGGAAATCCTGAGCGAAATCGATGCCACTCGCCGCTATCTCGCGCATCCCAGCAGCGGGACTGCTGTCGACATGCAGCAAAGCCGGCTGACGCTGGATCGCGAACGCCATGCTTTCTATGCCAGCTTGCCGTCGCGCGATACGCTCGATCAAGGGCTTGCAGATGAATTGGCGGCCCTCAGCCTTGCCTATAGCCGCATCATCGCCGCGCGAAGCGCCGTCGACCAGGGCCGTTACTCCGGCAGCAACCCCGGCTCCATCTACTGGTATGCGGCTCTCAAGCAGCTTGCCGTCGTCGACGCACTTTCACCGCTGATCAGCGACCCGGTGCTGCTTGAAAAATCCAACCAGTTGATGGGCATCCTGCTCACCTACTACGGCGAAAGGTTGATCACCGGGATTGGCACCCGCTACCTCGATCAAGACGTTTCCGCCAGATTTCCGATTGAACTGTTCATTCAGGGCAAGACCATGCTCGGTGCCGGCATGGATCACATGGTCTTCCATTCCTCAGCGCCGGTCGTGCGCGACATCGTTGCCTATCTCGGTCGCAGCGACCAGATGAAGGCGAATGCGATCACCGACGCCATTCTCGCCGGCTCGCGGCCGTCGCGCGCAATGGGCGACGCCTGGGCGGCCGCACAGCGCGAACGCATGGCTTTCCTTCAGCAAAAGATGGTGGAGGCCGCGAGTGATATTCACGAGACTGGCGAACAGTTTTCTACCCTCTCGCACATACACCTGACGCAGATTCTGGCGCTGTGTGCAGGCCTGCTCATCCTCGCCACGCTGGTGATGGTACTGGCGGCAAGAGGGCTTCGGCTGATCGACAAGCTTACTCGGGACCGGGAAACGTTGGTGGGTGAGTTGCGTAACGCTGCTCAAACCGATCTTCTGACGGGGCTCTACAACAGGCGCGGCTTCGAGGTCGCCGCCTCGGCGCTCCTTACGCAGGCCGAGCACGGCTCGCACTGGATTTCCGTCGTTCTCTTCGATCTCGATCATTTCAAGAAGATCAATGATGTCCATGGCCATGACGCTGGCGACGCCGTGCTTCGGCACGTTGCCGGCGTTGCGCGCCAGAATTTTCGTTCCTTCGATCTCCTGGTGCGCCATGGGGGCGAGGAGTTCCTGGCTCTTTTACCGGATTCGACGCCCGACGAAGCCGCAATCGTCGCCGAGCGCGTGCGACGGGCGATCGAGACGGCGGAAATCCCGCTTGCGAGTGGCGATTTCCTCAAGGTCACGGCGAGCTTCGGATGCGCCGGCCGGGCAAACGACGCCGCCAACCGGAACTTCGAGGATCTGGTCAAACGCGCCGATCTGGCGCTCTACGCCGCCAAGGCTTCCGGCCGCAATTGCGTCGTGTCGGGGCCGGTCGTGCCGGCCCCGCCGCAGGAGGAGCGACGCAAGACGGCATCGGGCGGCAGTTTTGATTCCCGCATATGAAAAACGCCGCGTTCGCAGCGGCGTTTCCAAAAGCCTGGCTGTCAATGAAGGCTTATCTGCCGCCGTCGATCTGTTGGCCGATATAGGCGATCGCCTGCTGATAAACGCTGGCGGCGTTCCACCCCTGGATCGCAGTGAAATTCGGCTCTCCCGGCTGATAGCCGGCGCCGGCACGCCAGCCGTGGCCCTTGAGGAAATTTGCGGTCGAGGCCAGCGCATCGGCGCGGGAGCCAACCATGTCGACCCGGCCGTCGCCGTCGCCGTCGGCGCCGAAGCGCACGACGTTGCGTGGCAGAAACTGCGTCTGGCCGATTTCACCATGGGCGGCACCCTTGGCCTGCGGGCTCAGATAACCTTCGGAGACCAGCTGAAGCGCAGCATAGAGCTGATCGGTGAAATAGTCCGAACGACGGCAGTCATAGGCAAGGGTCGACACAGCCGACAGCGTATGCTGGTTGCCCATATAGCTGCCGAAACCGGTCTCCATGCCCCAGATTGCGATCAGCGGACCGGCGGGAACGCCGAAGCGGCGTTCGATCGAGGAAAAAAGGGCCTGGTTGGCCGCTTTCATCGACCGGCCGCGGGAAATGACGGCGGCACCGCCGCGCTTCTGCATGAAGG
The DNA here is from genome assembly GCF_019685435.1 of Rhizobium sp. NLR10b. Taxonomy (NCBI): domain Bacteria; kingdom Pseudomonadati; phylum Pseudomonadota; class Alphaproteobacteria; order Hyphomicrobiales; family Rhizobiaceae; genus Rhizobium; species Rhizobium sp. NLR10b. The sequence goes on along the minus strand of NZ_JABDWV010000006.1, from coordinate 295,429 downwards.
CATCGAAAGAGAGCTTGAAGCTTTTCTGGCCGCGATCGGCGGCGATCGTCGGCTTGTTGTAGTTGACGTTGGCGAAGGCGCGGCTGAGCACCGATTGGCTGACGCCATTGGCCGCTGCCGTCTGCTTGAAATCGGCGACCCAGGCGTCGAAGCCGGCGCTGGTATTGCCACATTGCAGTCCTTGCGCGAACGCCGGTACCGCGTGGAGGACGCCCATTGCCGCAGCGGCCGCCAGAAACAACTTTGTCATGCGCATTGAGAAACCCCGCTCTCGATCTGCATAGTTTTTAAGCGGGCAAGAGAATGCCAGCCACTCGCGATTTTGTCACGATCACCGTTTAGCGAGCGCTTATACAGTCGTATTTGCCCCGGAAAAAGCCCCACTCAACGAGCAGGGCTTTAACATCTTATGGTTTACAAATGGTATCAGGCTGCCTGCTTGCGCGGCTTGACCAGGCCGCGATTGACGAGCAGCTCGGCGATCTGGATGGCGTTCAGCGCCGCGCCCTTGCGCAGGTTGTCGGAGACCACCCACATATTGAGGCCGTTTTCGACCGTCGCGTCCTCGCGGATGCGCGAGATATAGGTCGCATCTTCGCCGGCGGATTCATAAGGCGTGATGTAACCGCCGTTCTCGCGCTTGTCGATGACGAGGCAGCCCGGGGCATCGCGCAGGATATCGCGGGCCTGGTCGGCGGTGATCTCGTTCTCGAATTCGATGTTGACCGATTCCGAATGACCGATGAAGACGGGCACACGCACCGCCGTGCAGGTCACCTTGATCTTCGGATCGAGCATCTTCTTCGTCTCGGCCAGCACCTTCCATTCTTCCTTGGTGTAGCCGTCTTCCATGAAGCTATCGATGTGCGGGATGACGTTGAAGGCGATGCGTTTGGTGAACTTCTTGTTCTCGATCGGATCGGCAACGAAGACGGCGCGCGTCTGGTTGAAGAGCTCGTCCATGCCGTCCTTGCCGGCGCCGGAGACCGACTGATAGGTGGAGACGACGACACGCTTGATCTTGGCGAAGTCGTGCAGCGGCTTCAGCGCAACCACCAGCTGCGCGGTCGAGCAGTTCGGATTGGCAATGATGTTGCGCTTGGTGAACTGCGTGACGGCGTCCGGGTTCACTTCCGGCACGATTAGCGGCACGTCGGCGTCGTAACGCCAGGCCGAGGAATTGTCGATGACGACACAGCCCTGCTGGCCGATCTTGGGGGAGAATTTCTTCGAGACCTCGCCGCCGGCCGACATCAGGCAGATATCGGTATCGGAGAAATCGTAATTCTCCAGATTGGAGACCTTCAGCGTCCGGTCCCCGTAGGACACCTCAGTGCCCTGCGAACGCGAGGAGGCGAGCGCCACGACCTCATCGGCGGGGAAGCCGCGTTCGGAGAGGATGTTGAGCATCTCCCGGCCGACATTTCCGGTGGCTCCGGCAATTGCTACTTTGAAACCCATTTCTCAAGCTCTCTTTCTCTTCTCTCCTCTTGTCCGGTGAGGGGAAAGGCGCGACGGATCGCGTCTTCCTGTCCCCAGCCGAGCCGGGGAGAGAGCGGCAGGCCAGAGACGTCAGACGGTTTTCGTCGTCGTTTTGGCCTTGGTTTTGGCAGAAACCGGAACGGCAATGTCCACCCCGGCAACCTGTGCCCGGTCATTGCATGCGGCAATGGCGTGTTCGTCGCGAACCATGGAGATTCCTTTTCCGCTGTTGCTCTTAGAAGGTTTTCCACAGGAGTCAAGGTTTTTGCGCTCGGAGGCGGAGGGCGAAAGCGGCCGCCGCGATGCTGCGACGTTTTGTCATGCCGCTGTCATCCCAGGGAGGTATCCCGGCTCGGTTGTCAATGTCTGCACCGAAAACGGGGGTTTTCCATGCGTACGCTTCTTGCCGCCTTTGCGGCCACCACCATCCTTGCGGGCGCCGCTCAGGCGACGACGGTCTATCCGCTCGATCGCGCCACGATCCTTGTCGGCTCGCCGTTCGATTTCAAGGTCGAGCTCAACAAGCAGGTCAAGCCTGAGGACGTGAAGATCACGGTCAACGGCCAGGATTACAAGAGCGTTCTCGGGGGCGAAGCGCAGTTCATCGAGCTGGAAAAGGGCAAGGAAGACAAGGCTCTCGGCTCCGCTCTGCTGTTGCGCGGCTTGAAGATTTCCGTTCCGGGCGACTACAAGATCGAAGTCGCTGCCGGCGACGAAACCAAGTCCGTCACCTGGAACGTTTACGAAACCGCTGCCCAGCCGAAGGCCAAGAATATCATCTTCCTGCTCGGCGACGGGCTTTCCGTCGCGCATCGCACCGCCGCCCGCATCATGTCCAAGGGCATGACCGAAGGTAAGGCGAATGGCCGTCTGAACATGGACGATCTCGATCGCATGGCTTTCATCGGCACGTCGGCGACGAATGCCGTTGCCACGGACTCGGCCAACACCATGTCGGCCTTCATGACCGGCCATAAGACAGCCGTCAACGCGATCGGCGTCTACGCGGACCGTACACCATCTTCGCTCGACGATCCGCGTGTCGAAACTTTCGGCGAAGCCGTCCGCCGTACGACGAAGAAGTCGATCGGCATCGTTGCGACATCTGAAGTCGAAGACGCTACGCCGGCTGCTGTCGTTGCCCATACCCGCAACCGCGGCGACAAGGCCGACGTCGTCGGCATGCTGCTCGACGTCAAGCCGGAAGTCCTGCTGGGCGGCGGCTCGGCCTATTTCCTCGGCAAGGAGGTCGCCGGTTCCAAGCGCAAGGACAATCAGGATTACATCAAGCTGTTCCAGGATGCCGGCTACAAGCTTGCGACCGACAAGAACGAACTCGCCGCCAATGCGTCGGCTGAAGGCAATCTCCTCGGTCTCTTCCACACCGGCAATATGGACGTGACGCTCGACCGCGAATTCCTGAAGAAGGGCACTGTCGACAAGTTCCCGAACCAGCCGGGCCTCGTCGACATGACCAAGGCCGCGCTCGACCGCCTCTCCAAGAATCCGGATGGTTTCTTCCTGATGGTTGAAGGCTCCTCGATCGACAAGATGTCCCATCCGCTCGATTGGGATCGCGCCGTTGTCGATACCATCGAATTCGACCAGGCGATCGGCGTTGCCCGCGAATTCCAGAAGGCGCATCCGGACACGCTGATCGTCGTTACCGGCGACCACACGCATGGTGTTTCGATCATCGGAACCGTCGATGACGAGAAGCCGGGTACGGAAATGCGCGAAAAGGTTGGCACCTATGCTGAAGCCGGCTTCCCGAACTACAAGGACGAAAATGGCGACGGCTATCCCGACAAGATCGACGTCAGCCGCCGCCTGTTCCTGAGTGCCAACAATGGGCCCGATCACTACGAGACCTTCCGTCCGAAGCTCGACGGTCCCTTCGTTCCGGCTGTCCAGAACGAAAAGAAGGAATATGTCGCCAACGAGCAGTATAAGGATGTTCCCGGCGCCGTCTTCGTGCAGGGCAATCTTCCGAAGAGCAGCGAGAGCGGCGTTCATGCGGTCGACGACGTCGTCCTGCAGTCGGCCGGCCCGGGCGCTGAAGGCTTCCATGGCTACCTCGAACAGAGCGACGTCTACCGTGTGCTCGCCGACGCCTTCGCGCTCGGCGCCAAGCAGACGAACTGATCGGAAACCGATCCTGCGGGGCAGCTTGCCGGCCTTGCCTCTTTCGTCGATCATCTATCCCGGCCGCTTACAGCGCCGCGCGTCTTTCAGACGCGCAAAAGGACGCTGTAACACTTTGAAGCTAGCATCGTGCTTTCCGAAAATCGTTCCGATTTCGGGCCGATGCTAGAGGCCGGGATTTGCTTCCTGGAGATCACCATGGATATATTCCCTTCGCTGCATCTCAGCCGCCGACGGTTGATCGCCGCCGCCATTGCGTTCCCTTTTACGGCGTCTGCTGGTCGCGCTGTCGAGCCATCGCTTTCCTTCGACGAGCTCTACGGCAAGTTCGGCGTGCTGGGCCTCGAATTCTCCGACAAGGTGAAGCGTCTTGCCGGCCAGGACATCAGCATGAAAGGCTTCATGGCGCCGCCACTGAAGGCCGAGGCGCAGTTCTTCGTGCTGACCGAGGTGCCAATGTCGCTCTGCCCCTTCTGCTCCTCGGATGCGGATTGGCCGGATAATATCGTCGTCGTGTATCTCGCGGAGAAGCAGACATTCGTGCAGCCGCGCCAGACGATCGAAGTGCGCGGCACGCTGGAATACGGTTCCTGGACGGATCCGGAAACCGGCTTCGTCAGTCTGTTGCGCATCCGCCAAGCCGAATATTCCGCTGTCTGAACCGATATGCTCGCTCTCGATATCGAAAACCTTGCCATCACCTTTCCAGGCCTGTCCTCGCCGGCGCTGGCAATCGGCCGCCTGTCGATCAAGGCCGGCAGCAGGGTCGCCATCACGGGAGCGTCCGGCTCCGGCAAGAGCACCTTCGTCAACATCATTGCCGGGCTGGAGCGGACACGCCAAGGCCGCATCCGCTGGAACCGCGAGGATATCGCCAGTTTTTCCGAAAGCGGGCGCGACCGGTTCCGCGCTGCCAATATCGGCCTGGTCATGCAGGAGTTCCATCTTTTCCCGGGCCTGTCGGCGCTGGAAAACGTGCTTCTGCCGGCGCGGCTTGCCAGGGCCGCCACAGCTGACGTCATCGAGCGGGCGCATGTGCTTTTGACCACTGTCGGTCTTTCCCGCCCGGGCCAGAAGATCGAAACAATGTCGCGCGGCGAGATGCAGCGCGTGGCGATCGGCCGGGCGCTGTTGCGCAAGCCCGGCGTCATCATCGCCGACGAACCGACCGCGAGCCTCGATGCCGAAAGCGGTGAGGCCGTCGGCGATCTCCTCCTCGATCTTGCCATTGCCGAGGGCAGCACGCTGATCGTCGTTTCGCACGATCAGCGCCTGGCAAGCCGGCTCGACCGGCGCATCACCTTCGGCTCGGGCCGGATCAGCGACGATTCCGCGGCAACGGCGGGAGAGGCTGCATGATCCGCTTCATCCTTTCCGATCTTCGCCGCCTCTGGGCGGGGTCGTTGGTGGTGGTGCTGCTGGTGGCGCTTGCGACGGCGCTCGGCGTCTCCGTTGTCCTGCAGGAGCGAGCGCTTCGCCTCGGCAGCGCCCGCGCCGCCGACAAGTTCGATCTCGTTATCGGCGCCGGCGGCAGCGAGACACAGCTCGTTTTATCCTCCGTCTTCCTGCAGCCCTCGCCCCTGCCGCTGATGCCGGGCGAGGTGCTGGCCAGGCTTGCCGCCGATCCCCGTGTCGACTGGGCGGCACCGATCGGCTTCGGCGACTCGTTCTCCGGCTATCCGATCGTCGGCACGACTGCGACCCTGGCGGACAGGCTGGCGGGCGGCTTTGCCGAGGGGAAGGTTTTCGCCCGCGAGGGAGAGGCGGTGATCGGCTCGGCCGTCAAGCTTTCGCTCGGCGGCGAGATCAAGCCGATGCATGGCCTAGCGGAAGAAGGCGGCGAGACCCACACCGAACTCGTCTACCACGTTGCCGGCCGCCTGCGGCCGACGGGGACAGCCTGGGACCGAGCCATTCTCGTTCCGATCCAGGCCGTCTGGCATATCCATGGCCTTGGGGAGGAGGAACACGAGGAGCCTGGAGACGATCATGAGCCGGCGAGCGCCGATCACGACGCGCATGCGCATCAGGAACATCATGGCGAAATCGACCCGGCTGCCGTGCTCGACGAGAAATGGGCCGCGAATGCTCCCGGCCTTCCCGCCATCCTCGTCAAGCCGAAGACGATCGCCGATGCCTACAAGCTGCGGCAGGACTATCGCAGCGGCAATACCGTCGCCGTCTTCCCCGGCGAGGTGCTGACCAATCTTTATGCCACGCTCGGCGACGCCAAGCAGATCCTCGTCGCGATCGCTTCCGGCGCGCAGGCTCTCGTCGCAGCCTCGCTGGTGTTGGTCACGGTCATCCATATCGGTCAGCGCCGCCGCCAGATCGGCGCATTGAGGGCCTTCGGCGCCCCACGAAGTGCGATCTTCGGCATCGTCTGGTTGGAATTCTTCGCGCTCGTGGCAGTTGGGATCGCGCTCGGATTCGGGCTTGGATTTGCCGCGGCGCTTGGCTTGTCCGGCATGTTCTCGCAAACGAGCGGCATCGCCATGCCCGTCGGCTTCGCCCGCGAAGATGGTGGGCTTGCAGGGGTGTTGCTCGCCTTTTCCGCACTGCTCGCCGCACTGCCGGCGGTGCTCGCCTACCGGCAATCGCCGGCGCAGGCGCTGAGGGCGTGAACAGAGCCAGCAGACGACTTCCCTGCCCGCCAAAAGCGCTGCCATTAGACTAAAGTCATAATCCCAAAGCCTCTCTCTTTGCGGGCCATGTTTTCTGGCACACTCTCGTCAGGCGTGTCGCGGCCGGGGATTTGCTTTGAGGAGAGTAGGTCGCGCGCGTTGCTCATCACTCTGTGGAGGACAGACAATGGCAAATGTCGCAAGCATCGACGGCGCGAAGGCCGGTCCGATGACGGGCGAAGAGAAGAAGGTCATCTTCGCTTCTTCGCTCGGCACCGTTTTCGAATGGTACGATTTCTATCTTTACGGTTCGCTCGCCACCTATATCGGCGCGACCTATTTCACCCAATACCCCGAGGCAACGCGCAATATCTTCACGCTGCTCGCCTTTGCCGCCGGCTTCCTCGTGCGTCCCTTCGGCGCCCTGGTGTTCGGCCGTCTTGGCGATCTCGTCGGCCGCAAATACACCTTCCTGGTGACGATCCTGATCATGGGCATGTCGACTTTCCTCGTCGGTATCCTGCCGGGTGCGGCCACCATCGGCATCGCAGCCCCGATCATTCTCATCGGGTTGCGTCTGCTGCAGGGTCTGGCGCTCGGCGGTGAATATGGCGGCGCGGCAACCTATGTCGCCGAACATGCGCCGAATGGACGGCGCGGCTACTTCACCTCATGGATCCAGACGACGGCGACGCTCGGCCTGTTCCTGTCGCTGATCGTCATCATCCTGGTCCAGTCCCTGATGGGCCCGGTTCAATTCGCAGCCTGGGGCTGGCGCATTCCGTTCCTGGTCTCAGTCGTGCTGCTCGGCATTTCCGTCTGGATCCGTCTGAAGATGAACGAATCGCCTGCGTTCCAGCGCATGAAGGCGGAAGGCAAGGGCTCCAAGGCGCCGCTGACCGAAGCCTTCGGGCAATGGAAGAACGCCAAGATCGCGCTCATCGCCCTTCTCGGCGCCACCATGGGCCAGGCGGTCGTCTGGTATGGCGGCCAGTTCTATGCGCTGTTTTTCCTGCAGAACGTGCTCAAGGTCGATCTGTTCTCGGCCAATGTCATGGTCGCCATTGCGCTCTTCCTCGGCACGCCGTTCTTCGTCATCTTCGGCGGTCTTTCCGACAAGATCGGCCGCAAGCCGATCATCATGGCAGGCCTTCTCATCGCGGCGGTGACCTATAATCCGCTGTTCAAGGCGATGACCTGGACGGCGAACCCCGCACTTGCCGAAGCGCAGGCGTCGATCCGCGCAACGGTCACGGCCGATCCGTCGGATTGCAAATTCCAGTTCAACCCGACGGGCACGTCGAAATTCACCAGTTCCTGCGATGTGGCGACAGCATTCCTGACGAAGAACTCGGTGCCTTATGACGTCGTGCCTGGTCCCGCCGGACAGCCGGCGACGGTGAAGGTCGGTAACGGTACGATTACCAGCTTCGACGTTGTTGCTGCCGGCGACAAGGCGAAGGGCATGACCGCCGCCTTCGAAAAAGGCGTCAACATTGCGCTCCACGATGCCGGCTATCCGCTGAAGCGCGGGGCCGCCAAGGTGCCGGATAGCAAGCTCGATGCCTTCATCGCCGCCAATCCGGAACTGGCGCTCAACGCCGATGCGGTGCGCGCCGGCGACAAGGAAACCGTGCCGGCAGCCAAGCTGGTCGAAGGCAAGCTGCTAACGGCGGACGAGGCCAATGGCGTCACCGACATGGCAGTCTACAACATCGCCAATGGCGGCGCCTTCGCCATGACCGCTGACCCCACCCGGGTCAACTGGATCGGCACGATCGCCATCCTGTTCGTCCTCGTCATCTATGTGACGATGGTCTATGGCCCGATCGCGGCCCTCCTGGTCGAGCTCTTCCCGACCCGCATCCGCTACACCGGCATGTCGCTGCCCTATCATATCGGCAACGGCTGGTTCGGCGGCCTGCTGCCAGCGACGGCTTTCGCGATGAGCGCTGCCGCGGGTGATATCTATTACGGTCTTTGGTATCCGATCGTCTTTGCGGCGATCACGCTGGTGATCGGCCTGATCTTCCTGCCCGAAACGAAGAACAGGGATATCCACGCCATGGATTGAGGCGCTTTGCGCTAAGCATGCAGGCGAAAGGCCCGGCGCTCACAAGCCGCCGGGCTTTTCCATGTCCGGAAACAGGCGTTTGGCGAGAGGCCAGCCATCCGGCGCCAGCTTAAAAAGAAGTCCGCAGCGGGCATAGACGATGGCCGTCAGCAGCGAGAACCAGCCGCCGAATGCAAGGCCGGCGATGACGTCGCTTGGATAATGGGCGCCTACCATGACACGCGTCATGGCAAGCCAGATGGCGCAGGCGATGAAGAGAATGCGGTAGCGCGGAAACAGCAATGCAAAAGCGGCAAAGAAGGCGCCGACCGTCGTCGAATGGCCGGAGGGAAAGCTTTCGAAAGCGGCGTGGCCCGAAAAGGGCGTGAAGGAGAACATGCCGTAATCGTGGAAGTGGTCGGGACGCGCCCTTCCAATCGCCCGTTTCAGGAGATTGGCAAGAAGCCCGGAGAAGACGACAGTTGTGAACAGATAGGCGCCGATCCAGCTGACATAAAGCGCCTGCGCCTTGGAGCGCGCGGTCTTTAAAAGCTTGTAACCCGCCCTGCCCTGAAAGAAGAGCAGAATGCTGATGCAGATCAGCCAGCCAGAATCGCCGAAGCCGGTCAGCAGCTGGCCGAGCTGCTTCACCGCCGCAGGGCGTTCGCTGGCGCCGACCGGGGCATCGAAGAGCAGCATGGAAAGAACCACGGCATTGATGGTGATGAAGAGGCAGGCCTGCCAGCGCAAGGGCGGCATGCCGACGCCGCCGCGGCGCCAGCGCCTATCAAGGGAAGCCCAAAATGCCCGCATCCTGTCGTCCGTTCGATTTTGCCGGGTTAAAATTCGGCGCAAAAATACACGAGATTGTGGCTGAGAATAGTCCGTGTCGGATAATTCGACCGACCCGGTTGCGGCTGCTCGTCCTTACATGAAAAAGCCCTCCGCATGGGTGATGCGAAGGGCTGAACTGTTTCACGTGAAATATATCAGGCAGAAAGCGCCTTGAACTCGGCGAGGATCGCATCGCCCATCTCGACAGTGCCGACCTGCCTTGCGCCATCGGCCATGATGTCGCCGGTGCGAATGCCCTTGTCGAGCACGTTGGCGATCGCCCTTTCCAGGTTGTCGGCTTCCTTCACCAAGTTGAAGGAATAACGCAGGCACATGGCGAAGGAGGCGATCATGGCGATCGGATTGGCGATGCCCTTGCCGGCGATATCCGGGGCCGAGCCGTGCACCGGCTCGTAGAGCGCCTTGCGTTTGCCGGTCTTGCCGTCAGGCGCGCCGAGCGAGGCCGACGGCAGCATGCCGAGGGACCCGGTCAGCATGGCGGCGACGTCGGAGAGCATGTCGCCGAAAAGATTGTCGGTGACGATGACGTCGAACTGCTTGGGCTGACGCACCAACTGCATGCCGCCGGCGTCGGCCAGCATGTGTTCGAGCTGGACGTCGGAATATTTCGCCTTGTGCGTTTCGGTCACGACCTGGTTCCAGAGCACGCCCGACTTCATGACGTTGCGCTTTTCCATGGAGCAGACGCGGTTCTGCCTTGTGCGGGCCATTTCGAAGGCGACGCCGGCGATGCGTTCGATCTCGTAGGTATCGTAGACCTGCGTGTCGATGCCGCGCTTCTGGCCGTTGCCGAGGTCGATGATCTCCTTCGGCTCGCCGAAATAGACGCCGCCTGTCAGCTCGCGGATGATCAGGATGTCGAGGCCTTCGACCAGTTCCGGCTTCAGCGACGAGGCCGAGGCGAGCGCCGGGTAGCAGATAGCAGGGCGCAGGTTTGCGAAGAGTTGCAGATCCTTGCGCAGGCGTAGCAGACCGGCTTCCGGGCGCACGTCGTAAGGCACGCTATCCCACTTCGGCCCGCCGACGGCGCCGAACAGAACGGCATCGGCGGCAAGCGCCTTCTGCATGTCGGCTTCCGAGATCGCCGCGCCATGGGCATCGTAGGCGCAACCGCCGACAAGACCTTCATCGGTGACGAAACCGGCATTCATTGCCTCGTTCATATAGGCGATGATCTTGCGGACCTCGCCCATGGCCTCGGGACCGATGCCGTCACCCGGCAGCAGGAAAAGATTGCGCGCTGTCATGAAACCCTCCTGGAAAAACAAGTTGCGGTTTCTTAGACCCCGGAAATGGGCATTTCAAGCGAGAGAAGCGGTGAATCGGTACGCTTCATTTCCGGTCGCGATGGTTGCTCCTGTGGCCGCAAACGGATTAGAACAGCCGTCACAGTTTCATTTCCTGGAGGTTCCCATGGCTTCAGCACCTCTCCATCTCGACACGCCTCTGGTTCGGACATCCCCTGGCTATAGCGCCAGCGGCAAGCCGCTCTGGCTGAAGCTCGACGCATTACAGCCTTCCGGCAGCTTCAAGCTGCGCGGTGTCGGCCGGCTGTGCCAGCACGAGGTGGAAGATGGTGCCCGCGAGATCTTCTGCGCCTCCGGCGGCAATGCCGGCATTGCTGCGGCTTATGCCGGCCGGGCGCTCGGCGTGCCGGTCACGATCGTCGTGCCGGAGACGACGGCGGCGGATGTGCGGCAGACGATTGCCGCAACCGGCGCCAATGTTCTCGTCCATGGTTCGGCTTTCGATGAAGCCAACGCTCATGCGGTCGAGCTCGCAGAGAGCCGTAAGGCGACCTATGTGCACCCTTTTGACCATCCGCTTCTGTGGGATGGTCATGCCACGCTGATCGACGAGGTGGTGGCGAAGGGCGTGACATTCGATTGTGTCGTCACCAGCGTCGGCGGCGGCGGGCTGCTGGCCGGCATTGTCGAGGGGCTGAAACGGAACGGGCTTTCCGACATCCCCGTCATCGCCGTCGAAACCGAAGGGGCGGCTTCGTTTCATGCCAGCCTCAAGGCCAATGAACGCATCTCGCTTCCAGCGATCACCTCGATTGCAACGTCGCTCGGCGCAAAGCAGGTGGCGCAGCATGTCTTCGAGCTGCCGAAGCAGCACCCGATCGAAAGCGTTGTCGTCAGCGACGCCGATGCCATCGCCGCCTGCCTGAAATTTGCCGATGCGCATCGCATCCTCGTCGAGCCGGCCTGCGGCGCCGCCCTTGCCGTTGCCGATGTGCATGCCGGACTGCTTCAGCGTTTTGACAATCCGCTGATCGAGGTCTGCGGCGGAATCGGCGTGTCGCTGGAAAAACTGAGGGTCTGGAAAGAGAAGTTTTTCTGAGTTGCGCCAGTTACAGCGTCCTTTGCGCGCGTGAGATGCGCGCCGCTATAAAGAAAAAGCCGGGCAAAAGCCCGGCTTAATCGATCGGCAATTGGTCAGAGCTTAAGCGGCCCAGGGGTGCGACGCGACGTTCTTCTTTTCGAACTCGTCGATCGCCTTGCCCTTTTCCAGGGTCAGGCCGATATCGTCGAGGCCGTTCAGCAGGCAGTGGCGCTTGAACTCGTCGAGATCGAACTTGATCGAGCCGCCATCGGGGCCGGTGATCTCGAGGTTCTCGAGGTCGACCGTCAGGATGGCGTTGGAGCCGCGCGAGGCGTCGTCCATCAGCTTGTCGAGGTCTTCCTGGCTGACCTTGATCGGCAGGATGCCGTTCTTGAAGCAGTTGTTGTAGAAAATGTCGGCGAAGCTGGTGGAGATCACACAGCGAATGCCGAAATCGAGCAGCGCCCAGGGAGCGTGCTCGCGCGAGGAACCGCAGCCGAAATTGTCGCCGGCGACAAGGATCTTGGCATCGCGATAGGCTGGCTTGTTCAGCACGAAATCGGGATTTTCGGAGCCGTCTTCATTGTAGCGGGCTTCGGCGAAAAGGCCCTTGCCGAGACCCGTGCGCTTGATGGTCTTCAGATAGTCCTTCGGAATGATCATGTCGGTGTCGATGTTGACGACCGGCAGCGGCGCTGCAACGCCCGTGAGCTTCACGAATTTATCCATGACCCATGCTCCATTTCAGCAAATGTACTTTCCTGAATGTGCATCTAGTCCAGTTTTTTGCCGAAATGAAGGAGAATCTTTCTAAAGCGTACCGCGATCTTTCAGATTCGCTTGCTACGCTTTAGGTCTGGTCTGCCGCATGTCGTTCTCGCAAAACCGCTGCACACTATTGCGCGAACTGCTTTCAAATGGCGGCCACGCGACGTTTCGCGTGACCTGGCGACGGTACGCGTCCGGTTATTTGGCGGGCGCGTTCAAGCCCCAGAGCACGCCGAACGGGTCGCGAAGCTGGCCGTAGCGGTCACCCCAGAACATCAGTTCGACCGGCATGACGACTTCGGCGCCGGCGGCCACCGCACGATCCCACCAGAAATCGATATCGTCGATGACAAGCTGGATGGCAAAGCCTTCATGACCTTTGAAGGGATGGCCGTGTTCGGGATAGGCATCCGCCAGCATCAGGGAGCTGCCATTGATATAGAGATGAATATGCATCGTCCGGCCGCTTTCATCGACCGGTACCCTGTGGGCCTCTTCGGCGCCGAAGGCCTTCTTGTAGAATTCCGCGGCCTTCACCGCGCCGTCGACCGTCAGATAGGGCAGCAGGCCATTCTTCACCGGCGGTAACTTGGCCGGCTTGTTTTCCGTCGTATCCATGCTCGTCCTCCATCGTTTTTGAGCGCCGGCAGAATGCCCGGCTGCTTCAAAGACGTATCACGGAAGCATGATGCGACAGTGTCGCCAATTTTTTTGAAAGCAGGCCTCAGAGATCGATGATCGTGCCGCGACCGTCGTTCCAGATGCGCATCTCCGGCTTGCCGTTGTTTGCCTTGGCGCGGACCGGAGCGAGCTTCATCTTCATCGAAAGCGCGCGTCCGACCATGAGCACGGTCAGGATGCCGCCGACAGCAAGCGTCACCGAGAAGGTGAGAAGCAGCATGGCGACAAAGAAGGTGGCGCCGGCCAGCATGAAGAAGATGGAGCGAATGTTCTGCATGGGTTTGAGACCTTTCTACAGAAAGGAATGTGGTCCTTCCTTTTCCTCTCTGCAAGGCAAGCATGGCTTTTTGTTGTCTTGCCGGGCTTTGCGAAGCTTGGCACTAATGGATGATGAACCAAACCAAACCTTTCCGCTCCGCAAGTCTGCGCCGCTCGGTGCTGAGCGTGCCAGCCATCAATCTCCGCGCGCTCGAAAAGAGCCGTTCCCTTGATTGTGATGCGGTTATTTTCGATCTGGAGGATTCCGTCGCGCCCGAGAACAAGGGCCATGCGCGGGAAAATCTGCGTGCTTTTTTTGCCGGACCGCCGCTCGAGGGCAAGGAAAGGATCATTCGCATCAATTCTTTGTCATCCGGATTCGGGGCGGCAGATCTCGATCTGGTCAAGGCGCTGTTGCCCGACGCCGTTCTCCTGCCGAAGGTGGACGCGCCTCGGGATATCACCGACATCGGCGATCTGCTTGCCGATGCGGATGCCCCGGAGGAGTTGCGCATCTGGGCCATGATCGAGACGCCGCGCGGCGTGCTGAATGCCGGAGCGATTGCTGAAGCCGGCTGCATGCTGGGGGCGCGGCTCGATTTCCTGGTCGTCGGCCTCAATGATCTGCGCAAGGAAACCGGCGTCCTGCCGCAGCCGGGGCGAAGCTTTCTCGTGCCTTGGCTGATGCAGGTCATTCTGGCGGTCAAGGCCTATGGGCTTGATGCGCTCGACAGTGTCTTCAACGATTTCCGGGATGACGAAGGTTTCGATGTCGAATGCGGGCAGGGGCGCGCCATGGGTTTTGCCGGCAAGATGCTGATCCATCCCGCGCAGATTGCGGCCGCCAACCGGCATTTCGGCCCGAGCCCCGAGGAGATTGCCGAAGCGCAGGCAATCATATCAGCCTTTGCCGATCCGGCTGCCCAAGGCCTGAACGTCATCAATGCGAACGGGCGGATGATCGAACGGCTGCATCTTGTCCAGGCCGAAGCTCTGGTTCATAAAGCTCGCCTGATTTCTGCAAGAAAGCCCGCCTGATGAAACTCTACCGCTTCCTGACCGGCCCCGACGACGCTTCCTTCTGCCACAAGGTCACCGCCGCCCTCAACAAGGGCTGGTCGCTGGAGGGCCCACCGACCTATGCCTTCAATGCCGCAACCGGCGCGATGCAATGCGGCCAGGCCGTCGTCAAGACTGTCGAAGGCAAGGATTACGATCCGGAGATGAAGCTCTCCGAGCAATAGCGCGTTCTGCCGAACGCACGGTTTCAGCGCTCGGCGGCTTCCTCGGCGCTGGCCTCGATCCGCTCCATATCCTCATCGCTCAGTCCGAAATGGTGGCCGATCTCGTGGATCAGGACGTGAGTGATGATATCGCCGAGCGTCTCGTCGTTTTCTGCCCAATAATCGAGGATGGGGCGACGGTAGAGGCGAATGCGGTTCGGCATTTCGCCGGTTTCCACGGTGAAACGCTCCGAAATTCCCCTGCCTTCGAAAAGGCCGAGCAGGTCGAAAGGCGTTTCCAGCGCCATATCCTCGAAAACGTCGTCATCGGGAAAATCCTCAATCTCGATCGTGAGATTGGTCGTCAGTTGGCGGAATTCATCCGGTAGATGGCTGTAAGCCTCCATGGCCAGCGACTCGAAAGTGCTGATCGTCGGCGCATGGCGGTCCCGCCAATCATCGCTCAGGTCTATGCGGGCCATGAATATTCCTTCCTTTGCGGGCCCATATAGAACCTTTGCCGCCGATTTTCGAGTGCGGAATCAAAGGCAGGAATAAATTCATAGAAAATGGTTGTTGACTCTTCTTCAGCTCTCTGGAATCCATAAGAACATAACAGGAACAATACGGACGGAGTAAACGCCATGGCGCAGAACGCCCTGGCGCGCGAGCGGCTTTTTGCGCTCCGCGAAACCATCGCCAAGCTGGAAGGAAAGCCTGCGCCGGCGCTTGCGGCAGCGGAGCGGGAAGCCCTGGCTTCGGGTGAGACCGGGCGGCAGGATGCGGAACGGAATGGACGCAGACAGCGCTTGTCGTTTGGGGTGGCATCGCTCGACGAAGCGATGGAGGGCGGGCTGCCGCTCGATGCGATAACGGAAATCCGTTCGGCGCTTTTCCGGGATGCGGGAGCCGCCAGTGGGTTCGCCCTTGCGGCCGCAACGCTGCTGCAGCGGGTGGAGGAGGAGGCGAGCGACTGTTCGCCAATACTCTGGATCGGCGATCCGGTCTCGACGATGGAGGCCGGCCTTCCCTATGCGGTGGGTCTGCAGGATTTCGGCCTGCGGCCTGAGCGTTTCCTGCAGGCTTTGCCGCGCAAGCTCGATGAGGCGCTCTGGCTTGCGGAAACCGCGCTGGAAAGCGGCGCCTTTTCGGTGGTCATCCTGGAGATGAGGGGCAATCCCGCGCATGTCGGTCTGACCGAGAGCCGGCGGCTCGGTCTTCGCGCCAAGGCGGCCGGCCGGCCGCTCTTCCTGCTTCGGCAGGCAGGAGAGGAGGAGGCGAGCAGCGCCGCCTTCCGGCTGCTTGCCGAGCCTGCGCCAGCCGGCATGCGGGCTCTGCCGGGTGGATCGAGACTTGCCGGCAGCATCGGCAATCCGGTTTTTCATCTCAGCCTGGAGAAGAGCCGCAACCCGGCTCCGCTCTCCCTTCTTCTGGAGTGGAACCCTCATGAACGTCAGTTTTTCCCCATCAACGAGCCAAGGCACGCTCTTACTCCAGACGAACGGTCAGCGTATCCTGGCGCTCAGCTTTCCGCACCTTTCGACGGACAGGATCGCCCGCAGAAAATGGGGCCTCTCCTGGCGTTCGAGAGGGCGTCCTGAGGCTGCGCCGATCGTCTGCGCCGGAAAGCACGAAAATGCCATGCGGCTGATGGCGCTGGACGAGGCCGCGGAGGCGCTTGGCCTGAAGAAGGGCCAGGGTGTCGCGGAAGCGCGCGCCATGCATCCGAAACTCGATATCGTCGAGGAGGATCCGGCCGCCGATGCGCGGCTGCTCGAAGCCATCGCCGACTGGTGCGACCGCTATACGCCGTTGGTGGCGATCGACGGACGGGACGGGCTGTTTCTCGACATTAGCGGCTGTGCCCATCTTTTCGGCGGCGAGAGAGCGCTGCTGAAGGATATTCTGCTCAGGCTTTTCCATATGGGGCTCGACGTCCGGGGTTCGATCTCCTCTTCGCCCGGCCTTTCCTCGGCCGTCGCTCGTTTTGGCAATGGCGGCGTCATCGAAGACGAGGAAATGGAGGATATGCTGGCGCCGCTGCCGATCGCCGCGCTTCGGCTGAACGAAGACACCGTGGCATCGCTGAAGAAGCTCGGGCTGAAATATATCGGCGATGTCATGAATGCGCCGCGGGCGCCGTTGACCCGCCGTTTCGGGGCAAGCCTGCTATTGCGGCTCGATCAGGCGCTCGGACATGATGAGGAACCGGTTTCGCCGCGCCTGCCGGTTGCGAGCCTTTCGGCCGAGCGGCGGCTGGCCGAGCCGATCGGCACCGAAGAGGATATTCTCGTCCTTGCCGGCCAGATCGCCGTGTCGCTGAAACCCTCCCTGGAAGCCCGCGGCGCCGGCGGCCGCGTCTTCGAACTCGTGCTGTTTCGGGTCGATGGCCGGGTTTTCCGGATTTCGGTCGGCGCTTCACGGCCGCTCAGGGAGCCGAAGCGGATCGCGGATCTTTTTTCCCAGCGTCTGCAGGCAATTCATGACGATCTCGATGCCGGATATGGTTTCGAGATCCTGCGGCTGAATGTCGTGCGCCATGAGCCCTTCGAAGGAACGCAGGGCGATTTCGACGGCGGCCGGCAAAGAGAGATCTCGCTTGCAGCTTTCATCGACCGCGTCTCGGCTCGCCTTGGCGCAGACTGTCTCCAAAGCTTTCAGCTCCGTGAAAGCCATGTGCCGGAGCGTGCGGTTATCATAACCCCACTCATGGGGAGTTTTCCGGCGCATCGCAGGAGCGAGGGAAGCCGTCTTTCCGCCGCTCGCAGCGAGCGGCCTCTGAGGCTTTTTGCCCGACCGGAACCGGTGGAGGCCTTGCTCGCCGAAGTTCCGGAAGGGCCGCCGCAAAGTTTTCGGTGGCGCCGCATGCAGCATCAGGTTCTGCGCAGCGAAGGCCCGGAACGGCTTGCAATGGAGTGGTGGATCGATGGCGCCGACGCCAAAACGCGTGACTATTTCCGTGTCGAGGACAATGCCGGGCATCGTTTCTGGATTTACCGCGAAGGCTTTTACGGTGAAGAGCCGCCGCCGCGCTGGTTTATGCACGGGATTTTCGCATGAGCGCGGCGCCTGCATTTTTCGAGATCGGCGCCCGCACCAATTTCTCCTTTCTGGAGGGTGCTTCGAAACCTGAGGAAATGGTGGTGCAGGCCGCGGCGCTGAAACTTTCCGGTCTTGGAATCGCCGACCGGAATTCGGTTGCCGGCGTCGTCCGGGCGCATGCGCAGGCGCAGGAGATCGAAGAGAAATTCAGAAGAAGGCACGAGAAGAACCTCGACGGCAGAGAGGAAGAGAAGATTCTCGATCCAATCCGGATTCAGCCGGGCGCCCGTCTCGTTTTTTCAGACGGAACGCCTGATATCCTTGCTTATCCTGAGAACAGGCGAGGGTGGGCGCATCTCTGCCGTTTGCTGAGTACGGGAAATTTGAGAGCGGAAAAGGGATCCTGCCTGCTTTACGAGGCGGATATCATGGAATGGGGGGACGAGATGATGCTGGCCCTCGTTCCCGGCCAGGCGGCTGCCGTCGAGCCTGTCGCCCAACAGGAATTGGAAGCCTGTCTCGCCCGGTTCCGGAACCGTTTCGGCAAGGCGTTTCACGTGGCGCTGGCGCCTGCCTATGATGGCCGCGACAGGCAGGTTTTCGCGGCACTTTCCGTAATCGCCGCCCGCCACCGCATTGCTGTCATCGCGACCAACCAGCCGCTCTATCACCATACGGATCGCCGACCCCTTTCCGATATCGTCATTTCGATCCGCGAGCATGTTCCGATCGCCGAAGCAGGTTTTCTTCTTGCTCCGAATGCCGAGCGTTATCTCAAGGGCCCACGTGAAATGGCCCGGCTGTTTCGTGATTATCCAGAGGCGATCGCCAATACCGGGACATTCTTCGGCAGGCTTTCGTTTTCGCTCAATGAGCTGAAACACAATTACCCGCCGGAAAACGATCCCGGCGAGACGCCTTATGAAACCCTCGAACGTCTGACGAAAGAGGGCGCTAAGAAGCGCTATCCGGATGGCGTTCCTGCTCAAATCCAGACCCAGATCGACTATGAACTCGATCTCATCCGGGAGAAGAAATACGAGCCTTATTTCCTGACGGTCCACAAGCTCATCCAGCATGCGCGTTATGAATTGAAGATTTTGTGCCAGGGCCGCGGTTCTGCAGCCAACTCGGTCATCTGCTATTGCCTCGAGATCACGGAAGTCGATCCGACCAAAAGCACACTGCTTTTCGACCGCTTCATCTCGATGGATCGCGACGAGCCGCCTGACATCGATGTGGATTTCGAGCATGACCGCCGCGAAGAAGTCATCCAGCACATCTACAGAAAATATACCAAGGAGCATGCCGGGCTGACGGCTGGCGTCACCACCTATCGCACTCGTTCCGCCGGCCGCGAGGTCTCCAAGGCCTTCGGGCTTTCGGAGGACGTCCAGGCGGCGATCAGCAGCCTGGTCTGGGGCTGGTCGGAGGATAATCTGTCGGAGCGGGATGCCAAGGCGGCTGGGCTCGATATTTCGGATCCGGTGACATCAAACGTTCTGCGCTATGCGTCCGAACTCCTCGGATTTCCGCGTCACCTGACCCAGCATGTCGGCGGCTTCGTCATCACCCGGGATCGGCTCGATGAAGTCGTGCCGATCATGAAGACGGCGATGCCGGATCGCTATATGATCGAATGGGACAAGGACGATCTCGACAACGTCAAGATCCTGAAGGTCGATGTTCTGGCTCTCGGAATGCTGACCTGTCTCAGAAAGGCTTTCTCGCTGCTCGAACTGCATTATGACGTGAAGAAAACCCTTGCCGATCTCGGCAACAGGGAACACGGAGACGAGGGCGTACCGGTTTATGACATGATGTGCCGGGCCGACACACTGGGCGTCTTTCAGATCGAAAGCAGGGCGCAGATGAGCATGCTGCCCCGGCTGAAGCCGCGCCGATTCTATGATCTCGTGATTGAAGTGGCAATCGTCCGCCCGGGGCCGATTCAGGGCAATATGGTCCATCCCTACCTGACGCGGCGGGAGCAGTCGCATTCTCCAGGTTTCAAGATCGACTATCCGAAAGACGAGATGATCCCGATCCTCAAGCGGACGCTCGGCGTGCCACTGTTTCAGGAACAGGCGATGCAGATCGCGATTACGGCGGCGGGCTTCTCGCCTGCCAAGGCCGACCGCCTGCGCCGCTCGATGGCGACCTTCAAGCGGTTGGGAAAGGTCAACGCGTTCAAGGATGATCTGATTAATGGCATGACCCGCAGAGGCTATCCGAGGGACTTTGCCGAACGCTGCTTCAGCCAGATCGAAGGCTTCGGCGAATATGGCTTTCCGGAAAGCCATGCGGCTTCCTTCGCCCTGCTGGTCTATGCCTCGTCCTGGGTCAAGGCCTATTATCCAGACGTCTTTTGCGCTGCCATGCTCAATTCGCAGCCGATGGGCTTTTACGCGCCGGCGCAGCTCGTTCGTGATGCCAGGGAACACGGGGTCGAGGTCCGACCCGTCGACATCAACAGATCCAATTGGGATTGCCATCTCGAGGAGGCGGTATTCGACAGAAATGCCGTCGACAGGCGGCATGCCGATATGCGAGCCCTCATCAAGGCAAAGCGAGCCGTTCGCCTCGGCTTCCGGCAGGTCAAGGGTCTGTCCGAGAAGGCGTTGGAGAGCCTTCTTGCCAACAGGGGCGATGGTTATGGCTCGGTTCGTGATCTCTGGCTGCGGTCCGGCCTCGACAAAGCCGATATCGAAAGGCTGGCGGATGCCGATGCCTTCGGCTCGATCGGCCTGTCGAGGCGTGAGGCGCTTTGGGCTGCAAGGGCGCTGGATACGAAATACGCTCCTGAAAAATTGCCTCTGTTCGATCGGGTGAACCATATCGATCTGCAGGTCGAACCGAAGACCAGCCTGCCTGATATGCCGCCAGGCGAGCAGGTGATCGAGGATTATCGTTATCTGTCATTGTCGCTGAAGGCGCATCCGGTGTCTTTCCTGCGGGAGGAATTCCGAAAGATGGGCATCACGCGCAATGTCGATCTCCTGACGGTGCCGAACGGAAAGAGAGTGACCATCGCCGGTCTGGTGCTGGTGCGCCAGCGCCCGGGTTCGGCCAAGGGTGTAATCTTCATGACGCTGGAGGATGAAACCGGTGTCGCCAACGCTATCGTCTGGAGCAAGATATTCGAAAAATACCGGGCGGTCGTCATGGGTGCCCGGCTCGTGAAAATCCGGGGCAGGCTGCAAAGCCATAGCGGCGTCATCCATACGGTCGTCGAGCATATGGAGGACATGACGCCGGCGCTTGGCATCCTGCAACGCGAGGCCCGACGTTTCGGTGCCTGCGAGCGCGCCGACGAGGTGCTGAGGCCAGGGGTCGATCCACGACAGAGAAGGCTTGCGAATGCGCGGGAAGGGGCGGAATTGGAAAGGGAGGCGGGCGCCGCGGGCCGCCATGCCGGTGTGGTGGAAACCGCCGAGGTCATGCCGCGCGGGCGGAACTTTCATTAGCAGTCGGATCGACCGGATCACCGGCATGCCTCATCGTGTGATCGCCGCACAGTTCCAGTCAATCTGCAACAGGCCGCGCCCATCGCTTCCAATCGATGCCGTCTGATTCGAATTTTTTCTTGACAGCCACCATCTTCTTTAGCAGAAAACACGATAGTCAATGTCATGTTTGGAAATGAAGACGTGCTTGTCTGCAGCTGCAATTACATAACCGACAAGGAAATCCGGGAGGTTATCACCAACCTTCTCGACGACGACTGTTGGCAGCTTATCGTGCCTGCGAAGGTCTACCACGCCATGGAAAAACGCGGCCGTTGCTGCGGCTGCTTCCCCAACGTGGTCGACATTATTATCCAGACGACCGAGGAATATCACGCCCGTCGCCACTCGACGGAGGCCGAGATATTTGATTTCATGTCGCGCTTGAAGCAGTTCCATGAGGAAAACAGGAGAGCGGACATTGAAAGGCGACAAAAAGGTCATCGAGCGGCTTAACGAGGCACTGTTCCTCGAACTCGGGGCGGTCAACCAATACTGGGTCCACTATCGTCTTCTCGAGGATTGGGGCTACACCAAGCTCGCCAAGAAGGAACGCGCCGAATCCATCGAAGAGATGCATCATGCCGACCGGCTCGTCGCCCGCATCATCTTCCTCGAAGGCCATCCCAATCTGCAGACCCTGGCCCCCCTGCGCATCGGCCAGAACGTCAAGGAAGTCCTCGAAGCCGATCTCGCCGGCGAGTACGACGCCCGCACGGCCTACAAGAAGTCGCGCGATATCTGTTATGAAGCCGGCGATTACGTCTCGATGAAGCTGTTCGAAGAGTTGCTGGCCGATGAAGAAGGCCATATCGACTTCCTCGAAACGCAGCTCGATCTGCTCGAAAAAATCGGCGAAAGCAAATACGGCCAGCTCAACGCCGATTCCGCTGACCAAGCCGAATAAGCTCCTACCAGGTGCCGGCCGCCTTAGGGCGGCCGGCACTCCCGTGCTCGCCGCGCCCAAAACGGAAGCATCCGGGCATGATCAGTCTTCCGATTGCAACGCCGCCAGATGCTGGAACTCTGCGATCACCTGGTCATAGACGGCGCGTTTGAAAGGAACGATCAGGCCCGGCAGTGCATGCATCGGCTTCCATTCCCAGGCATCGAATTCGGGATCGTGGCCGCCGGGCGGCGGGTTGATAGCGATCTCGCTTTCGTCGCCGTCGAAGCGGAAGGCGAACCAGCGCTGCGTCTGACCGCGGAATTTTCCTTTCAGTCCGATGCCGATCAGCGCCGGCGGCAGATCATAATTGATCCAGTCCCGCGCTTCGGCGAGCAGCGTCACCGTCCTGATGCCGGTTTCTTCATAAAGCTCGCGATAGGCGGCATCCAACGGATTCTCGCCCTTGTCGATGCCCCCCTGGGGCATCTGCCAGAGCTGCGGCGAGCCGTCATATTCGGAATTGCCGTCGGGGATGCGCCGGCCGGCCCAGACCAGGCCATCGCGGTTCAGGATCATCACGCCGACGCATGGGCGATAGGGCAGATCCTCGGCTTTCACGGTCGCCTGGCTCATCTTCTTCTCCGTTGAGGTCATCATCTCAGGGGTTTCTGGGGTCGTTGGAAAGCGCTGCGACGCCGACGATCTCGATGCCGCGCATAGAAGCTTCCTCGCTCCACTTGGCAATGGCGTCGACGCTTTCGTCAAAAGCCGAGGCGACGCCGATCGCCTGGCCGTTCTTGCGAGCGATGCGTTCGAGCTCGTCGAGTTTCTGCAGGATGGCGTTGACGTCGAGCTGGCCGTCGAGCTGCAGATCGGCAAAGACATAGGGCAGTTCAGTCCCCTTGGCGACATCAGCCGTTTTCGACTGCGCCGACGTCCCGTCGTCGAGGAAGAGCAGGCCACGCTTGCCGATATCGCGCATGACCGGTTCCATGGCGGCAGGGTCGGAAAGGAAACGGCCGCCGAGATAGTTCATGATGCCGGTGTAGTTGGTGATCTCGCCCATCGCCTTGTGGAGGTTCTCGATGTTGCGGGCGACAGGCTTTGAGGTCAGCAGAGTCTCAGGGCCCGGATCGTTCGCCGGGTAATCAAACGGTTCCAGCGGCACCTGCAGAAGGATTTCATGGCCGCCGCGGCGAGCCTCCTGCATCCAGCGCTGGAGGCTGTTGCCGCTTGCGGCAAAGGCTAGCGTGATCTCCTCGGGTAATTCGGCGATGGCGCGCTGCGTTCCCGTCTGGCTAAGCCCGAGGCCGCTGACGACAATGGCGATGCGTACACCGCGGGCGCCGGACGCGGGACGGGCATACTGATCCATCGGCCGTCGGCCGTCGGGGCCGACGATCGGCAGCCTGCCATAGGCCGAATCCTCAAGCAGCGTCTCGTTCGGCAGCGCCGCCATGCGCGGGTCCTGGCCGATCTGCATCGCATCGACCAATACCGGTCCGCCGCCGTCGCGGGGGCGGGGGCTGTATTTGGTGACGACGGAGCCGTCACCGGTGACCATCTGCTCGACATTGGCGCCCGAACGCGGTTCGGCGCGCGGCATGCCATCCGCCGCCTGGCCGGCCGGCTTTTGCGCTGGTTGGGGTGTGCCGGAGGAGGGCACTGCCGCCTGATCGGTTGCCGGCGGATTTTTGCGTTCGAGCCCGTCGCCGCGAAACGCCGTATAGAGCGAGAAGCCGCCTATTGCAAAAAGACACAGACTGGCGGCGATGCGGCCGAGAAGCAGCACTCCCGGCCGCCGGCTGCCGGTTTTGCGGTTGCGCCCCAAAGGCGCATGCAGGTCCGTTCCCAATTTTCTCGCCCGCTCCAAACCGGGAAACAGCAGAAAGGGTCAAGGCCGGGCGAGTGCCCGGCCTTGCAATGATCGATTACTTGGCGACGACGGCCTTGTCCGGGTTCGGCGGGAAGGCCGGATCGGTCTTCTTGCCGCGCAGCAGGTCGAGCGCGTAGTTCAGCTGAACGTCATCCTTCGGGTCCGGCGGCACATAGGCAACGGAGCCCGAACCCTCGTCGGTTTCGCTC
Source organism: Rhizobium sp. NLR10b (assembly GCF_019685435.1). Taxonomy (NCBI): domain Bacteria; kingdom Pseudomonadati; phylum Pseudomonadota; class Alphaproteobacteria; order Hyphomicrobiales; family Rhizobiaceae; genus Rhizobium; species Rhizobium sp. NLR10b. The sequence continues at coordinate 271,490 of NZ_JABDWV010000006.1, read as the reverse complement.
TGGCCCTTGATGTGGCCGCGCAGGCTGGATTCGCCTTCGGTCACCATCTTGCCCTGCAGTTCCTCCGGCAGCGGCTCCTCGACCTTGATGTCAGGGGTGATGCCGGTGCCCTGGATCGAGCGGCCCGACGGCGTGTAATAGAGCGCCGTGGTCAGGCGCAGCGCGCCGTTTTCGCCGAGCGGGATAATCGTCTGGACCGAACCCTTGCCGAAGGAGCGCGTACCGAGAACGGTGGCACGGCGCAGATCCTGAAGGGCGCCGGCGACGATTTCCGATGCAGACGCCGAACCGCCATTGATCAGCACGATGACCGGCTTGCCGTCCGTCAGATCGCCTGGCCCGGCATTGAAGCGGCGGGTTTCATCGGGATTGCGGCCGCGGGTCGAAACGACCTCGCCACGCTGCAGCAGGGCGTCGGAGACGTTGATCGCCTGGTCGAGCAGGCCGCCCGGGTTGAGGCGCAGGTCAAGGACATAACCCTTCAGCTTGTCGGCCGGAACGGTGTCCTTGATCTTCTTGATCGCCTTCTCCATGTCGGGATAGGTCTTTTCGGTGAAGGAGATGATGCGGAGATAACCGACATCGTCCTCGACGCGCGACTTGACGGCCTGGACGGCGACGACGTCACGGACGATCGTCAGTTCGATCGGCTTGTCGGCGCCCTTGCGGATCAGCGTCAGCTTGATCGGGGTGTTGACGGCGCCGCGCATCTTCTCGACGGCGTCTTCCAGCTTCAGGCCGCGAACGGACTGCCCGTCGATCTCGGAAATGTAGTCGCCGGCGAGAACACCGGCCTTGGCGGCGGGCGTGTCATCGATCGGGGTGATGACCTTGACGAGCTCGTCTTCCATCGTGACTTCGATGCCGAGGCCGCCGAATTCACCCTTGGTCTGGGTGCGCATGTCTTCGGCGTCCTTCGCATTCATGTAGCTCGAATGGGGGTCGAGCGAGGACAGCATGCCGTTGATGGCGTTTTCGATCAGCTTGTCTTCGGCCGGCGGCGTAACGTATTGCGCGCGCACCCGTTCGAAGACGTCGCCGAATACCGACAGTTCCTTGTATGTGGAGGATCCGGCTGCTTCTGCCGGCACACCTGCCGAATAAATGACGCTCATCGCGGTCGCACCCATCAATGCGCCGACCAGAACAAGAGAAGCCCTACGAATCATTGCGTGCCTTTCCAGTGTCCTTGGCGGTCCACCACGGTCGGGAATCGACCGGTTTACCGTCTTTTCGAAATTCAATGTAAAGCGTTGGCCGGTCCGTTTCCAGCGCCAATGCAGTTGCGCTTGCCACTCTTTTCGCTCCCATCACGGCGAGCGGCTCGCCGGAGAAAACGAATTTTCCCTGACGGGTATTGATCGTATCCATTCCCGAGAGAACCAGGTGGTAACCGTCGCCCGCGTCGAGAATGACCATCTGACCGTAACTGCGGAAAGCGCCGGCAAAAACCACCAGCCCGTCGGCCGGGGCCGTCACCACTGTTTCGGGGTTGGTGGCGACCGTCATTCCCATGGCTTCATGCCCGGTGCCATCGGCATCGCCGAACTGGCGCAGGATATCGCCTGCCACGGGCAGTTCCAATTTCGCCCTCAATTCTGCGAAGGGATATGCGGGCGCAATGCGGTTTTTATCGGGCACGCCGCTCTCGGCCAGCGCCTTCGCCTGAGCCCGCTGCTCGTCCGTCAAGAGCTTGCGGTTCTCCTCGGCTTGGCGAGCGGCGGTGGCCGCTTCGCGTACCGAGGCGATCTCGGATTCCATTGAGGCGACGAGGCCTTCGAGGCTGGTCGCCTTGCCCGCGAGTTCCTCGGACCGCTTCTTCTCGGCCTCCAGATCAGCGGCGTTGCTGCGGCTGAGCTTGTCGTTTTCGGCAAGCAGCAGGTCCATGCGCCGCTCTTCCTCAATGCCATCAGTCATCGTCGCTGTCAGCTGCGTCTTCTCGGCGGCGCTTGCCGTCTGCAGCGCGGCCAGGCTTCCGAGATCGGCGGCGAGCTTGTCGGTTTCCTTGCGAATGCCGGGCACGACGGCGCCGAGCAGGATGGCGCTGCGCACGGAAGCAAGCGCGTCGTCGGGGGTGACGAGCAACGCCGGCGGCGGATTACGGCCCATGCGCTGGAGTGCTGCCAGCACCTCGGCCAGCAGTCCGCGGCGTTCATGCAGGGAACGGCGGATGCCATCCTCCTTGGCGCCGAGGTCGGCAAGCTTCTTTTCGCTCTCGAGGATCTGTTTTTCCAGCCCCTTGCGGCGGGCGGCGGAATCGATCAGCGCCTGGCGAATGCTCTGCGTACTCTTTTCCAGATTGGCGATACTCTGCTGGAGTTCGCTCACCTTATCGGAGGACAGGCTGATTGATTTCGACAGGGTTTCGAGTTCGGCGCGGGTCTGATCGCGTTTGGCGGCAAGTTCGGCGGCCGGATCGGGCGACGGCGCCTCGGCGGGCGGCGGGCTTGAATCTTGCGGCGCTTCCGGGGCGGCATCCTGGGCCCGGACCGAAAACGGGCTTGTCGAGACGAGGATGACCGCAACACCGAAACCGGCCGCAAGTGCCGGCAGAATCATGCGGTGTCGCCTGGTTGGAGTCGTCGTCATGCGTGTCCGGGCACTCTCTCAAATCGCGCGGAGACTAAGCTGATTTGGCACGCTTTGCCAGAAAGTTTGCAGGAGAAAGCCTGCCTGCGCAAAACACGGCTGCGTGACAATGCGGCGCGCAGCCAAAGCCATGGACCGAGCCTGAACCGTCAGACGCGGTGATAGGGGTGGCCGGACAAGATGGTGACGGCGCGGTAGAGCTGCTCGGCGATCAGCGTGCGCACGAGTTGGTGCGGCCAGGTCATTTTGCCGAGGCACAGTGTGGCGTCGGCCCGATCGTAAAGGGCGGGATCGAGGCCGTCGGCTCCGCCGATCGCAATCGTCAGCTCGCGTTTTCCCTGGTCACGATAGGTGCCGAGCAGGTTTGCGAAGGCTTGGCTGTCGAGCGCCTTGCCGCGTTCATCGAGAAGAATGAGAACACTGCCCTCGGCCAGCGATTTCAGCAGCATCGCCGCCTCTTCGCGCTTGCGGGTCTCCGCATTGGAGGCGCGGCTTTCGCCAACTTCGGTAATACGGGTGAATTCGAGGCCGACCGCAGAGCCGGCCTTGGCAAAACGATCGAGGTAACGGGCCACGAGATCCTTTTCGGGGCCGGACTTCAGCCGTCCCACCGCAAAAAGACCAATTCGCATTTCCCCGCTCCTGCTCGTGACGGCATTTCAGGCACACGATACACCGCCGCCGGCTTCGCATGTTTCCCGGCCAGTCAAATGCCGCATCTCAGGCGCCGGGCGATGCCGGCCTGCCTGTCAGTGCCGTGTTTCCTCATCCATATCCGGAGCCGCCCACATCTTTTCGATGTTGTAGAACTCGCGGATTTCGGGACGGAACACATGCACGATGATGTCACCGGTGTCGATCAGGATCCAGTCGCCGCCTTCCTGACCTTCGACGCGGGCCGTACCGAAGCCTTCGTCCTTGAGATCGGTGAGCAGGTGATCCGAAATCGCCAGGACATGCCTGTTCGAGCGACCGGAGACGACGATCATGTAGTCTCCAAGCGCCGATTTTCCGGCAATGTCGATGGTGACGATATCTTCAGCTTTGGAGTCCTCAAGGCTGGTGAGGACGGCTTCTAAGGCGCGGGCAGCGGCATCGGCGCCACGTTCCGCACTCTTCGGGACAACGGCGAGCGTTTTTCCCTTGGCGTGTACTGTTGTCAGTTTTTTCCCTTTCCTGGAATGACAAACCATGCACAACACGAGATCCGATCACGACCGGATCATGGTTAAGATAGGCATCAATCCATTAATGTTTCAAGACGTGCTAAGGTACAGAGCCGCCGAAAATCCGATCTGGCGTCCGAATTGAAGAATATTGCCGCTCGGGCTGCTTGTGCGGTCGGTGTACAGTTTCCGTGCCGCGGCGTAAAGTGCCGCAAATTCCTCGATTTTTCGATTCAATGACCGACCCCGCCGCAAAAACACCTGTTCCCGTCCTGCGAATCAGCTTCCCGAATGAGCATCGTCTCGGTCACGGCAAGATGGAGCTGCTGGAGCATATCCGCGCGACCGGATCGATCTCGGCGGCCGGGCGGGCGATGGACATGTCCTATCGCCGAGCATGGCTGCTTGTCAGCGAGATGAACCGGATGTTCTCAGAACAGGTGGTGGAGCCGCAACGCGGCGGGCAGAAGGGCGGCGGCGCGGCATTGACACCGTTCGGCGAAGAATTGCTCGCGCGTTTTCGCCGGATGGAAAAGACGGTGCGGGAGAGCCTTGCCAAGGATCTCGCCTGGCTCGAAGCCAAGCGCAACCTGCCGCCTGGCGAGCACGGTTGATCAGCCTTCCAGGGCAACCGTCTTGATGATGGCGAAGACGGTCTTGCCAGGCCGGAGATCGAGGCGCTCGCAGGACAGTGCGGTGATACGCGAAAGAATGGCATTGCCGCCGCAATCGATCCGGATTTCGACCGTTCCGTCCTCGCCAGACGATATCGCCTCGATCCTGCCTTCGAGAATGTTCAGCGCGCTGAGGCCCTCGGGCCTGGCGGTCGCCAGCATGACGTCGCGCGACGGAATGCGGATGCGCACCGGTCTGCCGGGCGGAAGCACTCCGCTCGGAATATGCAGTTGGGAGGATTTCAGAGCGACGGTCGACAGGCGGTGACGCGCATCGAAGCTTTCGACGGTGCCTTCGAGCAGCGCGCCGGCCTCTTTCCGGTCGGCGGCCGCTGAGGGACGGCTCAATATGTCGACGGCCGGGCCGGTCGTTTCCACCTTGCCGTCGCTGAGGACGACGACCTGATTTGCGAGTCGTGCCACCTCGGCGATCGCATGGCTGACATAGACGATCGGAATTTCGGTTTCATCACGCAACCGCTCGAGATATGGCAGGATCTCGGCCTTGCGTGCCTCGTCGAGGGCGGCGAGCGGCTCGTCCATCAAGAGCAGGCGGGGTGAGGAGAGAAGGGCACGCCCGATCGCGACGCGCTGTTTTTCGCCGCCGGAAAGTTTTGCCGGGCTGCGTTCCAACAGCGGCTCGATGCCGAGCAGGTCGATAATATGATCGAAGCTCTCACGGCGTGCCGCCTTTGGGGCAAACCAGCGGCCGTAGGAAAGATTGGCTCGGACGCTCAAATGCGGAAACAGCCGTGCCTCCTGGAAGACATAACCGAAACGGCGGCGGTGTTTCGGGACGAAGATGCCAGCTGTCGTTTCGGTGAGGCGCTCGCCGTCAAGCACGACGCGACCTTCATCCGGCCGGGCGAGACCGGCGATGATGCGGATCAGTGAGGTCTTGCCGGAGCCGGAGCGGCCGAACAATACGGTTACACCGCCTTCGGAGGTAAAGGCGGCGTCGAGCGCGAACGCGCCGAGCCTTTGTTTTGCCTCGACAATCAGCGTCATTCCGGATCAATCCTTCGGCCGGCGAGACGAGCAAGGAACTCCGAGGCAAGCAGAGCGGCCATGGAAATGGCGACAGCGACCAGCGTCAGTCGCAGCGCGCCGGCATCACCGCCCGGCAATTGGGTGAAGGTGTAGATTGCTGCCGGCAGCGTCTGGGTCTCGCCCGGGATGTTGGAGACGAAGGTGATCGTCGCGCCGAACTCGCCCATCGCCTTGGCGAAGGAGAGGATCATGCCGACGATGATGCCCGGGAGCGTCAACGGCAGGGTGATCGTCAGGAAAACCCAGGCAGGGCCGGCGCCGAGCGTTCCGGCCGCCTCTTCCAGCTTGCGGTCGACCGCTTCGATCGACAGGCGAATGCTGCGAACCATCAGCGGAAAGGCCATGACGGCACAGGCAAGTGCGGCGCCCGTCCAGCGGAAGGAGAAGATGATGCCGAAATAATGGTCGAGCAGGCTGCCGATCGGGCCGCGGCGACCGAAGAGGATGAGAAGAAGAAAACCGGTGACGACGGGCGGCAGGATCAGCGGCAGGTGAACGATGCCGTTCAGCAACGACTTGCCCCAGAAGCGGCCGCGGGCCAAGAGCAAGGCAACGAGAATGCCGAAGGGCAGGCTCGCCAGCATTGCGACGATCGAGACGCGCAGGCTGAGCAGGATTGCCGTCCATTCCTCGTCGCTCAAGCCGAATATGTTCAACTGCGGTCGTCTCCCTGGAAAATCAGACATCATTCGACGCCTGCCCTTCATCTGCCTGCCGGCACCTTCTCCCGCTCGCTGGGCGAAGGGGAATGCCGCAACCTCTCCGTTCCTCGCCAGCCTCTCGCATGGCACGTCCCCTCGCCCCGTTTACGGGGAGAGGGTTAGGGTGAGGGGCAGCCGCGGCTTGGTGGCTAACCTGCTGTACATCAACCGATTGCAGATGCTCGGGACAAGCCCGAGCATGACGAAACATTAGTTGGCCGACTATTTCAGAATAGTGAAACCCTGCGCCGTGAGGAAAGCGGCTGCCTTGTCCGACTTCAGGAAGTCGAGATAGGCCGCTGCATCCGGGTTCTTGCTCTCGGCAAGAATTGCGACCGGATAGATGATCGGCGGGTGGGAGTCGGCCGGGAAGGTGCCGACGATCGCGACACCCTTATCGGCGGCCGCGTCGGTCTGGTAGACGATGCCGTAAGGCGCTTCGCCGCGGGAGACGAGGGCGAGGGCGGCGCGCACGCTTTCGGCGCCGGCGACCTTGGATTCGACCGATGCCCAGACACCGAGTTTTTCCAGCGCGGCCATGCCGTATTTGCCTGCTGGGACCGATTTCGGCTCACCCATGGCAAGCCTGCCGTCACCGAGCACAGCGGCGAGATCGAAACCCTGTTTGATCTCGACCGGCTTTGCCTTGTCCTTTTCGGCCACGAGCACGAGCCGGTTTCCGAGCAGGTCCGAACGGCTGTCGGCTTTGATCAGCTTCCTCTCCGCGAGATAATCCATCCAATCGCGATCCGCCGAAATGAAGATATCGGCCGGGGCGGCGTTTTCGATCTGCTTGGCAAGTGCCCCGCTCGCCGCATAGGAGGCGACGGCTTCTTTGCCGCTCTCACTGGTCCAGGCGGCATTGGCGGCGTCGAGCGCGTTCTTCAAACTCGCCGCGGCAAAGACGGTCAGTTTTTCAGCGGCTGCGGCCGGCGCCGGCAGTGCTGCCGCGCCTAACCAAAGAGCCGCGATCGCGGCGGTTGCCAGTTTCGTCCATTGGCGGCGGTTCCGCATGCTTTCACTCCCCAGGATTCGAAATATTTCGACGAATATAACGATGCTCACTGTCTGGCTAGGGATATATTCAGAAAAACATAACCGTATCGACTGCCAATCGGCCTTACCTATTCAGGAGGTGCATGGCTTTCTGAGAACAAGACGTCCGCAGGCTGCAATCAACCGCGAATGGCGATCGGTCAGACAGAGTAACCGCAGGGCAAAGCGGCTGTACTGCAGGGCTTGCCGATTAAAGCGGCAGCTTTCGTTACCCGCAGTGTTGCATCGGTCGCATTGCTGCATTGCACAAAATGATATTCACCTACCGGCTGAATATGGTACAACGGACCCATCGAAACGGCTTTCTCCTCCTCCCATAGCCGTTCGACAGGATCGGCAACACTCCTCCTCCCAAGTTGTCGGTCGAGTTTATAAGCCCGACGGATCTCCTCCCCCGTCGGGCTTTCTCGTTTCCGGGATTTTTCTGAAATTCAGCTACCGACCGGGACCGGCAAAGCGCCGTTGCGGATTGCCGTCGAGCTCAGGCCGGAGCGTGGCCCGTGGATGAAGGTCCAGGCTGGCGCCCGCTTCTTCCAGAGAACACGTGCGTCGTCTTCGTCGATGCGGGCGAAATCGAAGGTCCGCGTCATTTTCGAAGAGAGGTAGGAGAGCGTCGCCCCCGGCCGGTCGATCACCGCGATCGGGAAGGTGCGGGCGATCTCCTGCCATTTCTGCCATTTGTGAAATGTCTGCAGGCTATCGGCGCCCATGATCCAGATGAAATGCACATGGGGATTGCGAGCCTTGACGCGGGCCAGCGTATTGGCGGTGTAGCTGACGCCGAGCGCCTGCTCGAAAGCCGTGACCTTGATGCGCGGATCGGCGGCGACACGCTCGCTTTCGGCAATGCGCTCGGCAAGCGGCGCAAGAAGATTGCGGCTTTTCAGCGGGTTGCCGGGGGTCACCATCCACCAGAGCTGGTCGAGACCGAGCCGCTTGATGGCGATTTCGGCGACAAGTGCATGGCCCTCATGCGGCGGATTGAACGACCCGCCGAACAGGCCGACGACAATGCCGCGCTCGCTGTGCGGCATGCGGAGATAACGTCGGTCCAGCTTATCCGTCGTCACGTCAGGGTCGGGTCTGGCCGGCACCGCGCACCCGGTATTTGAAGGAGGTCAGTTGTTCGACGCCGACGGGGCCACGGGCATGCATCTTGCCGGTGGCGATGCCGATTTCCGCGCCCATGCCGAACTCGCCGCCGTCGGCGAACTGGGTCGAGGCATTGTGCAGCAGGATCGCCGAATCGACTTCGGTGAAGAAACGCTCGACCACGCCGGGGTCTTCGGCGATGACGGCCTCGGTATGGTTCGAGGAATATTTCTGGATATGGGCGATCGCCCCCGATATGCCGTCGACCACAGCGACTGAGATGATCGCGTCGAGATATTCGGTCGACCAGTCCTCCTCCGTCGCGGGCTTGAGGCCGGGCGCAACCTTCAGCACCGCCGCCGAAGCGCGGATCTCGCAGCCGACGTCAGTCAGCACCTCAAGCAGTGGCGTCAGATGCGTGCCGACCGCTGCAGCATCAACGAGCAGCGTCTCGGCCGCCCCGCAGATGCCGGTACGGCGCATCTTGGCGTTGACGACGATCTTCTTCGCCATCTCGAGATCGGCCGAGCCATCGACATAGATGTGGCACAGGCCTTCGAGATGCGCGAACACCGGCACCCGGGCCTCGTTCTGGACACGGGCCACCAGGCTCTTGCCGCCACGCGGCACGATGACGTCGATTGCCCCATCCAGGCCGCGCAGCATGGCGCCGACGGCGGCGCGGTCGGTGACCGGAACGAGCTGGATCGCATGCTCCGGAAGTCCCGCCGCCTTCAGGCCCTCGACCATGCAGGCGTGTATAGCCTGCGATGAACGGCGCGAATCCGAGCCGCAGCGCAGGATGACCGCATTGCCCGCCTTCAGGCAGAGCGCCCCGGCATCGGCGGTAACGTTCGGCCGGCTTTCGAAGATCACGCCAATGACGCCGAGCGGCGTGCGGACACGTTCGATCTTCAGGCCGTTCGGTCTGTCCCAGGCCGCGATGACTTCTCCGACCGGATCGGCAAGGGCGGCGATCGCACGGATTCCCTCGGCCATCTCGGCAATGCGCTTGTCGTTCAGCGTCAGCCGGTCGACGAAGGAGGCAAGCGTTTCGCTGCCTTCGATGTCCTTCAGGTCCTTGGCGTTTCCGGCCAGGATATGCGCCTTGTTCGCCAGGATCGCGTCGGCCATGGCGTTCAGGGCCTTGTTCTTCGCCTCGGCGGAGGCAAAGCCCAACGGTCGCGCGGCAGCCTTCGCCTTGCGGCCGATGTCATTCATCAGCACGTCAATGTCAGGGCCCGGCGCAACGGTATCAAGCATAGCTCGCGTCCTTCTTCTGCCTTTCCGATCTCGACCGGATCTGCGCGGTCATCACCATATCGTCGCGATGGACCATGGCAGCCCGTCCGGCATAACCGAGGATGGCTTCGATCTCCGCCGATTTGCGGCCGGCAATGCGGCGGGCGTCCTCGGCATCGTAGCTTGCCAGGCCGCGGGCGATCTCGCGGCCTGAAGGGCCGATGATCGCCACGGTGTCGCCGCGGCTGAAGAGGCCGGAAACGCTGCGCACGCCGGCGGGAAGCAGGCTCTTGCCGGCGCCGAGCGCCGTGACGGCGCCCTCATCGACATGCAGTTCGCCTGCCGGCTGCAATTGTCCGGCGATCCAGGTCTTGCGGGCGGTGACGGGCGTTCCGGAGGGGGCGAACCAGGAGGAGCGCGCGCCGTTTTCGATCGCCGACAGCGGGCTGTCGGTCTTGCCCGAGGCGATGATCATGGCGCAGCCCGAGGTGGTGGCGATCTTGCCGGCATCGATCTTGGTGCGCATGCCGCCGCGCGATAGCTCGGAGGCGGCGCCGCCGGCCATCGCCTCGATCTCCGGGGTGATTTCGGCAATCGTCTCCAGGAAACTCGCATTCGGATCGAGATGCGGCGGGGCGGTGTAGAGGCCGTCAATATCGGAGAGTAGGATGAGCAGGTCGGCGCCGGTCATCGTCGCCACGCGGGCGGCCAGCCGGTCGTTGTCTCCATAGCGGATTTCGCTGGTCGCGACCGTGTCGTTTTCGTTGATGATCGGCACGGCGCCGATCTTCAGCAACTGATTGATGGTGGCGCGCGCATTGAGATAGCGGCGGCGTTCCTCGGTATCGCCGAGCGTCAGCAGGATCTGGCCGGCAACGATCTCGTCGCGCGACAGGCTCTCCGACCAGGCGCGCGCCAGTGCGATCTGACCGACGGCGGCGGCGGCCTGGCTTTCTTCCAGCTTCAGCGCGCCCGAGGGCAGGTCGAGCACCGAGCGGCCGAGCGCGATGGCCCCTGATGACACGACGAGCACGTCGATACCCTTGGCCTTCAGGCCAGATATATCGGCGCACATGGCATCCAGCCACGCCTTCTTCAGCCCGGCCTTGCGATCGACCAGCAGGGCAGAACCGATTTTGATGACGATGCGGCGGTAGCGGCCGAGCGGCTTACGGCTGGTCATCGACCCCATCCTCGTCCTTGCCCTCTTCTCCGACGACCATGTCGCGATGCCGGAGTTTCGGCGCCTTGGCCGGTTTCTCCTCGGTATTATTCTCGACGATGATGTCGCGCAGTGCACGCAGAACCTCGGTCATGCCCCTGCCTGTCACAGCCGAGATCTGGAAGGGGGTCTTGCCGCAGGCCTTGGCCAATTCCTTCGTCTTCTTCTTCAGTTCGGCCTCATCGAGCACGTCGATCTGCGACAGCGCCACGATCTCGGCCTTGTCGGCCAGATCGTTGCCATAGGCTTCGAGTTCATGTTTGACCGTCTTGTAGGCCTTGCCGACCTTTTCTTCCTGGGCGGAGACGAGGTGGAGCAGCACGCGGGTGCGCTCGACGTGGCCGAGAAAACGGTCGCCGATGCCGACACCTTCATGGGCGCCTTCGATCAGGCCCGGAATATCGGCAAGAATGAACTCCCGCTCGTCGACCGTGGCAACGCCGAGATTCGGATGCAGGGTAGTGAAGGGATAGTTGGCGATCTTCGGCCGGGCGCGGGTAACCGATGCCAGGAAGGTCGACTTGCCGGCATTGGGCAGGCCGACAAGGCCGGCATCGGCGATCAGCTTCAGCCGCAGCCAGAGGGTTTTTTCCTCGCCGGGCAGGCCGGGATTGGCCCAGTCGGGCGCCTGATTGACCGAGGTTTTGAAATGGGCATTGCCGAAGCCGCCATTGCCGCCATGGGCGAGACAGTAGCGCTGGCCTTCCTCGGTCAGGTCGCAGATCAGCGTTTCCCGGTCTTCCTCGAAGATCTGGGTTCCCACGGGAACCTTGAGCGTCACGTCGCTGCCGTTGGCGCCGGTGCGGTTGCGGCCCATGCCATGGGTGCCGATGGTCGCCTTGAAATGCTGCTGATAGCGGAAATCGATCAGCGTGTTGAGGCCGTTGACGGCCTCGACCCAGACGTCGCCGCCGCGTCCGCCGTCACCGCCATCGGGGCCGCCGAACTCGATGAATTTCTCGCGCCGGAAGGAAACGCTGCCCGCGCCACCATCCCCGGATCGGATATAGACCTTTGCTTCGTCGAGAAATTTCATTTTACTTCCAATATTCCGTGGCAGGTGGACGGCCCGTCTTGGCCCATTCGATATAGGCGGTTCCGACGGAGGTCAAAGATTATCGTGAATTTTGTGAGCTATAACATACAGTACGGCTTCGGTCTCGACGGCCGATACGATCTCAAGCGCATTGCCCGGAGCCTCGAAGGCGCCGATGTCATCGCGCTGCAGGAGGTGACCCGCGGCTTCTGGCGCAACGGTTTTGCCGACATGGTGGCTGATATCGCAGCCTTCTTTCCCGACCATTTCTGGGCGTATGGGCCGGCCTGCGACGTCCATATCGACGGGGGCGAAGGCGGTCTGCAGCCGGTACGAGGCACGCGTTTTCAGTTCGGCAATATGGTGCTGTCGCGCTGGCCGATCCTGTCGACGCGGACTCTGCTTCTGCCGCGCAGCCGAACCATCGCCAAGATCAACCTGCAGCGCGGCGCAACCGAGGCGCTGATCGCCATCCCGGGCGGCGCGATCCGCGTCTACTCCGTCCATCTCGACCATGTCTCGGCCGACGAGCGCATTCGCCAGCTGCAATTCTTGAACGTGCACATCAACGCATTCGTCCAGGAGGGCGGATCGCTGACGGGGGGTGGCGAGCTTGATCTGCCGGAGCTGCCGCTGCCCGAGGACTATATGATCATGGGCGATTTCAACATGGAGCCGGAATCGCCGGAATATTGTGCGCTTGCCGGCGCCGGCGGCGGATATTACGGCCGTGTCGCCAGGATCGGCACGCCGGTCGATGCCTTTGCGGCGCTCAAGGCTTACGGGCCTGAGAGCTACAGCTGGATGGATCCCGAAGATCACGGCAAACGCATGCATCTCGATTATTGCTTCGTCAGTTGCGGCCTGGGCGGCCGGTTGAAATCCGCGCGGATCGATACGCAATCCCTCGGCTCCGATCATTTTCCTGTGTGGGTCGAGATCGGCGATTGACGAAGACGCCGCCGAGCCGGCGGCGCCTCCTTTTTCGACTTCTGAGAGCATGATGTTGTCCGAAAACCGCTCACACTTTTCGGCATAATGCCGGGTTACGCAACCTTGCGCGGCTGCAGCGCGCCCGGCTGCAGCACGGTTTCGATGTGCGACACCATGGTGTTGCGGGCGAAACAATAGATTTCGCCGCAACCCGTCATGCGGAACCCGAGCTTCTCCTGCAGCCGCAGCGAAGCGGGGTTGTCGGCGAAGACACCGGAATGGACAGGCGTCTCCGGCATGCGGCGCGAGAAGCGCTCGATGATCGCCGCCACCGCCTCGCTCATATAGCCGCGCCGCCAGTAGTAGCGGTTCAGCCAGTAGCCGAGATGCCAGCGGCCGTGGCGCAGCTCGATCGAGACGGTGCCGATATGGACATCGTCCTTGCCTGTTATCGCGAGCGACCAGTCCGGCAGGGTGCCTGACGTGACCGGCATCAGCCAGTCCAGCGCATCCTGCCGGTCGAACGGCGCGGGCACGCGGGAAAGCATGCGCGTCACCGCGAAATCGGAGAGCGATTCCGCGATGGCGGGCGCATCGCTCAGCCGGTGGGGGCGGAGCGTCAGCCGAGTGGTCGGGATGACCGGCGCGGGGCCGGGCATCATCGACCTGGTGTCCGGCCTTTGCAGTGCCGACGTGCTCATGCGATGTTCCCCCAGCTTCGGAGTGACATCCAGGTCTTGCGGTCGAGCCTGTACCATTCCACAGGCACGTTGCTGCCGAGCGCCAGCGAGGCAGCAAGCCCCGAACCCTGGAACTGGAAACCGCACTTCTGGATGACACGCCGCGAGGCGACGTTCATCACCCGGCAGCGGGCGTCGATCTGGTCGACGTCCTGACGGGTTCTGAACACCATGTCGACGAGGGCGTGGCAGGCCTCGGTGGTGTAGCCCTGGTTCCAATAGGGCTCACCCAGCCAGTAACCGATCTCGACGGTCTTGCCGTCGGTATGCGGTTCGACGCCGCAGCATCCCATGAATGCGCCGTTTTCGGCTTTGGTGATCGCATAGACGCACTTGCCGATCTCGCCATTTCGCGAACGCCAAACAAAGTCGGCGGCATCATTGGCGGTATAGGGGTGCGGCATACGCGATACCATGGTGGCGACTTTGGCGTTATTGGCGAGATGGGCAAGGGCGTCGATGTCTTCTTCGTGGGGCGCGCGCATGACGAGCCTTTCCGATAACAAGACAGGGCAATCGGTCCTTAACCGCTCCGGCCTCAGCCGTTCCTTGGAAGACCGCTGGTCTTCCGGGGAAGACCGTGATTGGTCTACCCTTATCAATTCGCCTTGCATGTTCAGTCCTCCTGTTTGGACAAAGAAAAAGGGGAGATGGCGCCCCATCTCCCCTGTTTTCTGGACTGAACCTGGTACGGCCAGCCGGGTCGATGAGACGCCGGCTGTTTTTGAGCGCTACCGGCTTATTCCGCTGCTTCCGCTTTCGGCATGACAGACACGTAGACGCGACCGTTGGCCTTCGTTCGGTAGTCCACATTGCCGGCGGTAAGTGCAAAGATCGTGTGATCCTTGCCGAGGCCGACGTTGGAACCGGGATGCCACTGCGTACCGCGCTGACGCACGATGATGTTGCCTGCGATGACGGCTTCGCCGCCGAACTTCTTCACGCCAAGGCGCTTGGATTCGGAATCGCGACCGTTGCGCGAGGAACCGCCAGCTTTTTTATGTGCCATTGGAGTTCTCCTTTAAACCTGAAACCCGTTGATCTTACTTGGCAGCCACGATGTCCGTGATACGGACGACCGTGTGATGCTGACGATGGCCGCGCGAACGCTTCGAATTCTGACGACGGCGCTTCTTGAAGGCGATGACCTTCTTGCCGCGGGTCTGGTCGACGACTTCCGCCTTGACGGAGGCGCCGGCTACGAAGGGCGCACCGATCGCCGCGTCTGCGCCTTCGCCGATCACGAGGACTTCGGTGAATTCAATGGAGTCGCCAGCGGATGCTTCAAGCTTCTCGATGGTCAGCACGTCGTTGGCTGCCACACGGTACTGCTTACCGCCGGTCTTGATGACTGCGAACATTTTTTATCCTTTCATGTTCGTTCCGGCGCTCCCCGCAAATAGCAGGTGGCCGTCTTTTTATCAGTCGAAGTTAAGCAGGGATTTCAGGGAACTGGCCCGGAACTCTGGTCTGCCGGTGAAGCCCCGCGCGAGCGCGAGGCGGGCAAGGGGCGGACTACTCCACTCCTATTGCGGATGCGGGATACGCGAGTGACAGAAAGGTGTCAAGGCAAAAGGATGGAAAAGCTTGAGATTTCGGCTTGCCAACCTGTCATATGCCCGTTATGAGAACGCCCGCGCCGAACAAGCGCCGACCAGACCGCGGAGAGGTGGCAGAGTGGTCGAATGCACCGCACTCGAAATGCGGCATACCTGCAAGGGTATCGTGGGTTCAAATCCCACCCTCTCCGCCACTCATTTTCTGTCCATGTCGGCTTCGCAGGTCTGATTTTTCAGGCGAAATCGGCGCGACTCTCCCCGATCCCATTTGTCGGTCAAGGCCGGCGGTAGTTCGCCGCCAGCAGTGTCGCCAATTCGGCGCGGCAGTCGCGGAGCGGGCCGACATCCTGGCTTGCCTTTGCCATCGTCATGGCGCCGGAATAGGCGGCAATGACAAGCGTTGCGATTGTCCGCGGATGGAGCCCGATGGCGCGCTTTTCCTCCAGATCTGCCGCAAACTTGGCGAAGAGCGCTTTGTGCCAGTCTCCGAACACGGCGCTGACAAGTGCGCGCATCTCTGCGTCGTGTTGGGAAACTTCCATTGCCATATTATTCAGCGGGCAACCGGAGACCCGGTCCTTTTGTGTCAGTTCACCGATGATGGCTTCAAAAATCAGGTCTATGGCCGTTGGCGCATCGGCGCATGTGCGCAGCGGTTCGATCCATGTCTGCCGAACGGCGGCAGCGACGCGATCGCGGATGACTGCAAGCCCGAGGTCACGCTTTGCAGGAAAATGATGCGCCAGTGCGCCGCCGGACACGGAGGCCCGCTCGCGCAGTTCCAGCATGCCGGTTGCGAGATAACCCTGCGTGACAAAGGCGTCATAGGCGGCATCGATGATCCTGCGGCGCACGCCCTCGGGATCATTGTTTCTTTTGGTTTCGATCATGGCGTCTCAATTCAGTCGGCGTGCATTCTAGCAGCTTGACAAAACAGGTCAATTGTCCTGTTATAAAACAGGATGATCGACCTGTCAGGAAAACCATGGACCCTCACCTCATATTCGAGCTTCGCCGCTATCGGCTCCTTCCCGAGCGCAGAGAGAGGTTGATTCGCCTGTTTGATCGCGAGTTCGTTGAGCCCCAGGAGGCGTTGGGCATCCGCGTCGACGGGGAGTTTCGCGATCTCGGCGATCCCGATTGCTTTGTGTGGGTGCGCTCCTTCAAGAACATGGAGGCCAGAACGGATGCGCTCGCATCCTTTTATTCGGGCCCCGTCTGGAAGGAGCATGGACCGGCCGCGAACGCGACGATGCTGAATTCGGACAATGTCCTGCTGCTGAAGCCGGCGGCCGGTGTGCTTCCATTTGCGCATAACCTGCCGAGGCAGAAAGAGGCGGAGCGCGCGGAAGCACAAGGGCTGATCGCCGTGAACATCTGCTCGCTCGCACCCGGAACGGGAGAAGATTTCTCGGAATTTTTCCGCGCCAGGGCGATGCCGGCCATGCTGGCGGCCGGTGCGCGGATCGAGGCGGTGTTCATGACCGAGCGAAGCAGGAACGGTTTCCCGCGCCTGCCGGTTCGCGAGGGGGAAACGGTGTTCGTCTGGTTTGAAGCGCACGCGGATCAAAGCGGTGCAGCCGCCTACCAGCAGCGGCTGCGGCAGAATCCGATCTGGACGGCGGAGATTTATCCATGGATGGACAGCCGGTGCTGGCGGAGTATCGATGTCGCACTGTTGACGCCGACGTCGCGGTCGCTTTGCGCCTGGTGAGCGATCTTGCCCGCACGCCGACGCAGTTCCTTCCAAGGGCAGTCATCGAACACTTATCTCATGATCGACCCGGGTCGATTTTGTCATGTAGTGCGGTTGATCCGTTTATTTTGCGAACTATCATCAGCACCGGATAACGGCGGCACACCTGCAGAAACCGCCTGTGTCTTCACCTTGATCTCATCGCCACCCATACCGTCCTGATCGCCCCCACTTTCAACCGAGGTTTCCCATGCGCATTGCCGTCGGTGGCATCCATATCGAATGCAGCACATACAATCCCGTTCTGAATGAGGAAAAGGACTTTCGGGTGTTGCGCGGAGAGGGTCTCCTGGAATCGCCCTATTTCGCCTTTCTGAAGGATTATGATGCCGAGTTCCTGTCGACGGTCCATGCGCGCGCCATTGCCGGTGGGCCGGTTTCGCGCGCCACCTATGAAGGCTTCAAGCGCGAATTTCTCGAGCGGCTGAAGCCGCTGCTGCCGCTTGACGGTCTCTATCTTGCCATGCACGGCGCCATGTATGTCGAAGGCATGGAGGATGCCGAAGGCGACTGGATCAGTGCTGCCCGCGCACTGGTCGGCGAGGAATGCACCGTCTCGGCAAGCTACGACCTGCACGGCAACGTCACCCAGCGCATCATCGACGCGCTCGACATTTACTCCACCTATCGCACGGCGCCGCATATCGATGTCGAGGAGACGATGCGCCGCTCGGTCTCCATGCTGGTCAAGAGCTTGAAAACCGGCGTCAGGCCGTTCGTCCTCTGGGCGCCGATCCCGGTTGTCCTGCCCGGCGAGCGCACCAGCACGGTCGATGAGCCGGCGAAGAGCCTCTATGCAAGGCTGCCTGAGATTGACGTCATGACAGGCGTCTGGGACGCATCGCTGATGGTCGGTTATGTCTGGGCCGACGAACCGCGCGCCACGGCCGCCGCTATCATGACCGGCACCGACCGTGCCGTGCTCGAGCGTGAGGCAAGGAGGCTCGCCAGGGCCTATTGGGATGCCCGCGAAGACTTCGTCTTCGGCTGCGAGACCGGTTCCGTCGAGGAATGCGTCGCGAAAGCGATCGCCAGCCCGACCGCGCCTGTCGTGCTCGCCGAATCCGGCGACAACCCGACCGGCGGTGGCGTCGGCGACCGGGCCGATGTCCTGGCCGAGTTGATCGCCAAGGGTGCTGACGGCGTCGTCTTTGCCGGCATCGCCGACAAGGCGGCGACCGAGGCCTGTTATGCCGCAGGTGTCGGTGCGCAGCTTGTCTTGAGCGTCGGCGCCTCGCTCGATTCCAAGGGCAGCAGGCCGGTCAATGCCCGATTCACCGTCAAATTCCTGCATGAGACCCGCGACCCCGCCGATCGGCAGGCAGTCGTTTCGATCGGCGGCATCGATCTCGTGCTCTCGGCCAAACGGCGGCCCTACCACAATATCGCCGATTTCACCCGGCTCGGCCTCGACCCGCATGGCGCCAGGATCATCGTCGTCAAATCGGGCTATCTCTCGCCGGAACTTGCGCCGATCGCCAACCCGAACCTGATGGCGCTGTCGGAGGGCGTGGTCGATCAGTTCGTCGAGCGCCTGCCGCGGCTGCGCAAGCAGCATCCGACCTACCCCTTCGACAAGGAATTTGCCTTCGAGCCGAAAGTCTTCCGTTCCGCACGCGCGCGCTAGCCCGATCCTAGGCATGGTCCCCAGAAAGGACAGCTGACATGACCGCATTCACGACCCGTCCCGAAATCCTCGGCACCTTCGGCGTCGTCACCTCGACGCACTGGATCGGCTCCGCTGTCGGCATGAGCATTCTCGAAAAGGGCGGCAATGCATTCGACGCCGCAATAGCGACGGGTTTCGTGCTGCAGGTCGTCGAGCCGCATCTGTGCGGGCCGGGCGGCGATCTGCCGGCGGTGATCTATTCGAAGAAAAAGGACAAGGTCGAAGTCATCTGTGCGCAAGGCCCCGCACCGGCCGGCGCCACGATCGAGCACTATACTGCGGAGGGCCTGACGCTGATCCCCGGCGACGGCCTGCTCGCAACGGTCATTCCCGGCGCCTTCGACGGTTGGATGCTGATGCTGCGCGATTACGGCACGATGAGCGTGCGCGACGTGCTGGAACCGGCGATCTACTACGCGAAGCATGGCCATCCCCTGCTGCCGCGCGTCTCGGCCACCATTAAGGGGCTGGCGACTTTCTTCGAGAAGGAATGGCCGACCTCTTACCAAACCTGGCTGCCTGGTGGCCGCGTGCCCGAGGCGCATGCGAACTTCCGCAATCCGATGCTTGCTGCGACCTGGAAGCGCGTCATTGCCGAGGCCGAGGCGAAAAGCGGGCGGGAGGCGCAGGTGGAAGCGGCGCGCAACGCCTTTTATCGCGGCTTCATCGCCGAGAAGATCGATGAGTATATTAAGACCGCCGAGGTGATGGATGCGAGCGGAAGCCGCCACAAGGGCGTGCTGACGGCAGACGATATGGCGAACTGGTCGGCGACGGTCGAGGCGCCGCTGACCTATGATTATCACGGCTGGACGATTGCCAAGACAGGTCCGTGGGGTCAGGGGCCTGTCTTCCTGCAGACCCTGTCGATCCTGAAGGGCTTCGACCTCGCCGCAATGAGACCGGATGGCGCCGATTTCGTTCATACCGTCGTCGAGGCGATGAAACTCGCCTTTGCCGACCGCGAGGTTTATTACGGCGACCCGAATTTTTCCGAGATCCCTGTCGCGCATCTGCTGTCGGAGAGCTACGCTGCCGAACGCCGCAAACTCGTCGGTGCGGATGCCTCCTTGGATCTTCGCCCCGGCATCTTTCCGGGTTTCGAAGCGCAGCATGACCTGACGATGAAGATGCTCGGCGCCGATTCGCAGACCGGCGCCGTCTACGAGCCGACCATGGCGCATCTGTCCGAAAAGCGCGGCGACACCGTGCATATCGACGTGATCGACCGTGACGGCAACATGGTCTCCGTCACGCCGTCCGGCGGCTGGCTGCAGTCTTCGCCAACCGTGCCCGGCGTCGGCTTCTGCCTCAATTCCCGCGCGCAGATGTTCTGGCTGAAGCCAGGCTTGCCGACATCGCTTGCTCCGGGAAAACGGCCGCGTACGACGCTGACGCCTTCCCTCGGCCTCTATGAAGGCCGCCCGACCCTTGCCTTCGGCACGCCGGGCGGCGACCAGCAGGAGCAATGGCAGCTTTCCTTCTTCCTGCGGCATATCCATCACCAGCTGAACCTGCAGGCGGTGATCGATCAGCCGCTCTTTCATACCGCTCATTTTCCGAGCTCCTTCTATCCGCGCAGCCGCGAACCCGGCAGCCTGATAGCGGAAGAGAGTTTCGGTCCGGATGTGCTCGCCGCGCTCGCCCGAAAGGGCCACAAGCTGACGATCACCGATCCTTGGACGATCGGCCGGCTGACGGCCGCACGACGCGATGCCGACGGGCTGATGCGCGCCGCAGCCACCCCGCGCCTGATGCAGGCCTATGCGGTCGGACGATAGCGGCTGCTTCCCGCAGCGCCCGCTGGCAACAAGTGTCGCCTGGGATAGACTGTGCCGGTGCGGTGCGCGGCGATGCTTTTGCTGCACCGCTTATATGACTTATGCTAGATATTATTTCACCGATAATTGTTAACGACCGATCACCTCCGTTTGTGCTCTCTTATCCCTACGAATCAAAAAGGTTTGATTTGCCCGGAGATGACGACCATGTTCAAGCATGGGGCGATGCAACAGTTGGGTGGGTGCCTATGCTGCAACGGATTGAAGACATTGATGCGGCCCTTATCGACAGGTTGCAGCATTCGGCATTCAAGTACTTCCTGAAATATTCCAATCCCGAAAATGGCCTGGTGGCCGATACCTCGATCGGCGGCGTGCCGGCAAGCATCGCGGCTGTCGGTTTTGCCCTTTCCTCCTATCCGGTTGCCGTCGAGCGTTGCTGGATCGGCCGCAAGGAAGCAGCCGAGCGCACGGTCAATACGCTGCGTTTCTTCGCCGAGGCGCGCCAGGGCGAAGAGCGCCATGCGACCGGCCATCGCGGCTTCTTTTATCATTTTCTCCAGATGGATAGCGGAAATCGCGCCTGGAACAGCGAGCTTTCGACCATCGATACCGCGCTGCTTATCGCCGGCGTGCTGACAGCATCGCAATATTTCAATCGCGAAGACGACGAGACAGAGACGGAAATCCGTGAACTCGCAACCTTCATCTACGAACGGGTCGACTGGCGCTGGGCGCTGAACAAGGGCGACACGATTTCCATGGGCTGGAAGCCTTCGTCGGGCTTCCTGCGCTGGCGCTATCACGGTTTCGACGAGGCGATCATTCTTTATGCGCTGGCACTCGCCTCGCCGACGCATCCCGTTCCGCAGTCGAGCTACGACGCCTTCACATCCAGCTATTCCTGGATGACGTTCGGTGACCAGCCGTATCTCTATGCCGGACCGCTTTTCATTCATCTCTTCTCGCATGCCTGGATCGATTTCCGCGGCATCCAGGACAGACCGATGATGGAGCGCAACTGGGACTACTTCCGCAATACCCAGATCGTCATCAACATGCAGCGCGACTATGCCGAGCGCAATCCTGGCAGTTTCGTCGGCTACAACAGGAATGTCTGGGGCTTTACCGCCTGCGACGGCCCACCGCCGACCCGGCGCATGCGTGGCGGCCGGCAGCCGAAGGTCCTGGGTTATGCCGCGCGCGGCGCGCCGCTCGGGCCCGATGACGGCACGATCGCGCCATGGGCAGCACTCGCCTGCCTGCCCTACGACCGGCAGGCAGCCCTCGACGGCACCAAGGCGCTGCTGACCACCTATCCGAACCTGCTGTTGGAAGGCGGTTTCCCCGGCGGCTTCAATCCGACCGTACAGACAAAACGTCCGGAGGGCTGGGTCGACGACCGCACCGTCGGCATCGACCAGGGTCTTGTCGTCATGACCGTCGAAAACGCGCGTTCCGATTTCATCTGGAAGTTGATGCGGCAATCGCCGGTCATCCGCCTCGGGCTCGAGCGCGCCGGCTTTACCGGCGGCTGGCTCGAGGGCGTCGAGCCGCAAGAGTTGATGCGTAAAGTCGGTTAGCGCGCAACCCGGGTCGATTTCCGAAAAGGATTATCTCAGCGCTCGAAAACGTGCGCCTTGCCCGATATATCCAGGCGAACGAGATCGCCTGGCGAGGGAAGGGCGACACTCGAGGTCTTGATCCGGATCGGCGGCAGGGCAACGCCATCGAGCGAGACGGCGACCGTGCAGACCGCGCCGCCGAATTCCACCTCGACAACCCGTCCGCCGTAGTCGCGATCGCTTTCATCGGCAATGACGCGGATCTGCTCGGGCCGCAGCATGATTTCCGCCTTGCCCTGGCGGCTGCCTTCGACGGCGACATGGCCGAGGGCGCAGTCGGCAAGGCCGTTGCGGATGATGGCCGGAAGCAGTACGGCCTCGCCGAGGAACAGTGCCGTCTCGCGGTCCCTGGGATGCAGATACAGGGTTTGCGGCGTTCCCGCCTGGATCAGCCGCCCTTCCCTCAGGACCGCGACCTGATCGGCAAAACTCAGTGCCTCTTCCTGATCGTGCGTCACGAGAACGGCGGTAATGCCGGCCGCCTGCAGCACGCGCGCGACAGCCTTGCGCATGTTTTCACGCAAGCCGGTGTCGAGCGCCGAGAATGGTTCGTCGAGCAGCATCAGCCGCGGCTTGCGGCCGAGCGCGCGGGCGAGCGCCACGCGCTGCTGCTGACCGCCGGAAAGCTGGTGCGGGCGGCGCGCCAGCATGCCGCGGTCGAGCTCGACCATATCGAGCAGTTCGGCGATGCGCCGCTCACGATCGGCAGCACCCCGTTCGAAGCCGAAGCCGATATTTTCAGCCACGCTCAAGTGTGGAAACAGCGCGCCATCCTGGGAGACGATGCCGATGCCCCGCTTGTGAGCCGGCATCGCCGCGGGGCCATCGGCCAACACGTCGCCGTCCAGGGTCACCCTGCCGGTGTCGGCCAGCTCGAAGCCGGCGATGATGCGCAGCAGCGTCGTCTTGCCCGAGCCGGATGGCCCGATGACGGCGGTGCGGCTGCCGGCCTGGACATCGAGCGAAATATCCGTCAGCGCCTGGACGGGCCCGTAGCGCTTGCTGATGTTTTCGATCGTAAGCAGCGTCATTGGCCGGCCGTCCGTTTCGATTGCGTATAAAGCGTCAGGGTGAGCGGCAGCGACAGCACGACCATCATGCAGGCGTAAGGGGCGGCCGAGACGTAATCGATCTCGCTCGTCAGCGACCAGAATTTCGTCGCCAGAGTGTCGACGCCGCTGGGCGAGAGCATCAGCGTCGCCGTGAGTTCATTGGTAATGCCAAGTGCGGTCAAGGCGACGCTGGCAGCGGCTCCCGGTGCGGCAAGCCGCATGGTGATCTGCCGCACTGCCTGACCGGGGGTGCGGCCGAGGCCCATCGCGGCGCGCTCCAGCTCCACTGGCGCCTGAGCGATGCTGGCGCGTAAGCCGACCATGGCGCGGGGCAGGAAAAGCATCACATAGGCGACGAGCAGCGTTGCGAAAGTCTGATAGAGCGGCAGCACGAGACGCACGGTGATCGTCACCAGCGCCAGCGCCACGACGACGCCAGGCAGCGAGCCGACATAATAGTGGCAGGCTTCGAGCACGCGCTGGAAGCGGCCGGGCGCGCGCACGGAAAGCCAGGCCATGGGGGCTGCGGCAACCGTCGCCAGCACGCCGCCGGCAAGAGCGAGCGCCATCGTCTGCAGGAAAGCAGTGCCGACCTCGATGCGCCAGATCTCGCTGCCGCCGAGATAGAGCCAGCGGCCGAGCGTCATCAACGGCACGCCGAGCGCTAGCACCGCCAGGACGACAGGCAGCAGGATGGCCGGCACCACGAACCAGCCAAGACGCCGGCGATCGGCCGGACGCGGCGAGCCGGGGCCGACGCGGGCATAACGTTCGTTGCCGCGCAGCAGCACTTCGAGACCGAGCAGGAAAAGGCAGCAGGCGACGAGCACGCCGCCGAGCATGTTGGAGGCCGGGCTGTTGTAGGAGGATTGGAACTGGTCGACGATCGCGGTTGCGAAAGTATCGAACCGGATCATGACGAACAGGCCGTATTCCGACAGCAGATGCAGCGCAATCAGCAGCGAGCCGCCGCAAATGGCAAACCTCAACTGCGGCAGCACGGTGCGGAAGAAGACGCGCCAGGGATCGAGGCCAAGGGAGGCGGCGGTATCTTCGATGGCCGGATCGAGACGGCGCAGCGCTGCGGCGACCGGCAGATAAAGGAATGGATAGTAGGCGACAACAGAAACGAAGACACCGCTCTCAAGGCCGCGCATGCCGGGAATGAGGCTGACCCAGGCGTAGCTGTGCACGAAGGCTGGCACTGCGAGCGGCGCGACTGCCAGCCAGGCCCAGAGTCTGGCGAACGGAATATCCGTTCGTTCGGTCAGCCAGGCAAGCGTCACGGCCAGCGCGATCGACAGCGGAATGGTCGCCGATTCCAGGAGAACCGTATTGATGAGGAGTTCGCCGACACGTGGCCGGAAGACGAGCGTTTTCACCGTTTCCCAGCCGACATCGTAAGTGATCCAGCCGATGAAGCCGAGCGGCACGAGACTGAAGATCGCGATGACGGTCGCGAGAAGCATCACCGGCGCGTGCGGCATGCGCCGGCGCGGCAATAGCATTCGCGCGGCCTTCGGCGCGACCGGCGCCCTGTTGCCGGCTACGAAAAATCTGTTGTCCTGCAGCAAGGCCGATGCCTTCATACGCTGAAAAAGGAAGGCAACCGCCTTGGAAAGACAGTTGCCCGATCCCGTCATGCCCTAAGGTTTTCTTGAGCCAAAAGCAATAGTTTTGGCTACTGCAGGCCTGCGGCAGAAAGCCCGAAGCATTCCCCGCTTGAGTGCTGCGAAACGCAGAAAGCCTAGATCAGACCTGCCGCCGTCATCAGTTCCACGACCTTCTTGCTGTCCAGCGTCGAGGCTTCGACCTTCGGAGCATTGAGATCGGCAAGCGGAACGAGCTTGTCGTTGGAAAGGGAATCCTTTCCGACGGCATATTCATAGGAGGTGCCGTTCTTGAGAATCGCCTGGCCCGCCTTGCTGGTGACGAATTTCAGGAAAGCCTGCGCTTCCTTCATGTGCTGCGTGGACTTCAGGACGCCGCCGCCCGACACGCTGATGAAAGCGCCCGGATCCTGGTTCTTGAAGTAATGCATGCCGACATTCTTGCTGTTCTCGCCCGTCTTCGCCTGGTCGCCGAACCAGTAGTAGTGATAGATGACAGCGCCTTCGACTTCACCTGAATTGACCGCCTTCATGGCAACGCTGTTGCCCTTATAGGGCGTCGCATTGTCTTTGAGACCCTTCAGCCATGCCTTGGTGGCGTCTTCGCCCTTCAACTGCAGCAGGGCAGCGACGATAGCCTGGAAGTCGGCGCCGGCCGGCGCTGCACCCCAGCGGCCCTTCCAGGCGGGATCGGCGAGGTCGAGCAGCGACTTCGGCAACTTGTCTTCGCTGAGCTTGGTCTTATCATAGGCAAAAACCGTCGTGCGGGCGGCAATGCCGGTCCACATGCCGTCGGCCGGACGATACTGCTCCGGGACCTGATCCCGCGTCTCCTTTTCGACCGGGGCGAAGAGCCCGGCGCCGTCGACCAGCGTCATGGCCGGCGAATTCTCAGTCAGGAAAATGTCCGCCGGGGATGCGTCGCCTTCCTGAATGATCTGATTGGCGAACTGCATGTCGCCGCCCTGGCGCATGGTGACCTTGATGCCGGTCTCCTTGGTGAAGGCATCGATCCATTCGCGGCCCAGGCTTTCGTGCTGCGCATTGTATACGACCAGACCCTCATCCTGCGCATTGGCGCTGCCTGCGAGCGCGGTGGCGGAGAGGAGCGACGCGGCGAGCGCCAGCACGTGGGAAAAACGGTTAAAAGCAATAGTCATGATGGCCTCCATGGCAATGTCACCCTGCGGGTAAGAGGCGTATATTTTTCTTGACTGTCTATTTCAAGTTTCTTCGCCGAGAAAAAAGCATCACAATATCTTGACCTGATATTGCAGATCGCGTCGGAATAAATATCGATCGAGCCAAAGAAGGCGACGCTCGGCGTCGCCTTCTCGCAACAATGGCTATTCGACGTCGAATTTGACGCCCTGCGCAAGCGGCAGCGTGCTGCCGTAATTGATCGTGTTAGTGGCGCGGCGCATATAGGCCTTCCAGGCATCGGAGCCGGATTCGCGTCCGCCGCCGGTCTCCTTTTCACCGCCGAAGGCACCGCCGATTTCGGCGCCCGAAGGCCCGAGGTTGACGTTGGCAATGCCGCAATCCGAGCCCCGCGCGGAGACGAAGGTTTCCGCCTCGCGCATGTCGTTGGTGAAGATCGACGACGACAACCCCTGCGGCACGGCATTGTGGAGCGCCAGCACCGTGTCGAAATCGCTGTATTTCATCACATAGAGAATGGGCGCGAAGGTCTCGTGCTCGACCGGACCGGTCTGATCGGGCATTTCGACGAGCGCCGGGCGAACGTAGAAGGCATCGGCCGAACCATTGTCGACGCGTTCGCCGCCGGTCACCTTGCCGCCGGCCGATGCCGCCTCGCCAAGGGCTGCCTGCATCTTCTCGAAGGCCTGGCCGTCGATCAGCGGTCCCACAAGTGTGCCTGTTTCGAGCGGATTGCCGATGGTGACGGAGCCGTAGGCCTTCTGCAAGCGCGGCACAAGCTGGTCGTAGACGCTTTCATGGACGAAGAGACGGCGCAGCGTCGTGCAGCGCTGGCCGGCCGTTCCCATGGCGGAGAAGGCGACGCCGCGCAGCGTCAGGTCGAGATCGGCGCTCGGGCAGACGATGGCGGCATTGTTGCCTCCGAGTTCGAGAATAGCGCGGGCAAAACGCTGCGACAGGCGCGGACCGACGGCGCGGCCCATCGCCGTCGAGCCGGTGGCGGAAACGAGCGGGATCTTCGGATGGTCGACCAGCACCTCGCCGACCTCACGGCCGCCGATGATCAGGGTCGACAGATTGGCGGGCGCCTTGCCGCCCTCGGCGACGAAGCGCTTCAGCGCCTTTTCGAACAGCGCCTGCACGGCAAGCGCGGTCAACGGTGTCTTTTCCGACGGTTTCCAGACCGTGGAATTGCCGCAGACCATCGCCAGCGCCGCATTCCAAGACCAGACGGCGACCGGGAAGTTGAAGGCGGAAATGATGCCGATCGCGCCGAGCGGGTGCCAGCTTTCCATCATCCGGTGTTCGGAGCGCTCGGTAGCGATCGTCAGGCCATAGAGCTGACGCGACAGACCGACGGCGAAATCGCAGATGTCGATCATCTCCTGAACCTCGCCGAGGCCTTCGGAGGTGATCTTGCCGACTTCGATCGAGACAAGACGGCCGAGCGCCGTCTTGGCGCTGCGCAGCTCCTCGCCGAGCAGGCGGATCAACTCGCCGCGCTTCGGCGCCGGCACGGAACGCCATTCGAGGAAAGCCTTGTGCGCCTCTTCGATCGCCGCTTTCGTTTCGGAAACGGAATGTTCTTTGAGCTTGCCGATTTCCTTGCCGGTGACTGGCGAGGAGACAGACAGCGTGCCGCCCTGATAGCGGCCGGCGTCGACGCCGAGTTCGGCGAGCAGCTTGGCGGTTTCGGTGGCGAGATCGAGGACGGCGATGGTCATTGTCGTGTTTCCAATCTTATTGTTCTCAGAAGCGCTTGTCGGTTCTCAGAAGCGGGCATCGGCGAAATGGGCGACCTGAGCGCCGGCTTCGTACCATAGTTCCTTGAGCGCACGGAAGCTCGGCTCTGTGGGTGACGTCAGCGGCAGCGGCAGATCGGCCTCGGCAAGCCGGCCGAGAATATGTTCAGCCAATGTGCGGCCGAAGACCGTGCCGGGGGCTATGCCGCGGCCATTATAGCCTGAAAAGCCGATAACATTCGGGGCGAATTTGTGGAAGCGCGGCAGCGCATTGTCGGTCATGCCGATCTGGCCATACCATTCGCATTCGAATTCGACATCGCCGATCATGGGAAAGAGCCGCTTCAGGGCGCGCTTGGCCCAGCCCTTATGCACCGCAAGCCCGGTATTGCGCAGCGCGCCGACGCTGCCGAAAACGAGGCGTCCAGCCTGATCCATGCGGAAGGAGGAGAGAATGTCCTTGGTGTCCCATGCGCCTTCCCGCCCCGGCAGGATCGACTGACGCAGATTGTGGCCGAGCGGCACGGTGGCGAAATTGAAATAGGGCAGATAGACCTGCTCGTTGCGCACCTGCTCGAAGGGGCCGGTGCTGTAGGCATCGGTGGCGACGATGATCCAGTCCGCGCTGGCTTCGCCGCTTTCCGTGTTCACGGTCCAGAGACTGCCGCGACGCTCGGTTGCGATGACGGGGCTCGATGTATGGATGGTGACGCCCGCCTTGACGGCGGCATGGGCGAGGCCGCGCGCATAGGCAAGCGGCTGTAGTGTTCCGGCGCGAAGATCGAGCAGCGCCCCGGCATAGGCATCACTGCCGATGCGTTTGGCCGTTTCTGCCGCATCGAGCACTTTCACGGGCGCGCCACGCGCGGACCATTGCAGCGCGCGCGCCTCGATCTCCTTCAACCCGTCCGCGCCGACGGCGCAGTGCAGCGTGCCGTTACGCTCGAGTTCGCAGGCGATCGCGTGCTTGTCGATCAGTTCCATGACGAGCTTCGGCGCATTCCCGAGCAACTCGAGCAGGCGTTCGCCGTGAACTGGGCCGAGCACGCCCGGCAGGTCGTTGGGCATCACCCACATGCCGGCATTGATCAGACCGACATTGCGCCCCGCACCGCCGAAGCCGATCTCCTTCGCCTCCAGCAGAACCACCTTCGACCCGGCCTCGGCAAGATGCAAGGCGGCGGAAAGACCGGTATAGCCGCCACCGACGATGACGACGTCGGCCGATACCGCGCCATGGAGAGGCGAGGTCGCCGGCGGTACGCCTGCGGTCTTTTCCCAGAGGCCATGGGAGCGCGGATCATTCAGCATGGCACACCCCGATCGGATGAAACCGGAGTACTCTAGCGCATAAGGACAGGTGTTGAAGCGGCGATTTCACGCAACGGTCCTCAGCTGCAGGGCCGCGAGCCCGAGCGCCCCCATCGCCGTCTCCAGCGATGCGGCCTGCCGCTCCGCATAAAGCGCCAGTTCATCCTGAACCGTCGCTCCGAGTGCAGTCTCGAAGGCGTCGCGGTTCGAGCGCGTCGCATAATTCTGCTGCTGGTCGGTGCCGAGATTCGACTGGAAGATGCCGGCCGCGCTGACGGGCAGGAAGTCTTCATAGACGATCGGCGCGAAGGCGAGATAGCCCTTGGCGAGAAGCGCTTCGGGATCGCGCGGCAAGGTCCCGGCGATCGCGGCGGCAATGCCCGCGGGCGTGGCGGAATAATGGAAGAAGGCGAGATCCTGGCTGCGCAGCTCATCCCAGCTGTCCGGCAACGCCTTGAAGCGCTCGGCCAGTTCCTGGTCGTAGGCGCCCGCCTTGGCGCCGCCGGCGCCGACCTGCACTTCACCGCGAACCGAAGCGAGCAGCTGGTCGTAGAGCGCCCGGCCTTTGGCCGTCAAAGCCACGCCGCGCTGTTCGATCTCGCCGAAGCGGGCGGTATGCGTGCCCTGGACCGCACCCTCATCACCTGAGAAGACGATCGTCTCCTCGAGCGCCTTGAAGCTCGTCTGCCGCAGCAGGATATCGCACTGCCGGCGCGGCGGCCCTTCGATGACTGCCTTCGGAGTGATGCCGCGTTCCGGCATGCGGGCCTGCACCGCATCGATATCGAGCGTGCGCGGCGTCAGGTGGTTGATGTGCGGCCCCTTGAAGCTGACGACGTCGGCAATCAGCCGATGCGCGTCGTGCAGGCGCTTGTAGGTTTCAGCGCTGACGGTCGCTTCGCCGTGCCAGCGGAAGGTTTCAAGCGCCTCAGCGACAAATTCGGTCGCTTCCGCCTCGGTCAGGCCACCCTTCTGCTCATGACGCTCGATCAGCGCGATGGCGCCCGGCGTATAGATGCGCCGCTTGGCGAGAATTGCCTCGGCTTCACGACGCAGACCTTCGTCCTCGATCAGCTCCAGGCGCAGCAGCGAGGTGAAGACGCGGAACGGATTGATGTTGAGCGCCGCCTCGTCGATCGGCCGGAAGCAAGTGGAATGAACCGGCACGCCGGCCACCGAAAGGTCGTAATAACCGACCGCCTGCATGCCCATGACGGCAAACAGCCGGCGGATGGTGAAAAGCTCTTCCGCCGTTCCGAGCCGGATGGCGCCGTGGCGCTCGACATCGATGCGATCAAGCTCGCCGGCGCGGGCCAAGCGTTCGCGCAGATCCGGATTGCTTTCGAGGTAGCCGGCATTCACATCCGCCACCAGCTCGATCAGCGCGCCGTATTGCGGAACCTCCGTCCGGTACATCTGCGACATCGCCTCGGTGAAAAGCGAGCGGATACGGTCTGTGGAAACGAAGGTTTGCGGCATCTGAGGCTCCGGCTCATTCCGATTTTGCAGGATGAAACTCTTTACAAGCAGCGCAAAGGCGGAAATATCGACATTTTGGAAATAGCTCATTCTGAAACGGAATGATCATGCTCGCTTCAAGACGTTTTCTGCCGTCGATTTCACATCTCGCCGCCTTCGAGGCGGTTGCCCGCACAGGCAGCGTCACGGCAGCGGCGCGTGAACTCGACCTGACACAGAGCGCCGTCAGCCGCCAGGTCAGCGCGCTGGAGGAGCAGCTCGGCGTCGAGCTCTTCCTGCGCGAGCGCCAGACCATGCGGCTGACGCTCGCCGGCGACGGTTATGCCCGCGAGATTCGCGAGGCGCTGCGGCGCATCTCGAGCGCCTCGTTGAACCTGCGCGCCAATCCGCACGGCGGCACGCTCAATCTCGCCATCCTGCCGACCTTCGGCACGCGCTGGCTGGCGCCGCGCCTGGGCCGCTTTCTCAGCGCCAATCCCGGCGTGACCATCAATCTGGCGACCCGGCTTTCACCTTTCGATTTCCGGCTCGATTCAATCGACGCCGCGATCCATTTCGGCCACCCGCACTGGCCCGGCGCGGAACTGACCTTGCTGATGTCGGAGCGTACGGTGCCGGCCTGCAGTCCCGATTTTCTGAAACAGCACAGGATTTCGCGGCCAGAGGATCTGCTTGCCGTTCCGCTTCTGCATCTGACGACGCGCCCCGATGCCTGGGAACAATGGTTCGCCGGTAATGGTGTTTCGTTCGAAAGCGTGCACGGCATGCTCTTCGATCAGTTCGCCACCGCAGCGCAAGCGGCGACCGCCGGTCTCGGTGTCGCCCTGTTGCCGACATTCCTGATGCAGGAAGAACTCAGGCGCGGCGATCTCGTCGCCGCCGTCGACCGGGAGATGGAGAGCCGGGAGCGGTATTATCTCGCCTGTCCCAGCGAGCGCGCCGATTATGCGCCGCTTGCCGCCTTTCGCGGCTGGATCGTCGCGGAGGCGATGGCCGGACCGAACGTGTGAGGAACGGCTTGCATCGGCATGGCGCTTTCGACCATTATGCGGGCCAAACAACTTTGCAGGAAATTTCCATGAAGCCGATCTTCGTCCAGCTCCAATGCGCCCCCGGCAAGACCTATGAGGTCGCCGACGCCATCTACCAGACCGAGCTGGTCTCGGAGCTCTATTCCACAAGCGGCGATTACGACCTGCTGTTGAAGATCTATATCGAGGAAGGTCAGGATATCGGCAAGTTCATCAATGACAATATCGCCAATATTCCAGGCATCGTCCGGTCGCTGACAACGCTCACCTTCAAAGCCTTCTGAACTCCCGTCAGACACGATTAACCCTTTTCGCGAAGAATCGCTTCCGCAGGACGTTGCTGAAACCACGCCTTAACGTCGGAGATATCTGGTCGTTGCTATAAATCCGCGCCAACACGCGTTTGGCACGCGCAGCGATAGGTGGAAAATGGCGATCGTCGAGGCAGATAGGGGGCGCGAGAATCCGCAGCCGCAATCGGCTCCGCTGATCGTCCATGTCGTGCGCCAGTTCCTGCCCAATCGCGGCGGCCTGGAAGACGTCGTCGCCAATCTCAGCCGCCAGACCCGCCGGCGTGGCTATCGTGTCCGCGTCGTCACGCTGAACTCGCTGTTCACCGCGCCTGAAGATAAGCTGCCGGCTTGCGAGAATATCGACGGCATCGAGGTGGTGCGCATCCCGTGGTCCGGCAGCAGCCGTTATCCGTTGGCGCCGCAGGTTTTTCGTCATCTCGGCGACGCCGATCTCGTGCACGTCCATGCCATCGACTTCTTCTTCGATGCGCTCGCCTGGGGCCGGATGCTGCACGGCAAGCCGATGATCGTCACCACCCATGGCGGTTTCTTCCACACTCGGAAATACGCGGCGATCAAGAAGATATGGTTCCGCACTCTGACCCGCGCCTCGGCGAGGGCCTATTGCCGCGTGGTCTGCTGCAGCGCCTCCGATCTTAGGCAGTTTTCCGAGATTGTGCCGGATAGCGTGCTGATCGAGAACGGCGCCGATATCGGCAAGTTCGCCGACACCGCCTCACGCCTGGCAAGGCGTCGCATCGTCACCATCGGCCGGTTTTCGGTGAACAAGCGGCTGGACCATCTGCTTGACGTGATGGCTGTCCTGAAGGGCCGCGATCCGGAATGGCATCTCGACATCGTTGGGGCCGAATCCGACCGTAATCGGGTGGATATCGAAGGTGAGATCGAAAGCCGGGACCTGACCGGCCGCGTCACCCTGCATGTGTCGCCAGACAATGATGCCATCCGCCGCATCATCATCGCAGCCTCGCTCTTCGCCTCCGCCTCGGAATATGAAGGTTTCGGGCTGGTCGCGCTGGAGGCGATGAGCGCCGGCCTGCTGCCGGTGCTGAACGCCAACGACGCCTTTCAGACGCTCGCCGATCGGCACTCCCTCATCAGGCTTGCCGATTTCACCAGTCCCGAGACTGCCGCGACGGCCATGGAATCGGCCTATGACAGCCTTGCGGGCCAACCGGATGCCCTTCGCTCGGAGCTTCTCGACGCCGCGCGCGGCTATTCCTGGGATATCGTCGCCGGGCGTTACATCGATCTCTACAGATCGCTTGATATCGCCGCGGCGGAAAGCCTCTGACCTACCCCGACAGAAGACCCGCTTACGCTCGCGCGAGACGTATGATCTCGTCGAGGACGAATTTGCGCGATTGCGGCGGCGTCAGGTTGTGGTCGGCATCCGGCAGCATCAGCAGCCGCACGTTCGGATAGCGGGAAAGCCTGGCGCCGCGCGGGCCGAAATGGAAATAGACATGGTCGAGGCCGACGTCGCCTTCGCTGTAGATCAGCGTCAGCGGCACCTTGCGCTTGCCGAACAGCGCAAAGGACTGCCGGACCTCACGGGCGATATGGCGCCGGTCGGGAAGCAGTTCGAGCAATGGCGCGACGAAGGGCGACAGCCGCCGACCGCCGGCGATGACGATATTGCGCAGCGCCGACACCACGTCCACCTGCCCGCGCAGTAGCCGCTTCAGCGTGTCGAGCCGCGCCAGGCGTTGGCCGTAATCGTCGAGGCTGCGGGGCACGGAGACGACATGCTCGCGGCGCACCGGCACCTTCGGATCCCAGTAATAGACGAAGGGATTGATCGAAACGACCGCCTTCAGCCGCTCGTCGGCGACGCCGGCGCGGAAGGCGACATAGCCGCCGCTGCACCGGCCGGCGACCATGACGGGGCCGGCAACGATGCTTTCGAGCAGATCGAGCGCGGCGATCGCATCGTCGGTCTGTGTCATCGAATAAAGCACCTGCTCCGGCGCATCCGGCCGCGGCGGGCTGTCGCCGACATTGGCGGAATCGAAGCGCAGCGACACGACGCCCTGGCGGGCGAGTTCGCGCGCCATGTCCACCGTCGTCCGCCCCCAGCCGGCATGCCGGTCATAGGCGGTCGACAGGAAGAGCACGGCATTGCCCTTGATCTCGCCGAGCGGCCGGCTGACGACACCGACCAGATGATCGTGACTTCCGAAACGCACCGGCGTTTCCAGGAAACCTTCGCCGGCAAGCGGCGTGGTTTCGATCGCTGCCGGCGAATGAGCGGCGGATGTCTCCGCGGTCGCTGTCTTCAGCCAAGCCGTCAGAAGCTCGACGACGGCCATGGGTGTCTTGGCGAAGAGCGGATTGGTGACGAGCTCGTCATAGCCGTCGAACACTTTCTGCTCGACATTGGCGCCAAGCGCCTGCAGCGCATCGGCAAATCCGGTATCCTCGGCCCTGACGGGGCGTTCGAGGATCAGGTAGCGTGGCGCCGCCAGGCCCTGCGGCGCGGCGATGTTGAGCTTGCCGAGCTCGGCGGCGATCTCTTCCGGCATGACAAGCCCGGCGATCTGCACCTTTGCAGCCTGCACGTGCTGCTGGCCGAGGCCGAGATCGGCGTCGATGATCTTCGACCACATGTTGAGTTCACGCATATAGGCGCGGCCGCTTAGCACCGGTGCCAGCATGACGAGGCTGTCGACGCCCTCGATCGAGGAGCCGATGCGCTGGGCAAGGGTCGCGCCGAGACCTTGGCCGATCAGGATGATGCGGTCGCAGCCGGTCAGCGATTTCAGCTTGGCGGCCGCCGCGCGGATCGAGTTTTCCCAGGTTTCCAGCCTTGCCGGCAGCGCTCCGAAATCGAGCGCATCGCCGGTGCCGCGGTAATCGAAGCGCAGGCTGGGTACGCCGATATCGGAGAAATGTTCGGCCGCGACGCGGAAGAACTTGCGGCTGCACATTTCCTCGAAGCCCCATGGGCTGACGAAGAGCACCGCAGCCGAGCGCTTCCCGGCTTCAGGATTTTCCGGCATGAACAGCCCGATCGTGCCATCGAAGACAACGGGCAGGGCGGCGTTGCGGCCGGCACCTTCGGCCGGTTCGAGCGAAAGTTCGCCAGGCGCGACCTTGGCGCGATCGGGATCGCCGGGGCGCCCCGGCGCAATGAAGTCGATCACACGACCGACCGGCCGCCGCAGCACCGACGGCATCTTTTCGACAATGGAACGCATCACCTCGACATCCTCGAGGGGCACGGCACGCAGCACGCGGAGTGCGGCGAAATGTGCGAGCGTGCCGGCGATGATCGCGGAGATAAGGCCGATCGGGCCATGGACGAATTCCAGCACTGAAATCGCCGCGCAGGCGCACAAGACGGAGGCGAGCGTCACCTTCGTCAGGCTTGCGTAGAGACCCGAAAGCTGGGACCCGAATCCTGTCTGTCTGATCATCATCACCGACATCGCAACGAACACGAGAATGCGTACGATTGCGGCCCCCTCGGCGGCGAGCCTAGGTACGATCAGTAAACAACCCCCTACCATGAGCAGGCCACCTATCACACTGATGTTGAGGCGGGAGCGGGCCTTGTCCATTGACAGCAGATAGAGGCTGAGGATCTGCATGAATGTGTAGGCGGGAGCGACGAGCGCGAGCAGCGCGACCACCGTGCCGCTGCGGCGGAAGGCTTCCCCGAACACCACGAGCACCAGTTCGCTGGAGATCGCGGCCAGCCCGAGGCTCATCGGCAGCACGATATAGGCCATGCT
Source organism: Rhizobium sp. NLR10b (assembly GCF_019685435.1). NCBI lineage: Bacteria > Pseudomonadati > Pseudomonadota > Alphaproteobacteria > Hyphomicrobiales > Rhizobiaceae > Rhizobium > Rhizobium sp. NLR10b. Next base: position 236,162 of record NZ_JABDWV010000006.1, on the reverse strand, counting down.
GCGGGTGACGGCGGCGAAGACCTCGACCGGCAAGGTCGAATCGTCGCTGCTGTGCCGCCGTTCGGAATAATAGGGCAGCAGGCTGCCGGTCATCTGGATCGGCAGTTGCAGCGCGATGTTGGCGATCGACAGACCGACGGCATAATAGCCGACCATTTCCACCGACCAGAACTGCTGCAGGAAGAGCAGTTCGAGCCGGTTGAGGAAAATGGAATCGATGATGAATTGGATCGACAGGATGATGGAGGAGGAGGCGAGATACTTGAGTGAAACCCCGCACCAGTCGCGCCGTGCAAGAAGGATCGGCAGTGTGGCGAAAAACAGCACGAGCTGGCCGAGCGCATAACCGACGAGAACGCCTTCGACTCCGTAGAGGACGGCGCCGGCGGCGACACCGGCGAGCTGCAAGGTAGAGACGGCGACGGTCAGTTTGAAGAAGCTGCCTAGCCTCTTTTCGCCGATCAGGTAGAATTTGACGAAAGATCCGATCGCCTGGACGAAAAACAGCACTCCGGTGACGAGCGCGACGGAGGGCGCGGTTTTCGCCCAGTGCATCTCCTCGGAGGTCAGGAAGAACAGGGCGTAGAGCGCCAGCAGCAGCACCGTCGAAAACATCATGAAGCTGACGAGGATGGCGGCAAAGCCTCGCCGGCGGCGCGCGTCATAGCCCTCCGCCGAAAGCTGCGGCAGGGTCTTCAGCAGCGTGATGCTGGAGCCGAGCTCGGCGATCGAGGCGCCCGTCATCACCAGCCACAGCGAGAAGGCGACGATGCCGTTGGCTTCCGGCCCAAGCAGGCGCGCGGTGATGATCGAGGAGACGAAACCCGTCAGCAGCAGCAGCATGCCTGCCGCCGCATTCATCACCGAATTTGCGATAATACCCTTCGACATCTGTCCATCCGCGGGGGTCAGCTTAAGGCGCGTCGCGATCTTTCAGAGATTCGCTCCTCGCGCTTCATGTTCTTGTCTTTACGCACGTCGTTATCGCAAAACCGCTGCACACCTTTGCGCAACATGTTTTGCACTCGCATGCCCGTCATCACTAATGCGAAAATGTTAAAATAAAGCGGAGTGGCGACCTCACCTTAGCTGACCTGCATCGCCGCCAGCTTCTGGAGCGCCTTTTCATAGCTGTTCTCCGAGAGGTAGCGCAGCAGGAACTCCCGCGCCTTCCCGGCCTTCTCTCGTGCGCGCTCGGGCGCACGGAAGATATCGCCGAGATGGGCGGCCGCGATTTCAGGAGAGGGATCCGCCCAAACCGCGCCCGGCAGCCCTGCAAATTCAGGATGGGAATCGACGACGGGAATGAGGGGAGAGGCGACCAGCCAGCTGTTCACGGGGTCGCAGAAATCTTCCGTGCCCGACCAGGCGGTTGATATCACAGGGGTGCGATACATGATCGCCTCGGCCACCGTCAGCCCGAAGCCTTCCGAGCGATGCAGCGAGAGATAGGCATTGGAGGAGCGGATGAGGCCGCTGATCTCGGTGTTCGAGAGCTTGTCGGTGACGATCCGGATACGACTATCGCCGGCGACCGACGCAATCACTTCGCGCAAGCCCTGATCCTTGCCGATATCGCCGCTCGCCTTCATCAGCAGAAAGGCGCTCGGGCATTCGGCGCTGAACAGTCTGAAAGCTTCGATCACCGCTTGAGGGTTCTTCCGATTGATCGAGGAGCCGGCGCTGAAGATGAAGCTGACGAGAAAGGCATCTTTCTCGATGCCGAACTTCTCCCGTATGCCCTCTGCGGCCGGCTTCTCGGTGACGGGATGCGGAACCACGATGACGGGCGCCGCCGTCAGCGGTGCAATCGTCCGCCTGGTGAATTCCGAGGGGACGAAGATGGCATTCATGTAACGCAACCCGTAGCGCCATTCCGCCGGCACGACTTCAAGCTCCCAGGCGAAATAGCCGATGTTGAAGGCGCGGGTGAAATTGGCGACGCCCATCTTCAGGATGGCGCGTGGCAGCATCGGCGGATTGAGATGCCAGATACGGCTTCCCGGCGGTTCGGCCGAAAGATGCGACGACACCAAGCCGGCAAAGGATTTTTCATCCGGATGCGTGCTGACGTCTGAGAGCGAAATCGCCCGTCCCGCTTGGGAAAGCGCCCCGGCACAGAGCCTTGCCGATTCACCGACCCCAACGGGCATCGAGAGATAGCCGACGATTTCGACCGGCTTGCGCGGGTTGAAGGCGAGACGCGACCGCGGGATCAGCCGCTGCAGGAGATGGGCGCGCAGATAGCGGTATATCGTTCTCAAATCACGATCTTTCCGGTGAGCTTGCGTTGTTCCCTACGAGCCTCAGCCCGCGAGCCCGACGCGACGCGAACTGCCTAGACTTCTGATTTCGCCCGTCGGCTGAACATCGCTCTCTGTGCCGGACAGCGCGGAGAGCTTCACGCGCCGTACGGGGCCGGGAGCAAGGTGGAACCAGTCGTCGTCAGCCCTGTAGCCTTCGACGTCGATATGCACCGATTGCGCCAGCCGGTCGGTCCTGAGGTCGACGACCCAGCTGTCGCCGTCTCTGCCGAGCGATGCCTCGATGCCGGCGTCGTGCAGTGCCTTTCCGCGTCCGCAGGGGAAATGAAAGCTTTCCGCGAGGACGGCGCCATCGGCGAGGGAGCGCAGGCGCGCCACACTTGCATCATGCGCAGGCGGGCCGAAACGGAAGGCATAGGTCGTATCGAAGAAGGCGCCGAACAGCGCGGTCGAGGCAAAGCGCTCCACGCTCCTTGCATCCAGTCTGAAAGCCATGTTGCCGCTGACGACCTGCTGTTTTCCATCACGCAGGCAGGCGATCTCGAGTTCCAGGTCAAGGTCGGTGTCCGTCTCGTTGACGACATGCACGTCGAGACCATTGGTCCCCTCATCGGTGAAGACTGCCTGAACCGGTCGGAAGGCCCGTCGCATCGCATACCAGACGGGTTTCGGCTCGCCGGTGGAATCGATCACGCCCCAGCCGGGGCCGGGCAGCAGATCCTGCAGCGTCCAGACGAGCGCTCCGTTGCAGCCGGAGCCCTTGCGCCGCCATTCGGCGAAGGTCTCTTCGATGACCTCGCCGGTCACGGCACGGGAAAAGTCGAGATAGCGTTCCTGATCTTCGCGGCGCAGACGGGCCGGGTCGAAATCGTAGAGAAGCTCGAGGTAAAAGTCGCGAACATCCTCGAAATCCCACGATGCGCCGCGGTCGCGGGGCACCCGCGCCTTCCACTGGGGGCTGTGGACGGCGGGCACGTCGAGATAGCGCTGCAGCGTCCTTTGCTGCGGCACATGCGCAAAGGCGAGGCTTTCGGAGGCAAAGCGCACATCGGCGCGGCGGGCATCGGCAATCGGCCGCATATAGGCGCCGACCCCGTAGTAATGCGCAATGCCGGAATTGGGCGAAAACGGCATCGCTCCGCCATGGGGCGAATTCGGCACATAGGGCACGTCGGGACGCATGCGTGCGGCGATGGCCGGAATGATTTCGTCGGTCACCGGTCCACTCCAGAATTCCATGGGCAGGCCGAGCATCGCCGCCTGCTGATGGATCTCGCTGCCGCCGCAGAGAACGGCAAGGGAAGGCGACGCCTGGACGCCGTACAGGAATTCCTCGATCTCGGCATGCACATGGCCGAGAAAGGCCTTGTCGTTGCGCGGATAATCAAAATTGGCGAACATGAAATCCTGCCACACGAGCAGGCCGAGTTCGTCGCAGAGCGCAAAGAAATCCGGCGTCTCGTAAACCATGGTGCCGCCGATGCGGATCATGTTCATGCCGGCTTGGGCGGCAAGCCGCAGAAACGGCTCGTAATCCTCCCGCCCGCCCGGCAGCCGCGCAATATCGGCGGTCGTCCAGACCGCGCCGCGGCAGAAGACACGCTCGCCGTTGACGAGGAGCGCGAAGTCTTCGCCATCCGCACCGCGGTCGACGTCGATGCGCCGGAAGCCGGTGCTGCCGAGCGAATATTCCTCGCCGTCGGAAACCAGAGTCAGATCATAGAGACGCGGCGTGCCGTGTGTATGCGGCCACCAGGGCTCGATGTCGGACAGCTTGAGGATAGCCGAGTAATGATTGGCGCCAATCTTCTCGAAGGGCTGTTCCATGCCGCCGCAGCGCAGCAGCATTGCCGGATCTTCGGCATTGTTATGCAGAGAAACGCTCAGCCGGCCGACGCCGCTCTCCTCCAGGACCGCGCGGATGGAGACATTGTCGATCGATACGGTATCGCGTTGCACCAGTGAAATCGGCCGCCACGGACCGACGGCATGAATATCGGGGCACCAGCCCGGCATATGGCCGAGCAGCGTCGTGCGGAAATTCTTCAGGCCCGCCGGCGTGATCATCTGCGGGCGCCAGCGCGCCCGCGGACCGGGTTCGGACAGTCTGGGGCCGAGCGCCCGAAAGCAGAGCGCCAGCTCGTCGCCACCCGAAAGCGTCACCGGGAGCTCATGCGCCGTGAACATGCTTTCGGAAAAGAGGATTTCCTGACCGTTGAGGAAGACATTGCAAATTGTGGCCAGCCCGCCGAAACGCAGGATGGCTTCGCCAGGCTCGGCATCAAAAAGCCGGCAGAGATACCAGGCGTCCTTCATATTCAACGGTTCGGGATTTTCCCGGTCGAAGAGCCCGGCTTTTTCAAGCGCTGCCGCAACGGTGCCAGGAACGGGCGCAGGAATGAACTGCGCGGAAAGATGAATATCGTGCGGTACGGCGCAGGCCCCCGGCTCCGTCAGGATCAGGTTCCAGCCTTCGGAAAGCACGCTTTCCCGAGCTCCGATGCTTGCCAAACGCCCCCGCATTGTCTGATCTCCGGCCTCAGATTCGCTCCGCAAGCGATGCCATCATGGAATCCCATGCATCGGCGGCCGGATCAAGTGCCGCCTGCAGCGGCTCGAACTTCCTGCGGGCGACAGCGCGGGCAAGCTGGAACTGTACGGATTTCGCCGCGTCGGAAATGCGCCGGGCATCCTCGGCGGCCACCGCGTATTCGGCTGAGGACAGCCAGGTCAGATAATCAGCGGCCAACTCGAAATTGGCGCCCACCTGACGGAGCGTGTTGAAGGCATATTTATGGAAGAAGCCGAACGGCCGCTCCGCCACCGCTTCCACCTGCTGCGGGAAGACGCGGGCGAAGGCGCGGATCGGGTTTTGGCGGGGGCGCCTGGAGAAGTGAAAGCCGGCAAGCCGCCGCGCGGTCGCGCGAAGATGCGCTTCGTCGGCAGGCCTTTCCGGAAACCGTGCAAATTCCGTATAGGGCAGGAACGGCGGATCGCTCTCCGTCAGCTGCAGCTGGAACAGCCCATCGAAATCCTCACCCTCGAGCTGGAAATAGCCGGCATTGTGAAAATATTCGACGCGCTTTGCCGCAACATCAAGCCGGTTGATCGCAACCGTCGTCTTGCCGTGCTCCTGCCGATAGGCGGTGCCGCGCGTATCCGGCATGTAGAAGGAATCCATCTCGACCAGGCAGAGACGCCCCCGCGCGATCTGCACTTCGACATGCCGTTCGACACGGTCGTAGATCGCAAGTTCGGTCGCGCGGATGCCGTAGAGCGCTTCGAGATCTTCGAGCGGTACCTTGAAGAAGGTGAATTGATCACCCTCAAAATCCTGTGCCAGGGTAAAACCCAGCATCGCCTCGGGCGCGACGCCCAAGGTGTTCAATACCTCGATCCAGAGATCGATATAACAATTGGTTTCCGGCCATGCACGCTCGCCGGCATGCAGCGCGTGCTGCCGATAGGTTTCCGGGCTGATCGCCGGGAAAACCGATCCCATCGAGCTCATCAGCCCCATAGCGTTTTCCGGACGCTGGCCGGCCATTGCTTTACGTCGAGGCCGTGATGGTGGAAGAGGGCGAGCGCGATGCGCTCCAGGCCGAAGCCGACGCAGGCGGTGTGCGCGACGCTGCCGTCTTCGAGATTGAGAGCCCACTTCAGGCCGAAAGAATCCTGATGGTAATTGAAGCTCATGCAGGCCGTCGGATTGGCGGTCGACGTGATCGGGATCAGCAGTTCGAACTTCAGGTTCTGGTCGCGCTGATTGTTGACCATCATCTTGCCCGCACGGCCGAAGAACGGGTCGTTGGCAACATCGATGGTCACATCGAGGCCGACCTGCTTCATCATCTCGACGCCGCGGTCCATCCATTTCTGGCGAAAATCGGTGACGTGCTGCTCCGTTCCCATGCAGACATATTCGCGCATGCGAAATAGCTGCTGGCGGGCAGGGTCCTTCGACGGCTCATGGCGGAAGCAGTAGGACTGCAGATCGAAGAGGCCTCCCGTTTTCGGCAGGTTGCCGCGCTTGGCAACCGTCGGATAGAGCGGATAGCAGGCAGCCGGCGTCAGCACGATATCGGTCGCCTTCTGATCCTTGGTCCAGTCGTCGCCGACCTCCATGCATTCAAGCAGGCTCATATGATCGAGCTCGCTGCCGCAGAAGCTGTGCACCGTGCCGGCAAGCTGCGGAAAGCTCTTCATATAGCCGCTCTTTTCGAAGAGCGCGCGGTTCATGCCCGGCGGGAAACGCATCGCCTCGGCGCCGTCGGCGCCGCCGAACGTATCGATCAGGCGTTCGAAGGCGGTGATGACATCTTCGAACTGGCCGCTGCGGCCATAGAGACCATCAACGCCGGTATCGATCAGCAGGCCGGACTCGAAGAGCCGGTCCAGGAACGAGGTCTGCATATCCATGACTTTACCCCAGTAGGCTAGTGTCCTGCTTGTGGACGAGAAGCATGCTCGACGTATTGCCGAGGATGCGGTCGTTCGAGATCATGAGCTGAGCGGAATGGGCGTCGCGCAGATGGCGTCCGAGGCTGAAGGGCGTGCCGTTCTTGTAGCCCATGATGCCGCAGATCAGCATCGCATGGTTGACGATCTCCAGGATCGTCTCGGAAGAGGCGATCTTGACGTTGTTCATCGCCACCGCAAATCCCATCGACGACAGCCTGTCCGGATCTGATTTGGCGTCTTCATAGGCCTTGAGGCCGGCAACGACGTTGGATTTCACCATTTGCAGGAGGTTCGAGACCTCGGCGAGGCGCAGCGCGCCCGGCGGCTGGGCGTCCGGCGCCTTGCGGGCAGCGGCGCGCACGAAGGCCTGGGCGCGCGCAACTGCATCGACCGCGATGCCGTACCAGACGCCGCTCCAGAGCAGATGCGAGGAAGCGAGCATGGATTGCGCCGCGATCTCAGCGAAGGGCTTCGGCAGGATCTGCCGCGCCGGCGCCCGGCCCTTGAAGAGGAAGCCGTCGGAACAGGTGCCGCGCATGCCGAGCGTATTCCAGGCATGCGTCTTCTCGAGCGTGTACTGGTCCTTGAGGAAGGCCGTCAGCACCTGATCGGAGGAGGCTGCCTGCGGATGGCTGCGCGAAGTGATGAGGATAGCGTCGGCATGCGAGCCGTAGGAAATGACGGTCGCATCCTTTTCGAGGCTGCAGGTATCGCCGTCGACCTCGATCGCGCAAATGCTGTTGCGCAGGTTGCCGCCGATGCCGCCCTCGGTGGTGGCCGAGGCGATCAAGAGCTGGTCGGCCGCGATGCGGCGCATGAAGTCGCAGTGCCATTCGCTGTCGGCGCCGTGTTCCACGAGGCTCGACAGCTTGATGTGGTGCATGGCGAAGACCATGGCGCTTGCCGCACAGGCCTGGCCGAGCATCGAGCACAATTCGGCGATTTCGGTGGTCGAGGCCGATTCACCGCCGAGCTGGCGCGGCACCTGGATGCCGAGCAGCCTCTCGGCCTTCATCGCATCCACGGCTTCCCGGGGAAAGCGGCCTTCGACGTCGACGGCATCCGCGTGTTTGGCCGCGATTGCGGCGACGCGGGCAACCCGTGCGACAACACCGTCCTCTATGATCTTGACGGGGAAGTTCATCAGGCGATCTTCCGGCCGTCCCGGATGATATCGACCGTCTTGGCGATGGCCGCGATGCTCGCGAAGGACTTGCGGTTCAGAAGATTGTCGGGGAATTCGATATCGAATGCCTCTTCGATGCCGAGCATCAGCTGCACCGAGGCAAAGGACGTCAGACCCGCCGCATAAAGATCGGCGTCGTCGGCGACCTGGTCGATCGCTACAGGAAGCTTGCCGAATTTGGCTACGAGGTCGCGGATTGTCGTATTCATCCCATCACTCCAAGATTCTCATGATCCCGAACCGGCGTTCATCGCCTTGTCATGAGCGTTCTTTTAGTGCGGAAAACAGAACATTCCGCTAATTTGTTGGGTTAAAGATGATTGTTCCTCATAGTTAGGATTTTAGCGATCCTTCCTGCGAAAGCAGAAATAGATATTTGATCTCAACGTCTTGATGAAATTTCATCGCCCATGTCCAATGTCGTTTCCGGCGTGACGAGTACAGAAATGACACGGAAAGTGGCGTTTCAGGTCAATCCGCCGGCGGATAGGAATGTTCGCCGCCGCGATAATCCGCGATGGAATAACATCCCTCGCCCGTTGCCCGAACGGTGCTTCCGCTGACGACGGCCTTGCCGTGACCGCCTGGGATATCGAGAATGTAGGTCGGCTGGCAGAGACCGGAAATCCGACCGCGCAGCGCCGCCACGATCCTCTGCCCCTCCTCGATCGTCAGCCTGAAATGGCTGGTGCCGGGCGCGAGATCGGGATGATGCAGGTAATAAGGCTTGACGCGCATCTCGACGAAAGCCTTCATCAGTTCGGCAAGAATTGCGGAATCGTCGTTGATACCCTTGAGCAGCACCGATTGGCTGACCATTGCGATGCCGGCATCGACGAGGCGCGCGCAGGCCGCCCGCGCTTCCATCGTCAACTCTCTGACATGGTTGGCGTGCAGTGCGACATAGACCGTCTTGCCGCTCGCCTTCAGCGCGGCGATGAGCGCCGCGTCGATTTTCTCCGGATCGACGACGGGAACGCGCGTATGGAAACGCACGATCTTCACATGCGCAATGCCTGCGAGCGCCTCCATGATGTCGCGGAGGCGGCGCGGTGAAAGCACCAGCGGGTCGCCGCCGGTCAGGATGACCTCCCAGATCTCCTGATGGCTCCCGATGTAATCGAAGGCTGCCTGCATCGCCGCGGCATCGAGCGTGCCCAAACCCTGCGGCCCGACCATTTCGCGGCGGAAGCAAAAGCGGCAATAGACCGGGCAGACATGCACGGCCTTCAGCAGCACCCGATCAGGATAACGGTGCACGATGCCATCGACCGGGCTGTAGGCGTGATCGCCGATTGGATCGGCGCGTTCTTCGGGCGCGACGATGAGTTCGGCCGCATCAGGCACGAATTGTCGGGCAATTGGATCATCAGGATCGGCGCGGTCGATCAGCCTGGTCATCGCCGGCGTCAGGGCAATGGCGTAACGCGCGGCCACCGCCTCGAGCGTTGCGCGATCGGCAGGCCCGGCAAGCCCGGCCTTCACCAGATCGTCGACGCTCTTCACCGGTTTGACGACATTCATCTTCCATACTCCGCAACCGGCGCCCAGAGCACCTGGTCGATGCGCGAAGCCCCCGTCGCCAGCATCACCAGCCGGTCGAGGCCGAGTGCGATGCCGCTTGCCTCGGGCATCAGCGACAGTGCCGAGAGGAAATCCTCGTCGATCGGATAGGTCTCGCCATAGATACGCGCCTTCTCGGCCATCTCGATCTCGAAGCGCCGGCGCTGTTCGGCAGCATTGGTGAGCTCGCCGAAGCCGTTGGCAAGCTCGACGCCGCAGGCATAGAGCTCGAAACGTTCGGCAACCCGGGGGTCGCGTGCCGAGGGACGCGCAAGTGCGGCCTCGGAGACAGGATATTCGTCGAGGATGGTGATGCGGCCGGAGCCGAGATGCGGCTCGATCTTTTCGACCAACACCCGGCTGAACAGGTCGGCCCAGCCATCGTCATCGGCCACACGCATGCCGACGCGCCTGAGTTCGGCCGCCAGATGGTCGCGATCGGTCGAGCCGTCGGCGGCAACGGAGGCAAGAAGATCGATGCCGGCATGGCGCTCGAAGGCTTCGGCGACACTGATCCGCTCCGGCCCTGCGAAGGGATCGCTCTCGGCGCCGCGATAGGCGAGCATCGGCGTCTTCACCGTTTCAGCCGCGAGCGCGAGGATCCGCACGCAATCCATCATCAGGCTCTCATAGCTTTCACCGACCCGGTACCATTCGAGCATGGTGAATTCGGGATGGTGCAGCGGCCCGCGCTCGCGGTTGCGATAGACATGGGCGAAGCAGGAAATACGCTGCTCGCCCGCCGCAAGCAGCTTCTTGCAGGCGAATTCCGGCGAGGTGTGCAGGTAGAGCGGCGCCGTCTGACCGTCCGTCGTTATCGCTTGCGTCGCGAAGGCATGCAGATGCGCTTCGTTGCCAGGCGAGACCTGCAGCACCGCCGTGTCGACCTCGATGAAATCCTCACGCGCGAAAAACCCGCGCAACGACGCCTGAATCGCATTGCGCCCGATCAGGAACGGGCGGCGGTCGGCATGCACCGACGGGGTCCACCAGGGGGACGCTTTGGCCGAAAAGTTCATTCCAAGCTTTCTTCACCGGAGAAGCCGGTATGGGGTGGCTATTTCCCGGATTTTAGGTTAGTTGCGCCCCCAAAGAAAAACATTTGCGTCTTGGGGCGTCTCGACAGTCCTCTACGACGCCGAAAGCCGAGTTACAAGGAAGTCTTATGGTCAAGGTCATCGCCTCTTCGGTCCGCAAGGGCAACGTTCTCGACGTGGACGGCAAGCTCTACGTCGTTCTCACCGCCCAGAACTTTCATCCGGGCAAGGGCACGCCGGTCACTCAGGTCGACATGCGCCGCATCGTCGACGGCGTGAAGGTTTCCGAGCGCTGGCGCACTACCGAACAGGTCGAGCGCGCCTTCGTCGAAGACGTCAACTTCCAGTATCTCTATGAAGACGGCGAAGGCTTCCACTTCATGAACCCTGCCAACTACGACCAGGTGGTCGTCAGCCAGGAAACCATGGGCGACCAGAAGGCCTATCTCCAGGAAGGCATGACCTGCATCCTGTCGATCCATGAAGGCATTCCGCTGGCGCTCGAACTGCCGCGTCACGTCACGCTCGAGATCGTCGAGACCGAACCGGTCGTCAAGGGCCAGACGGCATCCTCGTCTTACAAGCCGGCCATGCTCTCCAACGGCATCCGCACCTCGGTCCCGCCGCATATCGACGCCGGCACCCGCGTCGTCATCGCGACGGAAGACAATTCCTACGTCGAACGCGCCAAGGACTGATCCTGGTTTTCATCCATTCAGGAGGCCGGCTCAAGCCGGCCTCTCACTGAAATGTGGAATGCAAGCAAGTATCGATGCCGCGTCCACTCGCAGCGCGCGATTGTTTCGGACGGCTCGTTTTGCCGAAAATATCTTGGTTCAGCTAAAGCTGCACCCAATTCCAAGAACCGAATTCAGATAACCTTTCGCACTTCGCTCTCGAAGCTCATGACGTGAGCCATCGCGATCTTTTCAGCCTCATCGGCATCCCCTCTGCATACCGCCTCGAGCATGAGGACCTGATCATGCAAGACGTCCTCCAGACGCGGTACCAGGGCCGGAAACCGTTTCATCGCGACATATAGAATTCTGAGCGACAGATTGTGGTAGTGATCCAGCGTATCGAACAGGAAAGAGTTCTTCGCCACTTTGTAGATGAAGCGGTGAACCCGTCGATCCAGGGCAAGGATGTCTTCCAGCGCCATCGGACCAATTGTTTGCTTAAGCTCATCGATCAACTGCCGCGCTTCCTGCCGCTCGAACTCGCGCAGCCTTTCGGCAGCTAGCCGGGTCGCCCAGGATTCGATCCGTGCCCGTGCCTCGTAGACGGCAGTAAGATCATTGATATCGATCTTGCTGACAAATGTGCCGCGCCGGGCGCTGACGACAACGAAACCATCATATTGCAGGCGCTGAATCGCCTCCCGGACCGGGGTTCGCCCGACTTCCATGCGTTTCATGAGGTCGGCTTCCCGCAGAAGCGTGCCCGGAGGAAGCAGTGTCGTGATGATGTCGTCGCGCAGCCGAATATAGGTCCGCTCCGCCAGCGTTGCTTCAGCCGCTTCGTAATCCACTTCGAATGCCGACATATTCAGCGTGTTCCTCTGTCCATTTCCGCATAGCTGGAGGCTGTTCCGCCTCGAAAAAAGGCGCTCAACGAATCTGCTTGACTTCGTATCATGTCTGCATATTGATAATATATCAGCAATATATAACCACAAAGAGGGGTTTCAAATGAAACATGCTGAATTGACAAAAAAATCGCAGGCGAACGGGATCATTGCCGTGGCGATCTTGAGTTTGGGGCTGTTTGCGACGGCTGCGCCATTCACTGCGAACGCCGACGATCTGGAGCTGGTGAAGCCGGGCACGCTCGTTGTTACGGTCCAGCCTTACATGCCCTATACGGCGGTCAAGGATGGGAAGCTCGTCGGCCTCGACAGCGACATCCTGACAGCCATAGCCGATAAGCTCGGCCTCAAGATCGAAATCAACGTCACCGACTTTCCAGGCATGCTGGCTTCCGTCCAGACACAGCGGGCCGATATAACCATCGGCGGAATCGCATGGTCCGACGTTCGACAGAAAGTCGGATTGTTCACGGACCCGCCGTATTATTCGCCGCCGGCCATGGCGGTAAGCGGCACGGCGAGCTTTCCCGATGTTGCGAGCCTGGAAGGCAAAAATCTCGGCACCGTCACCGGCTATGTCTGGGCGAAATCCATCGCCCAGGTGCCTAACGCATCACCCCATACGTTCCCGAGCGCCGACAGTGTGTTCCAGGATATTTCTGCCGGGCGCCTGGACGTCGGCTTTCTCGATCCACTGCTGATCACCTACCAACAGCAACAGCGCCCCGACATGAAGGTCCGCATCGAATATCTGAAACCGCCGACCGACGAACAGGTCGCCGCACACCCCGATTACAAGTATTTTCAAGCCTACATGACCGGATTCTACCTTCCCAAGCAGTCGCCGAAGCTGGCCAAGGCTGTTTCCGATCAGATTGACGATATGTACAAGGATGGGTCGCTTGCCGCTTTGATCACGAAATGGGGCGGCGATCCCCAGCAGTTCCTAGTTCCGTCGCCCGAAATGGCGGCCCAGCGGCGCGGCGTCGACCGTCCGGCCGACTGGACCCCGCCTTCCATCGCGAAGTGAGATCGAAGCATGACGGCGTTGTCATCCTTCACCGATATCTTCCAGGTTCCCTGGAATGACTATGTCGGAAACATCGGCGGGGGTCTGCTCAAGACCCTCGGCTATACCGTGGCCAGCTTCATCGGCGCGACGATCCTTGGTCTTGTCCTTGCGTTGATGAGACTCAACCGGCTGCGAATCGTCCGCGTTCCCGCGGCCTTCTATACCGAGCTTTTTAAAAACGTACCGCTCCTGGCGATCATCTTCCTCACTTACTTCGGCCTGCCTTCCGTAGGCATCAGGCTGGAGGTTTTCGAGGCTGGAGTGTTGAGCCTGGTGCTCTTCTACGCCGCCTACCTGTCCGAGATCTTTCGGGCGGCTATCGCTGGCGTACACCGAGGACAGCAAGAGGCGTCTCAAGCTCTCGGGCTGGGACGCGGCAAAACCTTCAGCCATGTCGTCCTGCCGCAAGCAGTGCGGCTGGCGCTCCCGGGCACCAATACGATGTTCGTCGACCTGATCAAGTCGACCTCGCTGCTTGTAACGATCTCCGCTGCCGAGTTGATGACGCAGGCACAGTTGATAGCCTCGGAAACATTCCGAGCGCTTGAAGTGTATCTGGTGATCTCGGGACTCTATTTCGTCATCTGCTACCCGCTGTCCCAATGCCTGCTTCTGCTGGAGCGCAAGATCCATGCCGGTGTGCCATTGTCATTGGCGAGAAGGCGTCGGCTCAAATTAGCCAGGACCTTTCTGGCCGAGGGAAAGGTCTGACCCATGACCACCACTGCTGCCAAATCTGCCTTTGTGTCAAATCAGCCGGCCGGTCGACCCGCCGTCAAGATCAGCGGATTGCGCAAGTCTTTCGACGGGCGCCTGGTGCTTGACCGCGTCGATCTCGAGGTTCCCACGGGCAAAATCGTGAGCATCATTGGCCAGAGCGGTGGAGGAAAGACCACCCTCATGCGCTGCGTCAATTTGCTTGAGCGTCCCGATCAGGGAACGATCACCGTCGGGGATGAGACGATCTTTGCCGATGGCGAGGTGGCCTGCCGCAACCTTGCCAAGCTTCGGCAACGTGTCGGCATGGTGTTTCAGCGCTTCAATCTGTTCCCGCATCTGCGCGCCGTGGAGAACGTCGTTCTCGCTCAGATGCATGCAGCCGGGATCGGCGAAAGAGAAGCCGTGGAACGGGCCGTGAAACTTCTGACGAGAGTAGGCCTTGCCAAACGGGCGATGGCCTATCCGGAGCAGATGTCGGGCGGCGAGCAGCAGCGTGTGGCGATTGCCCGCGCTCTGGCGCTGGAGCCAACGGTGTTGCTGTTCGACGAGCCGACGTCGGCACTCGATCCTGAATCCACCGGCGAAGTGCTCCGCGTCATGCGCGAACTGGCCGCTGACGGCATGACGATGATCCTGGTCACCCACGAGCTGCCCTTTGCGAAGGAGGTATCGGATTGGGTCGTCTTCATCGATGGCGGTCTTATCATCGAGCAGGGAACCGCCGGAGATGTGTTTGACCGTCCAAGGGAAGCACGCACGGCTGCCTATGTCGCGCGTTACGCTTCCCCAGGTTAGCTCTTGGTCTGATCAGGCATCCAAGCCTCGTTTCTCTAAAGATAAATCCACATCTGATGAACAAGCTAACAACAGATATCGCCGTCATCGGCGGCGGCGTGATCGGCGTGACAACCGCTCTGCGGCTGCGTGCCGACGGTCGCGATGTCGTCCTGATCGAACCGAACAAACCCGGTTCGGGTGCATCCTACGGCAATGCAGGAACGATCGCCGACTATGCAATCATTCCCGTCGGCACGCCCGCTGTCCTTAAAAACCTGGCCTCGCTGCTTCTCAATTCAGACAGCCCGTTGTCCATTCGCAAGGCGGCATTGCCCACGCTGTTTCCATGGCTGATGCGTTTTGCCTACGAATCCCTCCCTCACAGATACAGAGACAATACGCGCCGCATCGCCGACCTTCTATCCGACGCTTCATCGGAATGGCTCGACTTTGCAGCAGAGATCGGCGCATCCGATCTCCTGAGGGCGAAGGGATGCCTCTACCTCTACCAGACGCCCGAGGCCTTCAAGGCGGCCGCTTCGGATGTCAGGCTTCGCCGAAATTACGGGATCGCGCAGCAACTCCTCACTCCCGGCGAGGTGCAAAGCCTGGAGCCTCGACTGCCGCAGGCCCATGGCGGAGGGCTTTTCTTTCCGAAAGCGATAAACTTCACCGATCCCGGCGAACTCATGAGCGTGATGGACGCCGCCGCCAGACAAGCGGGCGTCGAGTTCGTACGGGACTCCGTGACGGCTATTTCGCGCGAGCGGAACGGAGTGAGGATGATGGCTCCAGCCCACAGCATTCACGCCCGAGCCGCGGTGATCGCTGCCGGCGCTCATTCCCGCGGCCTGGCTCTGCAGCTCGGAGAGCGGGTCCCCCTGGACACCGAGCGCGGCTATCATCTGGAATTCGATATGGAAACACCGCCGGTGGAAAGACCGGTGTGCCCGACGCATCATGGATTTTACTTTTGCCCGATGCGTGGCCGGCTGCGCGTCGCCGGCACCGTGGAACTCGGAGGTCTCACCGCGCCTTCGAACCCAAGGCGCCTCGAAGTGTTATTGGCAAACGCCCGCAGGATTTTCCCGACACTTGGTGAACCAAGCCGGAGCTGGATGGGCTTTCGCCCTTCCATGCCCGATTCCGTTCCCGTCATTCGGCCTTCAAGAGGAGGAAGGGACGTCGTGTTTGCTTTTGGACACGGGCATATCGGCTTGACGCTGGCACCGCGGACGGCCCGTATGGTCAGCTCAATCCTCGCCACTTGATCGCCTCACGAACCGTGCCTGCGACAGCAGCAGGCTCCTTTATCCTCTCAGAGATGCGGGTTGCGCGGCCGGTATTTCTTGACGAGCTTCTGGTTGATCTCGGCCGCGCCCGGCATGTTGGCGCTGAGATAGACCGGCGCATCGCCGGATTTCGCAAGCTCCGAGGCAACTTCGGCAAAGATCGCGTTGATGATGGTCACACCGACCGCCGTCGAGACCGGTCCGACCCTAAGTCCCGTTCCTTCGAGATCGACGACAGCGTCACCCGGCGGCAATCCGTTGTCGAGCACCACGTCGGCGACGTCGGCGAGCCGGCGGCGGCCATTGGCGATGGCCGAGGAATAGGCGATCGAGGTGATGGCGATCACCTTTGCGCCGATTTCGCGCGCATAATCGGCGGCCTCGATCGGCGCGGCGTTCACCCCCGAATTGGAAGCGATGATAATGACGTCGCCCGGCTGCATGCCGTAACGCTCCAGCATCGGCCGCACCAGACCCTGTGTGCGCTCATAGACCGAACTGATGACCGCCCCCTCGTGCAGCATCGCCGAGCCGACGAGCACCGGCACGGTGAAGGCGAGTCCGCCGGCACGATAGTGCACCTCTTCCGCCAGCATATGCGAATGGCCGGTGCCGAAGACATAGACACGTTTGTCGCCGCGGGCGGCATCGAGAATGACCGCCGCAGCCTGTGCCATCGGCTCGGCAAGCGTCTGCTTCAGCTCTTCCAGCCGGCCGATAAGGTTGGAGAAATAGGCATCGGTAATGTCGGTCATCCTACTTCTCCTTGAATTCATGCAACTTCGCCGGCAAGCCAGGTGGCGGCGACGGTGAGCGTATCGGTGAGGTGCACGAGATCGGCACGCGCGCCCGGTGAAAGATGGCCGCGATCGGCAAGTCTCAGGAAACGGGCGGGATAGAGGGTCGCCATGCGCAGCGCCTCGGCGAGCGCCAGGTCGAGATAGGTGATGCCGTAGCGGATTGCCGAAATCATGTCGACGTCGGAGCCTGCCAGCGTACCATCGGAAAGCACCAACTTCGAGCAGAAGCCGCCCCTTTCGCGCCGGACAGTGCGTCCGTTCAGCGTGAAAGAGTCCTGCTGCGAGCCGACAAGCGACATCGCGTCGGTGACGAAGAACAACCTGCCTTCGCCGCGCTTGGCACGCAACGCCGTGCGCAGCGCCTTCGGATCGACGTGATGGCCGTCGGCAATAATGCCGCACCAGGTCGCGGGATGATCGATGGCCGCGCCGACGAGGCCGGGAGCACGGTGTCCCATTTGGCTCATGGCGTTGAAGAGATGCGTGACCCCGCGCGCTCCGGCATCGAAACGTTCCTCCGCCGCCTCGCTCGAACAATCGGAATGGCCGATGCTGACGGTGACGCCGGCTTCCGCAAGCTCGCGCACCTGGGCGACCGTCACCTGCTCGGCTGCGATGGTGACGAGCAGCGTGCCGATCGACTCACGTGCCCGGATGAAGGCCTTGACGTCGCGGTCCTCCACCGGCCGCATCAACTCGGCCAGATGCGCACCCTTGCGGGCCGGTGCCAGATGCGGGCCCTCGAGATGCAGACCGGCGACGCCGCGGTTCTTTTTCACAGCCTCCTTCGCCGCCTCGATGGCGGCATTGGTCGCCTCCGATGTATCGGTGATCAAGGTCGGCAGCAGCGACGTCGTGCCATAAGGCCGATGCCCGCCGGCGATGATCTCCATCGACGCCGGGGACGGCTCGTCGTTCAGCATTCGGCCGCCGCCGCCATTGACCTGCGCATCGATGAAGCCGGCCGACAGGACGCCGCCCTCAAGAGTGACCATCTCGCCATCGGGCAGGTCGTTTCTCGCGACGATCGCTTCGACGCGGCCGTCGGCAAGGACGAGTGCCTTGTCGTCATGGAAGCGCTCGCCGTCGAAGATCCGGGCGCCGACGAAGATCTTGCGTCCCATCAGACCGTCTCCGTCACCTTGAGCAGGTTGGCCGGCCGGTCGGGGTCGAAGCCCTTGCGGCGCGTCACCGATTCGATCAGTCGGTAATAGACGAGCAGCGACACCAGCGGATCGACGAGACCGTTGCCCGTCGTCGGCACGCGCAGATTGATGCCGGAGAGCGGCTGCGTGGAGAAGCCGACGGTGGTGGCGCCAAGCTTCTGCAGGCGCTCCAGCGCCTTGCCGTTATTGGCCAAAGCAGCATCGTCGGGCGCGAAGGCGACGATTGGAAAGCCCGGCTGCACCAGGCGCATCGGGCCATGCATCAGTTCAGCCAGCGAAAAGGCCTCGGCGTGCAGGCCCGAGGTTTCCTTGGCCTTCAACGCCGCTTCGAGCGCGATCGCGAAGGCCGGGCCGCGGCCGGCCGTATAGAGCGAGGTCGCATGGAGCAGCACCTCCTCGGCCGCCGCCGTGTCGATCCCGGCGGTCGCCGAAAGCGCCTCCGGCAGTTTTTCCAGCGCTGCCTGCAGGTCGGACGCGCCGCCGATCGCAGCCGTCACCCCGGTGAGCGCGGCGACGGAGGCGATGAAGGATTTCGTCGCCGCCACACTCTTTTCCGCGCCGGCGTTGAGGCCGAGAACGATATCCGCCTGCCTGGCAAGCGGGCTGTCGGTGACGTTGACGACGGCGATCGTCGTTGCGCCCCCCTTCTTCGCGGCCTCCTGCAGGGCGACGATGTCGGGGCTGGCGCCCGACTGCGAGACGGTGAAATGCACGCCGCCCTGCAGGTGGAGGGCAGCACCATAGACGGAAGCGATCGACGGGCCGACCGAGGCGACTGGGACGCCGCAGGTGATCTCAAAGAGATATTTGAAGAAGGTGGCGGCATGGTCCGAGGAGCCGCGCGCGGCCGTCGTCACCACGCTCGGACGGGCGGACGAAAACAGACGGGCGATCTCGGCAAAGACCGGCTTTTCCTTTTCGAGAAGCGTGGCCACCACTTCGGGTGATTCGCCTGCTTCCTGCAGCATCAGCGACTGGTTCTCACTCATGGTCATCTCCAATTCTCAATTCGGCAACGAAGTCATAGGCATCGCCGCGATAATGCGAGCGGGTGTATTCGACGACGCGCTGGTCTTCCAGGCGCGAGACACGTTCGATAAGAAGCGCCGGCGCGCCTGCCTTGACGTTCAGCATCGCAGCATAGGATGCATCGAGCGTGACGGCGGTCAACCGCTGCAGCGCGCGCACCGGCCGATGGCCATTCGCCGCCAGCGCATCGTAGAGCGATCCTTCGCCGCCGGCATTCTTCCCCAGAAACTTGACCGGCACGACGGCGCGTTCGATCGCCAGCGGCAAGCCGTCAGCGAGGCGCAGCCGGTCGAGCCTCAGCACCGGCTCGTCGCCGCCGAGGCCGAGCAGGAAGGATTCTTCCGGCGACGGCGTGTTGATCTCTCGCGACAATATCCGCGCGGCCGGCAACCGGCCGCGCGAACGCATATCGGCGGAGAAGGAGGAAAGCCGCCAGAGCGACTGTTCCATGCGCTCGACCTTGCTCGATACGAAAGTACCGCTTCCGTGGCGCGATTCCAATGCGCCCGCCGCCATGAGGTCGCGATAGGCGGTGCGCACGGTGACGCGGCCGAGCTTGAGAGCCTCGGCAAGGTCACGCTCGCCCGGCAGCGCCGTGCCGGGCTTCAGCAAGCCTTCCTGAATGAGGCTGGTCAGCACCTGCGCCAGCCGCTTGTAGAGTGGGCCGGTCAGCGCGTCGTCGCGCAGGCTGCGTCTATTGAGTTCAGCTACTAGACTGGTTCTATCCATGGACACACAATAGAACCTATATAGAACCAATCGGCAAGCCTGAATCTGAGGGGCAGAAGAAAAAACCCTCTCCGGCAATCCGAAGAGGGTTCAATAACGGTCAAATTTGACAGCCGTACGTCTCAGAGCATGTCCGCGCAAACGTGTGCGGCGGTTTTGCGATACCGACTTGCGTAAACAAAAACCTAAAGCGCGAGGAGCGAATCTGAAAGATCGTGACGCGCTTTAGAACGCTTCAGCTCTTGGTGAAGATGTAGTCCGTTTCCTGGCGTAGCACTTCGCCTGGACGCAGGACCGCATTCGGGAAGCCCTCATGGTTGATCGCATCCGGCCAGATCTGTGTCTCCAGGCAGAAGCCGGCGAACGGACCATATTTGCGCCCGCCGAGGCCGGGAGCCCCAGTGTTGAGCTTGAAGCCGGCATAGAACTGTACGCCCGGCTCGGTGCTGCGCACTTCCAGCGACACGCCGGAATAGAGGCTGCGGGCGAGTGCCACGGTCCGCTTGGCGGTGCGTTCGCGGGACAGGCAGAAATTGTGGTCGTACAATACCTGTTCACTGCCGACGAAACGCTTCATCGGGGCCATCTCGCGGAAATCGAATTCGGTTCCGGCAACGGGCCGGATTTCGCCGGTCGGCACCTGCTTCTCGTCGGTCGGCAGATAGTGATCGGCGGCGATCATGATGTCGTGGCCCAGTGCATCATCGCGGCCGTCGAGATTGAAATAGGCGTGCTGGCAGACATTGGCGAGCGTCGGCTGATCGCTGGTCGATTCATAGGTGATCGACAGTTCACCATTGCCGTGCACCCGGAACGTCGCCTGAATGGTGCAGTTGCCGGGATAACCGGCACGGCCGTCCGGATCGACGATCTTCATCACCAGGCGGTCGACCGCATGCTCGACGATCGTCCAGTTGCGCTTGCCGATATTGTCGCTGCCGCCGTGCAGATGTGTGACGCCGTTTTCATTCGGCTCGAGCTGATAGTCCTTGCCGTCGAGCGTAAAGGCGCCGCCGCCGACACGGTTGGCGCAGCGGCCGGGCGTCGCGCCGAAATAGGCCGAGTAGAGAGGATAGCTGTCGAAATCCTCGAAGCCGAGTTGCAGCGGCGCCTCATGACCCTCAAGGCGCAGATCCTGGATGACCGCACCCCAGGTGATGATCTTGGCCGTTAGGCCGCCGCCCCTGATGACGACGCGATAGACGGTCTCGCCCGCCTTCGTCTGCCCAAAAACTTCCCGCTCCAACTTATCCGACATGATCGACTGTCCGTTCCTTTGCGCGTCCGATAAAAACGCGCGGCGCTATAGGGTTCCGGACCGGAACCTGCCCGCATTTGTTCCAAACCGCAACCAGGCAGGTCAGAAAGAAATTCCATTAAAGATCCATGCCGATCTCTTCGACGTCATAGGGCGTCGTCTGGTAAATCTCGTTGATCCAGTTGCCGAACAAGAGGTGCGCGTGGCTGCGCCAGCGGTTCTGAGGCGCAAGTGCCGGATCATTATGCGGGAAGTAATTGTGCGGCATCTTGATCGGTACGCCGGCATCCACATCGCGGAAATACTCGTCCGAAAGTGAGGTGGAATCATATTCGACATGATTGAACATGTAGAGCCGCCGGCCCCTTTTCTCATGCACGAGGCAGACGCCCATCTCGCTCGATTCCATCAGAATTTCCAGGCTTTCGCATTTCTCGATGTCGGCGCGGCGCACCTCGGTCCAGCGCGACACCGGCACCTCGAAGTTGTCGGAAAAGCCGTTCAGATAGATGGAGGAAG
The DNA here is from genome assembly GCF_019685435.1 of Rhizobium sp. NLR10b. Lineage (NCBI taxonomy): Bacteria > Pseudomonadati > Pseudomonadota > Alphaproteobacteria > Hyphomicrobiales > Rhizobiaceae > Rhizobium > Rhizobium sp. NLR10b. The sequence continues at coordinate 214,701 of NZ_JABDWV010000006.1, read as the reverse complement.
GCTTCAGGTTCCGGTGCCGGTAGACGCCGAAGGCCTTTTCCTTCAGCTCGTATTTCGGAACGCCGTGGAAGTGATAGATCGCCGCCATCGCGCCCCAGCAGACGTTCATCGTCGAATGGACGTTGGTCTCCGTCCAATTGAAGATCTCCTGCATTTCTGCCCAATAGGTAACGTCCTCATAGGGGAGGAGCTCGATCGGGGCTCCGGTGATGATGAAGCCGTCGAACTTGCGCTGCTTCACCTCTTCCCAGGTCTGGTAGAAGGCGAGCAGGTGATCTTCGGATGTGTTCTTTGCCTTGTGGCCGCCGATGCGGATGAGTGACAGCTCCACCTGCAGCGGCGAAGCGCCGACGAGACGGGCCATCTGCAGTTCGGTCTTAATCTTGTTCGGCATCAGGTTGAGCAGGCCGATCTGCAACGGTCTTATATCCTGACGGATCGCCATCGTCTCGGTCAGCACCCGCACGCCTTCCTGAACCAGGGTTTCGAAGGCGGGCAGCGTATCGGGGATCTTGATGGGCATTGCGGTCAACTCGATCAAAAATAAAAAACCGGCGGCGAAAAAATCGCTACCGGTCCGCACGCGGCCCTTTAGCGACTTTTTTAACGTGGCTGCAAGCCGGCCGGCCAAATCACCACGGAGTGCCTTAATTAGTCCCAGTTGAGCCGCGAATCAACTCCGAATGCATGCGGGAGTGGCCCGTCAAGAATCATCACACTTTAATGACTGATAGAATCTGTTGATAGACCGGTAACGCCACCATGTTAATAATGACAGTATGGGCGGTGTTGGAAAAGCGTGATGGCAGACAAGATCGAAGGGAGGCCAGGCATCCGGAAGCAGGATAGGGTAGGGTATGATTTCAGCCTGACATATCGCCTCGGTGTGATGTTCTCAGCATTCTGGAATTCGCAAGTTCGCGGCAAGGTGCTGTTTCTGGCGACCGTGCTGATCCTCGTCATCCTGGCGACGGCCTATGGCCAGGTTATTCTCAATGAGTGGAACGCCCCTTTCTACGATTCGCTCGAGCGCCGCGACCTCGGCGAATTCTTCCACCAGCTCGAAATCTTCGCGATGATCGCCGGCACGCTGCTGCTGCTCAACGTGCTGCAGGCTTGGCTGAACCAGATGACCGCGCTTTATATGCGCGAAGGCCTGTCACGCGATCTCGTCGACCAGTGGCTGAAGCGTAAGCGGGCGCTGCGGCTCGCCTCCAGCGGCCTGATCGGCGTCAATCCGGATCAGCGCCTGCACGAGGATTCCCGCAACCTTGCCGAAAGCACGACCGGGCTCGTCCTCGGGCTGCTGCAATCGACCATTCTTCTGGTGAGCTTCATCGGCGTGCTCTGGGAGCTTTCGAGCGGCTTCATCTTCCACATCAGCGGCCACAGCTTCTCCATACCGGGCTATATGGTCTGGGCGGCGATTTTCTATGCAGCTTCCGCCTCGGTGTTGAGCCAGGTCGTCGGCCGCAAGCTGGTCAAGCTCAATGCCGACCGCTTCTCGAAGGAGGCCGAGCTTCGTTTCACGCTGATGCATGCCAACGAGAACATGCCGGCGATCACCGTCGCCCGCGGCGAGGAGAACGAACGCCGGCGTATCAATACCGACATCAGTTCGGTACTGAGGGTCGTCAAGCGGCTCGCCATGGCCAATACCAATCTCACCTGGGTTTCGGCCGGCTACGGCTGGCTGGTGATCGTCATTCCGATCATCGTTGCCGCACCCGCCTATTTTTCCGGCGGCCTCACCCTCGGCCAGCTGATGATGTCGGTCGGCGCCTTCAACCAGGTCAATACGGCGTTGCGCTGGTATGTCGCCAATTTCGGCCCGATCGCCGAATGGCGTGCCACGCTGATGCGCGTCACCGACTTCCGCCAGGCGCTGCTCGACATGGACGAGGGCTTTGGCGTGAAGGGAAGCATCGCCTATGAAGACACCGCCGCCGACAGGCTGACGCTGAAGGATGTGGTGATCAATGCCAAGATCGGCGAAGACATCGAGGAATGCGGCGGTTTTCGCCTGCGAGAAACCGATATCGTGATCAAGGCCGGCGAAAAAATCATGATCAACGGCGATCATAGCGTCAACCGCAAGCTGCTGTTCCAGGCCTTGGCCGGGCTCTGGCCGTGCGGCAGCGGCACGATGGGTCTGCCGCCGATCGACGACATGCTGTTCGTTCCGCAAATCGCCTATATTCCGGGCGGCACGTTGCGCGAGGCGTTGGCCTTCCCCGAAAGCGCCGATGCCTACGAGCAAGCTGCGGTCGAGGCGGCCCTTGAAAAGGCCGGCCTGCACTCTCTGATCGCAAGGCTCGATACCCGCGCCCGCTGGGACAAGCTGCTCGACGGCGATGAACAGAAGGCGATCGGCTTCGCGCGCCTGCTGCTGGTGCGCCCGCGCTGGATCATCTTCGACGAAGTGCTCGAGGGCATGGAGCCGGAATGGCAGGAAACGATGTGCAGCGTGCTGACTTCGATGCCCGAAACCGGCATGATCTATATCGGCCGCTCTGAAACTTATCTGGAGGCGTTGCAGCCCCGGGTGCTGCATCTGCAGGCTCTGCCCTCGAGATCCGAAGAGCCGCAGCAGCAGGTCGCCCAGACCAGCGGCGCCAGCGCCAGTGCCGGCGCAGCCGCCGTCCCCGCGCCGGCGCTTTAGGACGCCCCCTTATCGGCAGGACCCCTGCCTACAACGTGACGCAAGCGGCTGAGTGCGAGAGTCTCAGCCCTCCAGTTCTTCCCGCAGCATTTCGAGCTCCAGCCATTCCTCTTCCATCTTGGTCAGGCTGACTCGCAGCTTCTCCATCTCGCCTGCAAGGCGGTTGAAGGCAACGGGGTCGCGCGTGAAGAGATTGGGATCGGCCATGACAAGTTCGCGCTTGGCGATCTCGGCCTCGGCCTTGGCCATTTCCTTCGGCAGATTGTCCAGCGCGAATTTCTGCTTGAAGGAAAGCTTGCCCTTCGAGGCTGCGCCGGAAGCTGTTGTCTCCTGGGTCTTCGGTTTCTCCGCCGCTTTCTCGGCTTTCCTGCGCTCGTCGAGTACGCCCTTGCGCTGCGCCAACATGTCCGTATAGCCGCCGGCATATTCGATCCATCGGCCGTCGGGCGCATCCGGCACGGCGGGCGCGATCGTCGAGGTTACGGTGCGGTCGAGAAAGTCACGATCGTGGCTGACGAGGATGACGGTGCCGGGAAAGCCGGCGACGATTTCCTGCAGGAGGTCGAGCGTCTCGATGTCGAGATCGTTGGTCGGTTCGTCAAGGATCAGGAGGTTTGCCGGGCGCGCCAGGATGCGCGCCAGCATCAGCCGGGCGCGCTCGCCGCCGGAGAGGCTCTTGATCGGTGTTCGCGCCTGCTCCGGCTGGAACAGGAATTCTTTCATGTAGCCGGTGACGTGGCGCTGCTCGCCATTGACGAGCAGGTTTTCGCCGCGCCCGTCGGTCAGGTAGTTTGCAAGCGTCTCCTCGGGCTTGAGGTCCTCGCGCTTCTGGTCGAGGGTGGCGATCTCCAGGTTGGTGCCCAGCTTCACCGTGCCGCCGTCCGGCGAAAGCTGGCCGGTCAGCATTTTCAGGAGCGTCGTCTTGCCGGCGCCGTTCGGCCCGACGAGACCGATGCAATCGCCGCGATGGACGCGGATCGAGAACGGTGTGACGATTGCCCGGTCGCCGAAGCTCTTGGTGATCTTCTCGGCCTCGATCACCAGCTTGCCGGATTCCTGCGCATCCGAAATCGCCGCCTGCACCGTGCCCTGCGGGCCCTTGTGGCCACGATATTGCGAACGCATCGTCTGCAGCTCGCCGAGACGGCGCATATTGCGCTTGCGCCGGGCCGTGACGCCGTAGCGCAGCCAGTGCTCCTCGCGCTCGATTGCCTTGCCGAGCTTGTGCTGCTCGAGCTCCTCGGCCTCCAGCACCTGGTCGCGCCAGGCTTCGAAATGCGCAAAGCCCCTGTCGAGCCGGCGCGAGGCGCCGCGATCGAGCCAGACGGTTGCCGTCGAAACTTTTTCGAGGAACCGCCGGTCGTGCGAGATCAGCACCAGGGCGCTGCGCGTCTTTTGCAACTCGCCTTCCAGCCATTCGATGGTCGGCAGGTCGAGATGGTTGGTCGGCTCGTCGAGCAGGAGAATGTCGGGCTCCGGCGCCAGCACGCGGGCAAGGGCGGCCCGTCGCGATTCACCGCCGGAAAGGGTATTTGGATCCTCCTCACCGGTGAGGCCGAGGTGGGACAGAAGATAGGTGACGCGATAGGGATCGTCGCCGGGTCCCAGACCAGCCTCGGCATAGGCCTGAACGGTGCTGAAACTGGCAAAGTCCGGCGCCTGTTCGAGATAGCGCACCGTCGAGGACGGATGACGGAAAACTTCGCCGGACTGCGCCTCGACCAGGCCGGCGGCGATCTTCAGCAGCGTCGATTTTCCCGAGCCGTTACGGCCGACGAGACAGATCTTGTCGCCGGGCTCGACCTGCAGGGAAGCGCCCGCCAGCAGCGGTGCGCCGCCGAAGCTCAGGAAGATATCGTCGAGTTTCAGAATGGGAGGGGCCAAAAATCAGACTCCGGAAAGATCATAGGGGCGGGCAAGCACGATCGCCCGGCCGCTCTCGAGCGAAAGGCGAACCTTGCCTTCCGCGACATTTGAAATGGTGCGCGACGAGCCGAAAGGCAGATGGAAATCGGTGAGCGGATAACGCGCATTCTCGATAGAAAGTCCGGTCAGCGGCCCAAATCCGGGCACGGAAAACAGGCTGCCTTTGGGAAGATCGAGCTCGATCGTGCCGGGAACCAGCGGCACTGCCTCTTCCTTGCCCGAGGTCAGCAGTACGTCGAAACCCTTTTCCGCCAAGCCGACAGCCGACAGCAGATGCTGAAGCGCATGGTCGGAGCGTTCGCCGGCGAGCGCGCCGGCGAGGATCAGCCGCCGCGCGCCACGTGCGATCGCTTCCGATACGGCGATTTCGCCGTCCGTTGCCGCCTTCGCTGCGGGATAGGGCTGTTTCGGCACATCGAGAAAACCCGCTTCGAGCTCGGGGGGCGTCGAATCGAAATCGCCGACCCAGAGCTCAGGCATGACACCAAGCGCCATCGCATGCCGCATGCCGCCATCGGCCGCGATGAAGCGGCTGCCGCCGATCGCGTGGCGCAGGCGTTCCGTCAGGCTGAGTTCGCCGCCGAGCAGAATGGTGAAGGTGGATTGGCTCATGGGCACTGCCCTTAGCGCAAACGGGGGGGCGAGGGGAAGGGGCACCACCGACGGACGGCTTTCGCCTCAACCGGGCGTGTCCTTGTCGCGCGAGAGAAAGATTGCCTCGTAGCCACCGATGAAACGTTCGAACAGCGTCGCGAAACGCTCTATATCCTCGCGTGGCCAATCGGAGACGATCTCGGAGATAATGGCCATTTTCTGCGCATGGATCTCGGCAAGCAGCGCCTGGCCAGCGTCGGTGATGACGACGACGATCCGCCGCGCGTCGGCCTGGGAGGCTTCGCGCCGCAAGACGTTGCGTCCGACCATCTCGGCCACCACCCGGCTCGCGCGCGACGGGTCGATGCGCAGCATCTCCGCGATCAAGCCGACGGTGACCTCGCCGGGCGACCCAGCCCGGCGCACGGCGTCGAGCACGTCGAGGTGGGAGAGCTCAAGGCCCGGTGCGGCGCTCTGGATCGCCAGCCTGCCGATCAGCCGTCGGCCGGTCATCAGGCGCATGCGCGCCATGCTCCTGCCGATGCGAGGCAGGTTCTCATCGTCCGGCTCGGCCCGACTGTTGGACAGGATCTTCGTCAGCGTCTCATTCATGACCGAACCATAGCAGAGCGGAGGTCAAAATTGAATATGCCGGGGTCACTCATGTGCCGTTGACAATTACATGCTGATAGCACATAAAATAGTTCGAACCCGGAAATATGCCTCATGGACATGCAACCCGCGCCTGCGCCGCTCGTGACGGACCCTCGTCGCCGGCTTATCCTCTTCTTCTTTCTGATGACCGCCATGTTCATGGCGACGCTTGATAATCAGATCGTCTCCACGGCATTGCCGACAATTGTCGGCGAGTTCGGCCATCTCGAGCGTTTCGGCTGGATCGGCTCGGCCTACCTGTTGGCGCTCAGCGCCGTCATGCCGCTCTACGGCAAGCTCGGCGATCTCTTCGGCCGCAAATATGTGATGATGACGGCGATCGGAATCTTCACCGTCGGCTCCGCAGTCTGCGGCCTGGCTGTCTCGATGAATACGCTGATCGCCGCTCGTGTGCTGCAGGGCCTCGGCGGTGGCGGCATCATGGTGTCGATCTTTGCCGTCAACGCCGATCTGTTCGAGCCGCGCGAGCGGGCGCGCTATCAAAGCTATTCCAGCCTCGTGCTGATGGCTTCAGGCGCGATCGGCCCGGTGCTCGGGGGGACGATGAGCGATCTCTTCGGCTGGCGCTCGATCTTCCTCGTCAACGTGCCGATCGGTTTCGTCGTGCTCACCGGGCTTGCCTTCATGCTGCCCTACCGCAAGCCGCATCGGCGCCCGAAGATCGATTATGCCGGCGCGCTGCTGATCGCGCTGACGACGACGAGCATCGTGCTTGCCACAGACAGCAGCGAATTGTTCGGCTCGATGATCTCACCACAGAGTATCGGGATCGTCGCCTTCGGCGCCGTCTGCGCCGTCACCTGGGTGTTCGTCGAGCGCCGCGCGCCGGAGCCGATCGTTCCGCTGCAGCTCTTCCGCAATTCAACCTTCAGCCTGCTGCTGGTAATATCGGTGATGGGCGGCGCCATCGCCATCGGCATGGTCAACTATCTCGCTCTCTTCCTGCAGACGACGACCGGCCTTTCGCCATCGGCCGCCGGCCTTCTCTTCATTCTGCTGACCGGGGGTCTCGTCTGCGGGTCGCTGTCGGCCGGGCGTATCATCTCGACGACCGGTCGCTACAAACCCTTCGCCATCGCAAGCCTCACCTGCAGCGCCATTGCCTTCGCGCTGATGTCGCAGGTCCATGCGGGAACGCCGATCGCCTTCATCGGCGCGATCATGATGCTGCATGGCATCGGCATCGGCCTTGCGCAGCAGGTCCCCGTCATCGGCGTGCAGAATGCCGCCCCCGCCCGCGACGTCGGCGCCGCCACCGGCTCGGTGACACTCTCGCGCATGGGCGGGGCCTCGATCGCCATATCAATCTATGGCGCGATCATCGCCTCCGGGCTCGGCAAGGTCGGCGCTCCCATTGCCGATGTTGCCGATATCGAACAGCTGACGCCGAAGATGATGGCCGCCCTTCCCGCAGCGAGCCGCCAGGCCGTCGCAGATGTCTATGCCGCCGCCTTCTCGCCCCTTTTCATGACTTCCTGCGCCATTGCCCTGATCGGCCTTGCTGCCGCAATGACGCTGAAGCCCGTGCAACTGCCGCGCACCGGCGAAACGAAGCGACCGCAATCGGCGGCGGCGGAAGCGGCGGAATAGACTACATAATGGGAATATGCACCAGCAGACGTTCTCTATCGCATAGATAGATCAAAAGTTGCGATTTTCTCGCAGGGCTGCCGTTATCCCACCTGTTGCTTCAATCATGCCGTTCTTTTTCCGCGCCTCTGACAAATCTATGACTGGTGACGGAACTTTCGCCATAATTTCATCCGAGCGAAGGGAGACCTCGATGCCTGAGGCTTGCTAAAATGCAACGGCGCCACAATTAAACAGAGTCTCGCTATGCAACCGATGCGTAAATCAGTTACAGCAACGACGTGTATCGGCCTAGCATGCGGCGCGAGATCAGGGGTGCGCACCTGTTGAGTTCCCCTTGCCAAGGCCGGTCTCCATCTGCGGCAAACCGGCAAAACAGCGACATGATGCAGAGAACCAGACTGGACAGCTTGACGACGTGGAAATCGCCCGCGCTTTCCAGTGATGTCATCTCTGCGACGCGGCGCTTCGCCCGCCGCCTGATGCTGCTTTCAACCGTCGGAATGGCGCTGAACGGGTGTCAGTCGCTGATCGAACAATCCTACCAGCCGAGCATCTCGCCTTCCTCCAATCCGCAGATCGTCGACGAGGTGCAGAAGAACGATCCGCGCGCGGCGATGGGTGCCCGCGAGCATCCGCGCATCGTGGCAAGCTACGGCGGCGAATACAAGGATGCCAAGACCGAGCGCCTCGTCGCCCGCATTGCCGGCGCGCTGACGGCGGTGTCGGAAAATCCGAGCCAGTCCTACCGTATCACCATCCTGAACTCGCCTGCGATCAACGCCTTCGCGCTGCCGGGCGGTTACCTCTACGTCACCCGCGGTCTGCTTGCCCTTGCCAACGACGCCTCGGAAGTCGCCGCTGTGCTGTCGCACGAAATGGGCCACGTGACAGCGAATCACGGTATCGAGCGGCAGAAGCGCGAAGAAGCCGAAGTCATCGCCAGCCGCGTCGTCGCCGAGGTCCTATCGAGCGACATCGCCGGCAAGCAGGCGCTTGCCCGGGGCAAGCTCAGGCTTGCCGCTTTCTCCCGCCAGCAGGAGCTGCAGGCCGATGTCATCGGCGTGCGCATGCTCGGCGAAGCCGGTTACGACCCCTATGCCGCCGCCCGTTTCCTCGATTCGATGGCGGCCTACAGCCGCTTCATGTCGGTCGACCCGGAAGCCGACCAGAGCCTCGACTTCCTCTCGAGCCATCCGAACTCCGCCCAGCGCATCGAGCTTGCCCGCACCCATGCGCGCGCCTTCGGCCAGGAAGGGAGGGTCGGCGACAAGGGTCGCGACTATTATCTCGATGGCATTGACGGCCTGCTCTATGGCGACAGTCCGGAAGAAGGCTACGTACGCGGCCAGACTTTCCTGCATGGCGGCCTCGGCATCCGCTTCGACGTACCGGCGGACTTCAAGATCGACAATAAGGTCGAAGCCGTGATGGCCACCGGCCCCAACGACATCGCCGTCCGCTTCGATGGCGTTGCCGACAACCAGAACCAGAGCCTCACAAACTATATCTCCAGCGGCTGGGTGACCGGTCTCGACCCATCGACCATTCAACAGATCACCGTCAATGGCATGGAAGCAGCCACCGCTCGCGCAAGTGCCGACCGCTGGGATTTCGATGTCACCGTCATCCGCAACAATGCGCAGATCTTCCGTTTCCTGACCGCCGTACCGAAGGGCAGCGACGCCCTCGAACCGACGGCCAATGTTCTGCGCGCCAGTTTCCGGCGCATGACACCGGCGGAGGCAGCCTCGCTGAAGCCGCTGCGCATTCGTGTCGTCACGGTCCGGCCAGGCGAGAACATCTCGACGCTTGCCGCGCGCATGATGGGCACCGATCGCAAGCTTGATCTCTTCAAGCTCATCAATGCCCTGCCGACGGGTGCGGCCGTTTCCCCTGGCGATCGCGTCAAAATCATCGCCGAATGAAAAAAGCCCGGCTTGCGCCGGGCCAGGCAGTGCTGCTGGAGGGTAAAGAAGTTCAGGCGTAGGCCGCCATATGCGGGTCGGCGCTGACCAGCGCGCTACGAAGCTTTTCCATCGCCCGGCTTTCGATCTGGCGCACGCGCTCCTTGGAAATGCCGAGATCGGCGCCGAGTTCTTCGAGCGTGGCGCCGTCTTCCGCCAGGCGCCGGGCGCTGATGATCTTCATCTCACGTTCGTTGAGATGTTTCAGCGCCGAAGCGAGCCAGACGCGGCGGCGCTCGCCGTCGATCATATTGGAAACCTGCTCGTCCGGCAGCGGATCGTCGCTGACGAGGAAATCCATCTTTTCCGCGCTCTCGGCATCGCCGGAGACGGAAGGCGCCTGCAGCGAAGCGTCGTTGCCGGAAAGCCTGGCATCCATGGTCTGGACATCGGCGAGGCTGACGCCGAGGGCAGCGGCGATTTCCTGATGAATGGATTGCAGAGTCAGTTGCGTATCGCCTCTCGCGAGCTTGGCGCGCAGACGGCGCAGATTGAAGAACAGCGCCTTCTGCGCCGAACTGGTGCCGCCGCGCACGATCGACCAGTTGCGCAGGATATAGTCCTGGATCGACGCCCTGATCCACCAGCTGGCATAGGTCGAAAAGCGCACGTCACGTTCCGGTTCGAAACGCGCGGCGGCTTCCAGCAGGCCCACATAGCCCTCTTGCACGAGGTCGCTCATCGGCAGACCGAAATTGCGGAACTTGCCAGCCATGGAGATAACCAGCCGCATATGCGCCATGGCGATCTGGTTGCGTGCACCGCGATCATCGTGATCTTTCCAGCGGGTGGCGAGATCATGCTCTTCCTGACGCGCGAGATAGGGGGCGGCCATCGCGATTTTGATCATGCGCCGATCTGCAGACATGTTCTTCATTTCGATCTCCCGAAAGGCCTTCGCCCTCAAAATGGACAATAAAACTCACGTTCCGGAACATCGCTGTCCGGACTGAATGGGGTTCCGAATGCAAAAGGGCCTCACCCCTGGACTTTTCAGGGAGAGGCCCTATCTCTCATCACGTGCCGCTAAGACGGCTGGGTCGGACCTGTTTCTTCACGTTGCCGAACGGGCAATATTGAAAAGGCATGATCCGCTCCTCACCGAATATTGACGGAATAGCAGTTCGCCCGACGAGTTTGCGCCCGACGAGCAGTCCGCAATTACGTGTGGTAAACGCGTCAGTCGGGAAAAAGTTCCAATAAAAAACCCGGCGCGACGGCCGGGTTTTTTTGGGAGAGACAGGCTTGCCCTAAGCGGCTTCGTCCTGCGAATCGTCTTCTTCAATCGCCTTGCCGCGCTTCGGACCCTTGTTGAGATTGGTCTCGACGAGGCGGACGGCTTCGGTTTCCGACATCTTGTTGACAGCGGCGATTTCGCGCGCCATGCGATCGAGCGCTGCTTCGTAGAGCTGGCGCTCGGAATAGGACTGCTCGGGCTGGTTCTCTGCACGATAGAGATCACGCACGACTTCAGCGATGGAAATCAGATCACCGGAATTGATCTTGGCATCATATTCCTGGGCGCGGCGGGACCACATGGTGCGCTTGACGCGCGCCTTGCCCTGCACAACCTTCAACGCACGATCGACGAAATCCGTTTCCGAAAGCTTGCGCATTCCGATGCTCATCGCCTTCGCGACCGGAACTTTCAGGCGCATCTTGTCCTTTTCGAAATCGATAACGAAAAGTTCGAGCTTCATGCCGGCAACTTCTTGCTCTTCGATAGCGGTGATGGTACCGACGCCATGAGCGGGGTAGACGATCGATTCACCGGTCTTGAAGCCGTGACGTGCTGTAGAAGGCTTTTTCTGCTGAGTCGTCATTCTATTCAAAAACTCCCTGTTACGCTTCCGGCGGCGGCCGGAGCCGGGTCAGTCAGGCCCGGTTGAGACGGTTGCATCCGTCGGGTGACTTCACTCTGGTCCCATCAGGCAAAAGCAAGGGCTTCTTGCGCGCGATCTGGGGACCCGGCGCTCAAAGCGTTGATATGTCACGGAAACCGCGTACGGATTGGTTTTGCTTTCGTGATGGTTTTGGGCATGCGTCATGCCACAAATGGAACAGTAGGCGAAACCTATCACAAAAATATGAGGAAATCAATAATTTGCTTCATCTGAGTCATGCGGGCAACACAGATCACCCATATGCCAGACGCAGGATTTAAAACGTTTCACCGCTCAACGGCCCGCATCCGGCGACGAAATCGGACAGCCGTCTTAATCGCCGGAACCCGGTTTTTCGGAGAAATATTTCTCGAATTTTCCGGTCTGGCCGTCCATTTCCTTGGCCTCCGGCAACGGATCCTTCTTGACCGTGATATTCGGCCAGATGCTGGCATATTCGGTATTGATCTTCAGCCACTTGTCGAGGCCCGGCTCGGTATCCGGCTTGATCGCCTCGGCGGGACATTCCGGTTCGCAGACGCCGCAATCGATGCATTCGTCCGGATGGATGACGAGAAAATTCTCGCCTTCATAAAAGCAGTCGACAGGGCAGACTTCCACGCAATCGGTATATTTGCACTTGATGCAATTGTCGGTCACGACATAGGTCATGAAGAACTCCAGGATTTCAAGCGGATGGGGCCGGGCAACCTGGAACGTCGCGCCTATCCCCGTGCCGGGCGAAGCGTGGACAGGCTTGGCAGGCAAGCACGCTTCCGGCAGGTTGTCAGTGACCTATCGGCTTTAGCGCCGGATTTCAAGGGTAAACGATCTGCAAAGCCGCCGCCACAGACAGAGTTTTCTAATCCTCGTCCGACATCAGCCTGTCGATTGCACGCCTTTCCTTTTTGGTCGGACGGCCGGTACCCGTCCCCCGGGTCGCTTGCTCGTACGGCGTGAGACGTTTTGTCTCATCCGGCGGCGGGGATTGGTCGTCGTAGAGCAGGCGGGCCTCCTCGTAGGGACCCCGCCGCTCCCCGGCGAGACGCACGATGAGAATGACATCGCGCCGCTCCAGCGTCAGTTCGACGCGGTCACCCGGCTTGACCATCTGGCTCGGGTGACTGCAGCGCTCGCCGTTGATGCGCACGTGCCCCGACTGGACGTGACTCTGGGCCAGCGAGCGCGACTTCACCATGCGCGTGAAAAACAGCCACTTGTCGATGCGCTGGCGCGAACCGCTTGCCGGCTGTGTCTCCCCGCCCATGATTACTTCTTCATCTGTTCCTTGAGAGCTGCGAGCTTGGCGAAGGGAGAATCCGGATCGATCGGCTTCTCCTTGCGCGGCGGCTTGGCCTCGAAGCGCAGCGGCTGGGCGCCGCGATTGTTGTTGCGGTCGTTACGGTCATTGCGATCGTTCCGCTCGCCGCGGTCCTTCCGATCGCCACGGTCCTGACGATCACCGCGCGGCTGGTCCTTGCGCTCGCCCCTTGCTTGCTGCGGTCTGCCACCGTCACGGCCGCCACCGTCCTTGCCGCGGCCGTGGCGGTTGTCGCGCCCGTCGCCGCCGCGATTGCCTTCGCCGCCTTCACCGCCGTTCGGACGGCGATTGCGTTCGCCGCGCTCCTGGTTCTGGCCGCCCCGGCGTTCGCCATGGCCGCCGCGTGCTTGGCGATGGTTGTCATTGCGGCCGCCGAGACGCCACAATAGAACCGGCTTCGGTTCCGCCGGCTCGCCAGTTTCCCCGGAGGCGGCAGTCTCTGCCGAAGCGGTTGCCTCGGTCACTTCGGCCGCAGTGTTGCTGTCGTTCGCTTCTGTGGCGGGGACGTCGGCCGCCGTCGAAGCCGGCTCGGCTTGGGTCGGCTCGGAAACAGCCTCTTCCGTCGCTCCGTCGGCATCATCGTGATCGGCTTTTTCTGCCGCTTCCGCGGATGTTTCCGCGGAGGCGGCAGGGGCTGAAGCCGCGTCCTGCGCCGCAAGATGGGCCGACGCCTCTTCCGCCTTCACGGCATCGGCGCGATAGCCGAGGCCCTTGAGGATCTCTTCCATGTCCTCGAGCGTCGCCCCGAGAATCGACAGCATCGCCGTCGTCGTCGTGAAACGGCGACCGTCATAGGCGCCCTCCGGACGATTGCTCTGACCGGGCTTCCATTGCAGCAGCGGACGGATGATATCGGCAAGCCGCTCCAGAATGTCGATGCGCACGGCGCGCTTGCCGAGGAAGCGGAAGCCGGCGAGCTTGTAGAACATCCGCTCGAAGCTCGGATCGGTGACGACCGAGGTGCGGCCGGCGGCAAGCACGGGGATGAGATCGCCGTAGCCCGGCTTGTCGAGACCGTCGTTCTTCAACGCCCAGAGCAGCGTGATCAGTTCGGCAGGTGCCGGCTTCAGAAGGGCCGGAACAAAGATATGATAGGCACCGAAACGCACGCCGTAGCGGCGCATGGAGGCGCGAGCCTCCTGATCCAGCGACTTCACCTCTTCGGTGACGTCGCGGCGGAAGAGCACGCCGAGATTTTCGACCAGCTGGAAGGCAAGTCCCTTGGCGAGGCCCTGCAGATCCTCGGCGCGCGACAGATCATCGAGCGGTTTCAATACCGTGCTGATGTGATGATTGACGAAACGTTCGATACGGGCGGCGACGTGATCGCGGGCATTGCCCGTCAACTGCTCGTCGGCGAGCAGGATCACGCGCGGCCGCATGACGTGATCGCTGCCGGAAAGCCGCGCCACGGGATCGCCGAGCCAACGGATCAAGCCATCCGAACCGATCGCCAGATCGCTATTGCCCGCGGCATGCAGCCGGGCCGCACGGGCCTCGAACTCGAGCGCGAGCGCCTTCTGCGACGCAGCCTGAACCGCCTTGGCATCCGGTCCATCCGTTCCCCCCACCGGGGTGAAACGGAATCCGCTCAACTGCCCTACATGATGTCCTTCAACGAAGACATCGCCATTCACACTGATTTCAGCTTCCAGCATCGCATTCTCTCTCAGGCGCTTCATGAGCACAGATGTCCTGCGATCAACAAAGCGTTTCGTCAACCTTTCATGTAACGCATCGGACAATCGATCTTCGATTTCCCGCGTCTTTTCCTGCCAATGTGTCGGATCGGCAAGCCAGCCGGGCCGATTCGAAACGTAGGTCCAGGTCCTTATCTGCGCGATTCGCGCCGAAAGCGTGTCAATTTCCCCATCAGTTCGATCCGAGCGATGAACCTGCTCCGCAAGAAACTGCTCGTTCACCGTGCCATAGCGCACGAGATCGGAAAAGAGGGTCGAAATAAGATCGGCATGTTGGGCCGGAGTGATACGCCGGTAGTCGGGCAGCGCGCAAGCCTCCCAGAGTTTTTCGACGCGGGCCGGCCTGTCGGCGAGATCGATCACTTCGGGATAGCGCGAAAGCTGCTCGAGCGCCTGCTGATCGACCGCCGGCAGCGCCCGCGTCAGCCCGGGCACGCGCGGCCCGGCCTCCAGGCTGGCGCGCAGCGACTGAATTGAGGAGAAATCCATCTCCGTCGTGCGCCACTGCAGAACCTTGACGTTGTCGAATTCATGTCCCTCGATGCGCTGCACCACTTCCTCGTCGAAGGGCGAGACTTGGCCGGTGACACCGAAGGTGCCGTCCCGCACGTGCCGCCCGGCGCGGCCGGCGATCTGGCCGAGCTCGGCCGGATTGAGGTTGCGGAACTGGTAGCCGTCGAATTTCCGGTCCTGGGCGAAGGCGACGTGATCGACGTCGAGGTTGAGGCCCATGCCGATCGCATCGGTCGCCACCAGATATTCGACGTCGCCCGCCTGATAGAGCGCGACCTGCGCATTGCGGGTGCGCGGGCTCAGCGCCCCCAGCACGACCGCCGCGCCGCCGCGCTGCCGGCGGATGAGCTCGGCGATGGCATAGACCTCATCGGCGGAAAAGGCGACGATGGCCGAGCGCTGCGGCAGCCGGGTGATCTTCTTCTGCCCGGCGTAAAGGAGATGCGAAAGCCGTGGCCGCTCGACGATCGTGACGCCGGGCAGGATCTGCTGCAGGATCGGCCGCATTGTCCCCGCGCCCAGAAGCAGCGTCTCATCCCGGCCGCGAAGGTGCAGGATACGGTCGGTGAAGATATGGCCACGCTCGAGATCGCCGGCGAGCTGGACCTCGTCGATCGCGACAAAGGCGGCTTTGGTCTCCCGCGGCATCGCCTCGACCGTGCAAACGGAAAAACGCGCATTGGGCGGCGAAATCTTTTCTTCGCCCGTGACCAGAGCCACGTTCTGCAAGCCGACCTTCTCCACCACCCGCGTATAGACCTCGCGGGCCAAAAGCCTGAGTGGCAGGCCAATCACGCCGGTCCCATGTGCGACCATGCGCTCGATGGCATAATGGGTCTTGCCGGTATTGGTTGGTCCAAGCACCGCGGTCACACCGCGCCCGCTGAGAATCATCGGCTGCGAAGTCAGAGTCATGGTCCATGCAAGTGAGGCAGGCGCGCCCCGGGAAAAGTTTTGCCATCTCGATGAAGGCACAGAACACATGGACAGCTACTGCCGCAAACGCAAGGGCAGATTTCAAAATGCGTCGGGGATTGCGACTTTTGCGAGTCGTCCGGACGGTCCGCATTTCCGATTCGGAACAGCGTGAGAACGAATCAGAGACGAATCGCTGACTCCTGCTGATTCAGCTTTTGTTCACGGCTAAGTATTGATTTTGAATCACTTTTTCCTACTAAATGCTGAATCGCGGGACTCTCTCCGGTTCGCATTTTGTGACCCTGCCGGAGGTCTGTCATTCGCTTTTTGCCAAGGGAAAAATCCGCCGAAATTAACGTCTCGATCAAATCCGGAACGAATCGGCGACGAATCGCCGACTGCTCTGCTTTCCCCTTTCGTTCACGGCCATATCTGGTGGCGTCGTCATGTTCCGCCCGCTTGATGCGGGGCAGGCGGCAAGATCTCGTCACGTCGGTGTTAATCTTCCGGCGAGCAAATTCACACAGCCTTAAGCCTGACCCGCTTGCCCGTCGGACCGATCAAAAACGGAACGAATCACCGACGAATCGGAGACATCGTGATCTTCCTGCTTTGTTCGCCGCAACATGTTGTATTTCAATGTCTTTTTAACCATACGGGCCATTTGTCAGGGGTGACGGATCACAAACCATGAATCGCGTCGCATCCTAATTCGCGCGCCCAACCGGGAACAAAAATCGCCAATGCGTGTTTCTTGTCCATTCAGATTGCAGATGAAATGAAGGAAAAACACCATGCTTGGCACGATACTTCTCGTTATCCTCATTCTGCTCCTGATCGGAGCCCTGCCGAACTGGGGTTATAGCCGTGGCTGGGGCTATGGACCTTCCGGCGGTTTGGGGCTAGTTCTGGTCATTATCATTATCCTTGTACTAATGGGCCGCATCTAAAGCCCGACTAACCTGGGGAGTTACGACATGATGAAGAAGATTGTTCTTATCGGCGCGCTCGTGGGCGCTCTCGCATCCTGCACCGCGACCGAGCAGGGCACGGCGATCGGCGCCGGCACCGGTGCAGTCATCGGCGGTGCCGTCACCAACAGCTGGGGCGGTGCCGCAGTCGGCGCCGTTGCCGGCGGCCTGACCGGCGCTCTCATCGGCCAGTCGGTCGAACGCCGCGGCTACTGCATCTATCGCGATCGCTACGGCCGCCGCTACGAGGCGCGTTGCCGTTACTGATCGCATCACATATCGGACTCCCAACGGGCGCTTCTGCGCCCGTTTTTCTTTGCCGACACGTCCGTCAACGTGACGTTGATCGGTCATGAAAGTCAAATCCACCAACGCCCATTAGCTAGCCGCATATTTACCTCGTACGCGCAGGGCAGGCGCCATCGCCCGACAATTCCACCGTCGTCATTCTCGTCGCCGCGGCTTTCCTGACAACCGCGGTCTCATCTCTTGTCTTGGTAGCGGAGATCGCTCGCGGCAGCGAATGCCGGCCATGATTCGGGTTGATCGAGACCGGAACACCGGCAACCGCTTCTGCCCTCCCGAACAAAAGCAAAGGCGCGTTCTGCAACGCGCCTTTGCAAATCGACACACGTTCGTCCTATCTTAAACGAAGAATTGCCCGCCATTGGCCGTCAGCGTCGAACCGGTGATGAAACCAGCATCGTCGGAGACGAGGAAGGTAACGCAGCGGGCAATCTCTTCGGGCTCGCCGAGACGGCCGACCGGGATCTGCGGAATGATGCGTTCATTTAGTACCTTCTCCGGCACGGCAAGCACCATTTCCGTTCCGATATAACCGGGGCAGATGGCATTGACGGTGATGTTTTTCGCAGCCCCTTCCTGGGCAAGCGCCTTGGTAAAGCCGAGATCGCCGGCCTTGGCCGCCGAATAGTTCGCCTGGCCCATCTGGCCCTTCTGGCCGTTGATCGACGAGATATTGACGATGCGGCCGAAGCCGCGGTCGCGCATGCCGCTCCAGACCTGATGCGTCATGTTGAACAGACCGGTCAGGTTGGTGTTGATCACCTCGTGCCACTGCTGCGGCGTCATCTTGTGGAACATTGCGTCGCGGGTGATGCCGGCATTGTTGACGAGGATCTCGACCGGCCCGATCTCGCGTTCGACCTTGGTGATCCCTTCACCGCAGGCAGCGTAGTCCGAAACATCCCATTTGAATACCGCAACGCCGGTGACGTCGTGGAAGGCATGAGCCTTCTCGTCATTGCCGGCGTAAGTGGCCGCAACCCTGTAGCCGGCATTTTTCAGCGCCATGGATATCGCTGCGCCGATGCCGCGTGTACCTCCGGTGACCAGAGCCACTCTGCTCATGTTCCGCTCCCCCTCTGTGTTTTCGCCCGCTCGTGGCGGCATTTCAATCAATGACGGATCGCATGCTATTTAAAGTGCTTCAAAGCACATGGCGACGCCCATGCCGCCGCCGATGCAAAGCGTGGCGAGGCCCTTCTTCGCGCCGCGCCGCTTCATCTCGAACAGCAGCGTGTTGAGAATGCGCGCCCCGGAGGCGCCGATCGGATGGCCGATCGCAATCGCCCCGCCATTGACGTTGACGATCGACGGATCCCAGCCGAGATCCTTGCTGACAGCGCAAGCCTGTGCCGCGAAGGCCTCGTTGGCCTCCACAAGATCGAGATCGTTCACAGACCAGCCGGCCTTTTCGAGCGCCTTGCGCGACGCGGGGATCGGGCCGGTGCCCATGATCGACGGATCGACGCCGGCCGTTGCCCAGGAAACGATGCGGGCAAGCGGCTGAATGCCGCGCCGGGTCGCTTCCGCCTCACTCATCAGCACGGCGGCGGCAGCGCCGTCGTTGAGGCCGGAGGCATTGGCGGCGGTAACCGTGCCTTCCTTGTCGAAGGCGGGGCGAAGCTTGCCCATCGCCTCGAGCGTCGCGCCGTGGCGGATATATTCGTCGGAATCGACGGTCACGTCGCCCTTCCGTGTCTGGATGATGTAGGGAATGATCTCGTCGGTGAAGCGGCCGGCCTTCTGAGCCGCCTCTGCCTTATTCTGCGAGGCGACGGCGAACTGATCCTGGTCGTCGCGCGACAGCTGCCACTGCCGTGCGACGTTCTCGGCGGTGATGCCCATATGGTAGCCGTGAAAAGCGTCGGTGAGGCCGTCCTTGATCATCGTGTCGACCATCTTCATGTCGCCCATCTTCGTGCCGCTGCGCAAATGCGCGGCATGCGGCGCCATCGACATGGATTCCTGGCCGCCGGCAACGATGATCCTGGCGTCGCCGGTGGCAATCTGCTGCATGCCGAGCGCGACTGCGCGCAGGCCCGAGCCGCAGAGCTGGTTGACGCCCCAGGCCGTCGTTTCCTTCGGAAGGCCGGCCTTGATCGCCGCCTGGCGGGCCGGGTTCTGGCCTTCGCCCGCGGCCAGCACCTGGCCGAGGATCACCTCATCCACCTCGCCGGCATCGACGCCGGCGCGCGCGAGCGCCCCCTTGATGACGGCCGCGCCGAGTTCATGCGCGGGGACCGTTGCAAAAGCACCGTTGAACGAGCCGACGGCTGTCCGACCTGCGCTGGCGATGACGACGGATGAATTGCTCATGGGGAGGCTCCTCGTTTTTCGTCCCACTTACATAAGGGGAAACTGGCAAAGCTTTGAGCACAAGTCAAACGGGAAGACCGGCCGCCGCCATTTTCGCGGCAGCAGTCAACGCCGATTCGTTTGATCTGCTAAAGGTTTGCCGCAACGCACAAAGAGATTGTCACCAGCCTTCTTTTGCGTTTACAGTCTGAAGTGGAGGAAGATCCATAAATCAGACGGGGGTTCAGGAGACTGATATGGCGAAGCATGAGGGTCAGATTGTCATCAAGAAATACGCCAATCGCCGCCTGTACAATACAGGCACCAGCACCTATGTGACGCTGGAAGATCTGGCGGAGATGGTAAAGAGGGGCGAAGACTTTACCGTCCAGGACGCAAAAAGCGGGGACGATATCACCCATTCGGTGCTGACGCAGATCATCTTCGAGCAGGAATCGAAAACCGGCAACACGCTGCTCCCGATCTCCTTCCTGCGCCAGCTGATCACCTATTATGGTGACCAGATGCAGATGGTCGTGCCGAGCTTCCTCGAACATTCTATGCGCGCCTTCAGCGAACAGCAGGCACAGATGCGCGAACAGGTAAACCGTGCCTTCGGCGAGACGCCGCTCGGCAAGAACCTGCAATTGCCGATGCAGATGGTCGAGGACCAGGTTCGCCGCAATACCGAGCTGTTTCAGCAGGCAATGCAGATGTTCTCGCCTTTCATGACACCGCCGGCGGCCAAGGAAAGCCGCAAGGCCGAAGCCAAGGATATCGACGAACTGAAGGAACAGCTCCGCGCCCTTCAGAACAAGCTCGACAACCTATAGTCCGATAGAGACATCCCGCCCGGCGCTTCGGATCGAAACGGCAAAACCCCCGATCACATCGATCAGAGCGATCGTCATCAAAATGAAGAACACCTGTGTCGCGGCGCCCTGGACGAGAAGAAACTCGACCAGGAAGGCGATGAAGACCAGCATCGACAAGATATGGTTCAAGAGGTTGCCGGGCCCGGTTCGCGTTGCTTTCAGGATTTCGAAGAACAGCACGATGAGCGCAACGACGATGAAGAGATCGCCGAGCGCCATGCTCCAGGTCGCACCCGAGAGCATCGACAGCACGATGATGTTATGCTGCAAGGCTGCGATGCCGCCGTCGCCCATCAGGCCGAGCATCGCCAGATTGTAAAGAATAAACGGAATAATCATCAGCGGCATTGCGGCTACCATCGGCAATCTCCCAGCGGAGAAAGAATACTGCCGCAAACCGTTGTCTCACCGCAAGTGATTGCAAATATTATCTTGCCGAAATGCAAAAGGCCGGCGTGAAGCCGGCCTTGAGACTCGCGATCGGACGAGCCGGATCGGAAATTATGCGCTTTCCTTCGGAGTCAGAACCTGGCGGCCGCGATACATACCGGTCTTCAGGTCGATATGATGCGGGCGGCGCAGTTCGCCGGAATTCTTGTCTTCGACGTAGGTCGGTGCCTTCAGCGCGTCAGCCGAACGGCGCATGCCGCGCTTGGACGGGCTCGTTTTTCTCTTCGGTACAGCCATTTTTCTTACTCCACTTGCGGGCAAAACATTCCCACGGCCAGATGGCGGCCGAAACGGACATGTCGCGATTTCGGAAATTTTGCGCGCTTATACATGCAAGGGGCGGCCTTGACCAGTCCCCATGCATATTTTTTGCGAAGCCGATGATTCGAGCCTCAGACCTCGTCTTCCGGCACGATCCAGGGCTCGGCGCGGGCCGCCTCTTCCCATTTCCGCCAGGCCGGATGCGCCTTCATCGTCTCCATATAGGCGAGCGTCTCCTCCCGGCTGACGAGGTCATAGATGTCGAACCGGTTGACGACGGGCGCAAACATCGCATCCACGCCGCTGAACGCACCAAAGAGAAACGGGCCGCCGGATTTCTGCAGAAGGTTTCGCCAGATCGTCTCGATACGGCTGACGTCGGCGTCGACGCCGTCAGGCAATGTGATCCCGCCCCTCGGTCGGCGAATATTCATCGGGCAGGCATTGCGCAGGGCTCGGAAGCCTGAAAGCATTTCCATCGAAACAGAGCGGGCGAGCGCCCGTTCGGCACGGTCGCGCGGCCAAAGGCCGGCGTCCGGATAAAGCTCGGCGGCATATTCGATGATCGCCAGCGATTCCCAGATCTTCAAACCGCCGTGCTGCAGGACTGGCACCCGGCCGCTCGGCGATATCGCCTTGATATTGGGATTGCCGCCCGCATCGTCGAAAGGGATCAGGATTTCTTCGAAGTCGACGCCGGCGCTCGTCAGCGCCATCCACGGCCGGAACGACCAGGAAGAATAATTCTTGTTGGCGATGTAGAGCGTCGGTCTGTCCATAGGCCTCTCCCATTCAGGCATCGAAATCGAAGATCAGCAGTTCGTGGAAATGGTTCATGTCCTCGAACACGCAGAACGCCGGCGGCGCAAGCTCGAAAACAGGGGCCTTGCGGCGGATATCCTCGGCCACCTCGTCGAGCATTGCCTGCCAGCGCGGCAAGGCTTCATCCTCCAGCCGCTCGATCACATAGGCGAAGGTCACATGGAATTTGTAATCCATATGGTTGGGCTGGCGATAGCCGAGAAGATCGGCAAGCGCGTTACGCCAGGCGCGCATGACCTTGCGGTCCTTCTCCGTCGCTCCGTCGACGAGCAGGCCCGACGGCCGAGCTTCGACGACGGCGACTTTGAAAGGCTCCGCCATCGAGAAACATTCGAGCCGCGCCGCCATGAGATCGGTCATATCGTCGATCGGCGTCTCGAGAGGGAGGTCTGCAGGCCAGCAGTCCTGCAGGCGCCTGGTCTCGATGACGCCTTCGAAAAGCGTCATGTGAAGGCTCGAGATCGGCGTGAAGAGAAATTGCGGCGCCTCGGGCATCGTTAGATATTTCTCGCGCGCCTCTATCAGTACCGCCCGGGTCCTTGACCCCTTCTCGATGTGGCAGACGATGGTGTTGCCGGCTTCCGGCAGGAAACCGCCGATCTTGCCATAGCGGCTGCCGAGATGGGCGGGCGGGTTTTGATTGTGCGTCTTCGAGTAAAAGAGAAGTTCGGGAGAAAAGGTTGGGGCGGTCATGGGCGACTCGGGGGCTCTGATTGGACTGCATTCGCCCATATGGCAGAACCAAGAATGTCAGATGACGTTCACTGCTTCTAATGACAAGTTCTGATCTTATTCATAGATGCACTTGATGTAGTCGCCTGAGCCCTGCGCACGCCTCTCGATGACGCCGGCAAGCCGGCGAAGGCCTCGTCCGGGCATGCCTGCTTTGCGGTCGATCGGGTTCGGGAGCGAGACAGCCAGCAGCGACGCCTGCCGCCGCGTCAGCTTCGAGGCCGGAACCTTGAAATGATGCTGGGCCGCCGCCTCGACGCCGTAGATGCCGGGACCCCATTCGGCGATGTTGAGATAGATTTCCATCAGCCGCCGCTTCGACAGGACGAAATCGGTGGAGACGGCGAGCGGAAGCTCCATCGCCTTGCGCACGAAGGAGCGGCTGTTCCAGAGAAAGAGGTTCTTGGCGGTCTGCATCGGGATGGTGCTGCCGCCGCGCGTTGCCTGGCCCTTCAGCGTATCCTCGACCAGCATGCGCATCTCCGCCCAGTCGACGCCGCCGTGGAAACAATATTGACCGTCTTCGGACATCATCACCGATTGCACCAGGACCGGAGCGACCTCGTCCAACGATACCCATCTGCGGTCATAGCCGCGCAGCAGCACCAGATCGCGCAGCATCAGCGTCGAGACGGGATGGATGAAGGGCAGCAGGTAGAGGAAGATCAGGGCGTAAGGAAGGATCACTATGGCCAGAACGGCAAGACCGACGCGTCTCAGCACGGGCCGATCTTCGAACCATCGCCGACGGGCCGGCATGTCGGCAATATCCTCTCTCTCCGGCGCTATATCCAATGTCCCAAGCCCATTTCGCTCCCTCTCGTTCTCATAACGCCTGTGAGGCGCTTATGCCAGAGCACATGGGAAATCTTGCTGCAGTCATCGACAATTCCGTTGCAAGCCCCGGTGCCCCATGCCAAACAGCGCCCATGGACGCGAACCGGGACACTTTCGAGACGAGGCTTAGGAACAACGCCCGCGAAATCGAGGCGCTGCTCGACGCATTGCTGTCGTCACCGGTCCCTCTTTCCGATGAAATCGCCAGGCCCGAGACCCTGCGCAGCGCCATGCATTATGCCGTGCTGAACGGCGGCAAGCGGCTGCGCCCATTCCTCGTTGCCGAAAGTGCCGCCCTGCTCGGCGGCAATGGGAAGGCCGCACTTCGTGTCGGCGCGGCGCTCGAATGCATTCACTGCTATTCCCTCGTGCATGACGATCTGCCGGCCATGGACGACGACGACCTGCGCCGCGGCAAGCCGACAGTCCATATCAAGTTCGATGAAGCCACCGCGATCCTTGCCGGCGACAGCCTGCTGACCTACGCCTTCGACATCGTCGCAGCGCCGGAGACCGCCCTTCCCGATACGAGCAAAGCAGCGCTGGTGCTGGCCCTTGCCCGCGCAGCCGGTCTCGGCGGCATGGCCGGCGGCCAGGCGCTCGACCTCGCGGCCGAGAAACAGGCCCCCGACGAGGCCGGCATCATACGCCTGCAGGCGATGAAAACAGGGGCGCTGATCCGCTTCGCCTGCGAGGCGGGCGCCATCATCGCAGGAAGCCCGCCCGAAGATCGCCGCCGCCTGCGCGCCTTCGGCGAAAAGATCGGCCTTGCCTTCCAGCTCGCCGACGACATTCTCGACCTGACCTCTGATGCTGAGACCATGGGCAAGGCGACCGGCAAGGATGCGGCCCGCGGCAAGGGAACGCTCGTGGGGCTTCATGGCATGGAATGGGCCGAGACCGAGCTCCGCCAGCACGTCAGCGATGCCGAAGACCTGCTCGCCCCCTATGGGGCACGCGCCTCGATCCTCACCGCCGCTGCGCATTTCATCGCCGACCGTAAGAGCTGAGCCGAAGGTCAGGCGGCCAATATCTCCTTGAGAGCGGCAACCAGCCGCGCGCATTCCTCGTCGGTGCCGATGCTGATGCGCAGGAACTCCGAAATGCGCGGCTCGGCGAAACGCCGGACGAGCACGCCACGCTCCCGCAGTTCGGCCAGAAGTGCACCGCCCGATCGGCTCTCGTGCATCGCGAAGAGGAAATTCGCCTGGGATGGCAGCACCTGGAAACTCAACGCTTCCAGTTGCCGGACAAGGGTTTCCCGGCTGGCGATGATTTTCCGCCGGCTTGTTTCGAACCACGCCTCGTCCTTGATCGCCGCCGTCGCCGCGACCTGGGCCAGGCGGTCGAGCGGATAGGAATTGAAGCTGTCCTTGACGCGCACCAGCGCCTCGATCAGGTCCCGGTGCCCCAGCGCGAAGCCGACGCGCAGACCTGCGAACGAACGAGATTTCGACAAGGTCTGGATGATCAGAAGGTTGGGATAACGAGAAATGAGCGGCACGGCACTCTCGCCGCCGAAATCGACATAGGCCTCGTCTATCACGACGACCGCATCCGGATGAGCAGCAAGAAGCGCCTCGATCCCGGCCAGCGGCAGGCCGATACCAGTCGGCGCATTCGGATTGGGAATGATGATTGCGCCGCACGGCCTGTCGTAATCAGCAAGCCGAATCCGGAACTGATCGTCGAGCGGCATCTCGATCGCCTCCACACCATATAGCAGGCTATAGGTTGGATAGAAGCTATAGGTTATGTCGGGATAGAGAAGCGGCAGCTCGTGTTTCAGCAGCGCCTGAAACGTATGGGCGAGAACCTCATCGGAGCCGTTGCCGACGAATACTTCTTCCGCCGTCAGGTTGAAACGGGCGGCGATCGCTTCGCGCAATTCCGTGGCGGAGGGATCGGGATAGAGCCGCAGACGATCGTCCGCCGCCTGCCTGATCGCTTCGGTCGCCTTTGGGGACGGTCCGTAGGGATTCTCATTGGTATTGAGCTTGACCAGGCCGGGAATACGCGGCTGCTCGCCCGCGACATACGGTCGGAGCTTGCTGACGATATCAGACCAATACCGGCTCATTCGAACGCGCGGATCTTCATTCCGCTGCCGTCCGCTGGCCGAAACGCTTTTCGATATAATCGACGACAAGCGCCTCGAAGTCGGAGGCGATATTGGGACCGCGCAGTGTCAGCGCCTTCTTGCCGTCGATAAAAACGGGAGCGGCCGGCGTCTCGCCGGTACCGGGCAGCGAGATGCCGATATCGGCATGTTTGCTTTCGCCCGGTCCGTTGACGATGCAGCCCATCACGGCGACGTTCAGCGCCTCGACGCCTGGATATTTCTCGCGCCAGACTGGCATGTTCTTGCGGATGTCGTTCTGAATGTTCTGGGCGAGTTCCTGGAAGACCGTCGAGGTCGTGCGTCCGCAGCCGGGACAGGCGGCCACGACGGGCACGAACTGCCGGAAACCCATGACCTGCAGGATTTCCTGCGCCACCTGGACTTCGCGGGTGCGGTCGCCGTTCGGCTCGGGTGTCAGTGAGACGCGGATCGTATCGCCGATGCCGTGCTGCAGCACGAAGCCCATGGCAGCCGACGAAGCGACGATGCCCTTGCTGCCCATGCCGGCCTCGGTCAGCCCGAGATGCAGCGCGTGATCGGAACGCTCGGCGAGCATGGAATTGACCGCGATCAGGTCCTGCACCTGGCTGACCTTGGCCGACAGGATGATGCGGTTGCGTGGCAGGCCGATTTCCTCGGCAAGGGCGGCCGAAAGCAACGCCGACTGTACGATCGCCTCGCGCGTCACCTGCCGTGCCGACAGCGGCGACCCGGCCTCGGCATTTCGATCCATCAGCGCCGTCAGGAGATCCTGATCGAGCGAGCCCCAGTTGACGCCGATGCGCACCGGCTTGTCGTAGCGGATCGCCATCTCGATGATCTCGGCGAACTGCTTGTCCTTCTTGTCCTTGAAGCCGACATTACCGGGATTGATGCGGTATTTCGCCAGCGCCTCGGCGCAGGCTGGATGATCGGCAAGCAGCTTGTGGCCAATATAGTGGAAGTCGCCGATCAGCGGCACGTCCATGCCGAGCCGCAGCAGCCTTTCGCGGATTTTCGGCACGGCAGCCGCACTTTCGTCGCGATCGACGGTGATGCGCACCAGTTCCGAGCCCGCCCGGTGCAGGGCGGCGACCTGCGCAACGGTCGAATCGATATCGGCGGTATCCGTATTCGTCATCGATTGCACGACGATCGGCGCGCCGCCACCAACGATGACGCCGCCGACATCGACGGCGACGGAAGCGCGGCGCGGTTTTGGATCAAAATCGGCGGCTGAGGACATGAAGAGTTCTTGCACCCCTAAAAACAGTGCCTTTCAGGTGGATCATGACCGCTTTATTGTCAACCGCCCACTATATCACTTTTGTCTGGAGGTGGCTCAGTGGCCGCCTCCAGAGACCCCATCGGCATAATGGGCCAGTTTGGAGAATAGGAGAACGAACAACAGCAGCACCGGCAGCGCCATGAAGACAACGGCAAAACCGATATGCTCGGCGACGAAGCCGATCAACGACGGCGCTACCAGCATGCCGGAATAACCCATGGTCGTCACCACGGAGATGCCAATGCCGGGCTTGAGGCCGGGAATGTTGCCTGCGGCCGAGAAGGCGATCGGCACCATGTTTGATATGCCGATGCCGCAAAAGGCAAAGCCCAAAATGGCAAGCTCGGCATTGGGCGCCAGGCCGGCAAGCAGCATGCCGGCGATGGCAAAGAGCGTGCAGATGCGCAGGGTCTTGACGCTCCCGAGGCGGTCGCGCACGAGATCGCCGGCAAAGCGCATGGTCGCCATGGTCGCCGAAAAGGCTGCGAAACCAAGTCCTGAAAGCGCGACCGACGCCCCCATGTCCTGCCGGAGATAGAGCGCGCCCCAATCCAGGACGGCACCTTCCGGCACCATCGAGAACAGCGCCATCAATCCAAGGAGCCACGGCAGCGGCACCATCGGCAGCTTCGTCTTTTCTTTCTTGGCATCCGGATGCGGCGGATCCGCAAGGATCATCGGCCATGCCAGAGCAAGGAAGATCGCCGCCAACACCGTCGCCAGCTGCGCATGGCCGAGAATGCCGAGCTTGGTGATCACGATGCCGCCGAGTCCCGAACCGATGAGGCCGCCAAGGCTCCAGAAAGCATGGCAGGACGACATGATGGCGCGGCGCATGGATTTTTCGACGGACACCGCATTGGCGTTCATCGCCACATCCATGGCGCCGATGAAGCCGCCGAACAGGAAGAGCGAGATTGCCGCGGTAATCACGTTTGGCGCGAGCGTCAGAGCCAGGAGCAGCGGCAGCACGCAGACGGCGGTTGCCCGAACAACGATCCGCGAGCCATGCTTGGCGATCTGCGCGCCGGCGATCGGCATCATGACCAGCGAGCCAACGCCGAAGACGATGATCATCAGCCCGAGCTCGAACTTGCTCAGCCCGAGACGCTCGGCAAAATCCGGGATCTTCGGCGCCCAGCAGCCGACGACAAAGCCGTTCATGAGAAAGAGCAGGGAAACCGCTGCCCTGCTTCTGGTGATGAAGCCGCTGCGGACCCCCGACGGCGCATTCACATGACTGTCCATTTTCGGTCTTTCCTCGCTATCGGGCTTGGGAGCCCCCGTTTTTCTAAACTCCGTGACGACGGCTCAGTTCGTTTTTTCGGCGATAACGGTCCGGCAGCCGCGCTCGCGATAACCCGCAAGAACGCCGGGATCGGCATCGTGCTCGACGACCAGGCATTCGCAATGCGCAACCGGAAGGATGCTGTGGGGCGCAGCCGTGCCGAATTTCTCCGAGGTTACTGCCGCCATCACCTTTTTGCTTCTCGATGCCGCAAACCGCTTGAACTCCGCATCCTCGAAACCGAAGGTCGTGATGCCGGCCTCGAGATCGATGCCGCAGGCGCCGAGAATGCAGAGATCGGGCGAAATCTGCTCCATATCCCGCAAGGCCTTGGCGCCGAGCGCTCCACCCGTCTGCCGGTCCACCATGCCGCCGATCACGATGACGTTGACCGCAGGCTTGTCGATGAGCGCCGCGGCGATCACCGGCGCATTCGTCGCAGCCGTCAGTTCGAGTTCGGCAGGTAGAGCATTGGCAATCGCCAGATTGGTGCTCCCGGCATCGAAAAACACGCAGGAACCGGCAGCGATCTGCTTTGCCGCAGCCCGCGCCAAGGCCTGCTTGCGGTCGGCAGCAAATCCCGTGCGCTGCGTCAGGCTTCCATGCGCCGGCGACACGGGCAAGGCGCCGCCATAGACCCGCTCGCAGAGGCCCGCCGCCGCCATCTCACGCAGGTCGCGCCGCACCGTATCCTCGGAGACGCCGAATTCGAGCGCAAGTTCCGCCGCCAGCACGCGGCCATTCAGCCGCAGCCGCTCGGAAATGACGCCTTGGCGCTCTCGCAATAAAAAATCCTGCATGTTCCTACCGGATCAATCGCTGAACTGACATAAACGTGCATAAACGCTTATGATCGTGCAGGCAATATGCGCGGTTACACGTTTCCTGACGCAGTGAAACAAAATTGAATCATCAAAGCGCGTCTTCGATTGGTCGCTGAGAGAAAGGTTGGAGCGTGACCGCGGCGACGCCAATTTCATGGAATTCGTGCGTGGAGGGCGACTCTTGAGAAAAATATTTGCAGTTGCTGCTTTTATTCGCAGTTTTCTACGCTTCCGGCGCCCTAGTTTTCTGCAAAGTATCGCTCATCCGATCGCAACCTCCCAAGGATGGACAGAACAATGAACTGGTTGAAAACCGTCGCCGCCGCTACCCTTATTCACGTCGCGGCCCTCCTGCCCGCCCATGCCGGCGAAAACCTCGCCGCCATCAAATCGGCCGGCGTCTTCAAGATCGGCACCGAGGGCACCTATGCGCCCTTCACCTATCATGACGAAAGCGGCAAGCTGGTCGGCTTCGACGTCGAGATCGGCGAAGCCATCGCCGCCAAGCTCGGTGTCAAGGCCGAGTTCGTCGAAGGCAAGTGGGACGGCCTGATCGCCGGCCTCGACGCAAAGCGTTACGACACTGTCATCAATCAGGTCGGCATCACCGAAGCCCGCAAGCAGAAATACGATTTCTCCGAGCCCTATATCGCTTCCAAGGCCGTGCTGATCGTCCGCGACGGCGATGACAGCATCAAGACCTTCGCCGACCTGAAGGGCAAGAAATCAGCCCAGTCGCTGACCAGCAACTTCGGCAAGATCGCCACCGAATCCGGGGCCGAGCTCGTGGGCACGGACGGTTTCGACCAGTCGATCCAGCTTGTGCTGACCAAACGCGCCGATGCGACGATCAACGACAGCCTCTCCTTCCTCGACTTCAAGAAGCACAAGCCGGACGCGCCGGTAAAGATCGCCGCCCAGCAGGAAAATGCCGATTACTCCGGCGTCATCATCCGCAAGAACGAGCCGGAACTGCTGGAAGCGATTAATAAGGCGCTCGCCGATATCAAGGCCGACGGCACTTACAAGAAGATCGCCGACAAATATTTCGGCCAGGACGTCTCGAAGTAAGCTTCGTCTAAAAAACTCCCCTCCCTCCCCACAAGGGGGAGGGGCTTTGGCCGGGAACCGCCTCACCTCAAAATAGAGGTCCCGACTTGCAGCTCGGTGATCATTTCATGCGGCGCGGGAGGCAGATTAAGTCCCTGCCCCTTGTGGGAAGGGGTTGGGGAGGGGTATTTCGAAGTATCACTGGTCAACCGACGAGAGGGAATATCCCTTGCCGCACTGGCTCCAACTGATGGCGGAATCGCTTCCCTCGCTCCTCTGGGCGGGATTGATCTTCACCATTCCGCTGACGCTGCTCTCCTTCGTCTTTGGTCTGATCCTCGGCCTGATCACGGCGATCGCCCGCCTTTTCGGCCCGACGCCCGTCGCGGCGCTTGCCCGTTTCTATGTTTGGGTCATTCGCGGCACGCCGCTGCTCGTCCAGCTCTTCGTGATCTTTTATGGGCTGCCGAGCATCGGCATCCTGCTCGACGCCTTTCCTGCCGCGCTGATCGGCTTTACCCTGAATATCGGCGCCTACAGCTCAGAGATCATCCGCGCGGTCATCTCCTCCGTGCCGAAGGGCCAGTGGGAAGCGGCCTATTCGATCGGCATGAGCTGGCGCCAGGCGATGAGCCGGACGATCCTGCCACAGGCCGGCCGCGTCGCCGTGCCGCCTCTGTCGAACACCTTCATCTCGCTGGTCAAGGATACCTCGCTTGCCGCCGCCATCACCGTGCCGGAGCTCTTCCAGGCGGCACAACGCATCGTCGCCACCACCTACGAGCCGCTGATCCTCTATATCGAGGCGGCGCTGATCTATCTCGCCCTGAGCTCCGTCCTCTCGCAGCTGCAGGTGCGGCTGGAACGTCGTTTCGCACGTTATGGCGGCATGCTGGAGGCAAACGCATGATCGAGCTTTCCAACATCGAGAAGCGCTTCGGCGATGCCGTCATTCTGAAGGATATCAGCCTCCGCATTCCCGAGGGCAGCGTCACCGCGCTCGTCGGGCCGTCCGGCGGTGGCAAGAGCACGCTACTGCGCTGCATCAACCTGCTCGAGATCCCGACATCAGGCGCGATCCGCCTCGGCGAGGAAGAGCTTTCCTTCGCGCCCGGCAAACGCTTGGGCCGGCAGGCGATCCAGAAAATCCGCCGTCAGACCGGCATGATCTTCCAGAATTTCCAGCTCTTTCCGCATCAGACCGCGATTGAAAACGTTATGGAAGGTCTGGTCACGGTGCTGAAGTGGCCGAAGGAGAAAGCGCGCGAACACGCCATGGAACTGCTGACCAAGGTCGGCATGGCGCACAAGACCGATGCCTGGCCTTCGACCTTATCGGGTGGCCAGCAGCAACGCGTGGCAATCGCCCGGGCCCTTGCGCCGTCGCCACGGGTGCTTCTCTGCGACGAGCCGACCTCGGCGCTCGATCCGGAACTCTCGGCGGAAGTGGTCGATGTGCTGGGCCAGCTTGCCCGCGAAGGCACGACGATGGTCATGGCCACCCACGATCTCCGGCTCGCCTCGAAAATCGCGAATGACGTCGTCTTCCTGGAGGCCGGGAGCGTGGTGGAAACGGGCAGCGCGAAAGCCATTTTCAGCGCGCCCAAGCGCGAACGCACCAAGCGCTTCATATCGACGATCAACGCTGCCCACACATATGACATCTAGTGCAATTCCGTTTCTCTTCGAATCAAGGAATTGCTCTATCTCTATGTTTTCACGCAATTCCGAATGCAAAACCGCTGCACACTTTTGCTGGAATTGCTCTTGTCTCACGTGAATCGTGATTCACGTGAGACGCTTTGATTTTAAGCCACCTGCCTCAGGCTGAGGTGACGACCGAACGCGCCGCCTTCAACGCATTGCCCCACCAGATGAGCTGATCGAGCTGGTTCTTCGCCGCCTCGTTGAGGTGCGGGTAATCGCCAAGGCTCTTGCCTTCCTTGAGCACGCTCAGATATTCGCTGAAAGCGATGTGCACGCCCGTTTTCACCGAGGCAGCGCCCATTTCCACGAAGATCAGCCTCAGATGCTCGACGGCCCGCGCACCGCCGACGCCGCCGTAGCCGACGAAGGCGACCGGCTTCTGGAGGAACTCGCCGAGATCGATAGCGTTCTTCAGAACCGCCGTCGGTGCATGATTGTACTCGGCGACGGTGAATATGTAGCCGTCGAATTCGCGCAGCTTCTTCTTCCAGCGCTCGGCGGTGTCGCTTTCCACCGTGGTGGCGCGCTCTTCGCCAAAGAAATGCATGGGATAGTCGAGAAGATCGAGAACCTCGACTTCGAGATCGGAGCGTTGGCCGACGAGCTCGGCGATCCATTTTGCCGGATGTTCGGCGAAACGGCCAATACGAGTGCTGCCGACGATGACGGCGATCTTCAATTTGCTCATGAAATTGTTTCCTGATTGATTTTGGGAGGGGCAGGCACGCAAGTCTACGAAAAAGCCTCCCCGCCGGGCAAGGCGAGGAGGCCGCTAGCCTTTCAAAAAGATCGACCTTTTAACAGACTAGCTGTACACAATCGGGTGATCAGCCCGGCCTGGCAGGGATTGGCGGACGAAACTTTCGTGTCGGTCGCTCATCCGCCGTAAACCACCAGCAGATCCTTCGCATCGATCTGGTCGCCGGCCTTGACCAGCACTTCGGCAATGGTGCCGTCCTTTTCCGCGTGGATCGCGGTTTCCATCTTCATCGCTTCGATGGAGACGAGCACGTCACCGGCACTGACGGCCTGGCCCGGCGAGGCGAAGACGCGGCTGATGACGCCAGGCATCGGTGCGCCGACATGGGCGGCGTTGCCGATCTCGGCCTTGCGGCGCACGGCCGCCCCGGTCGCCCCATGGGCCCGGTCGGGCACCTTGATGCGGCGCGGCTGGCCGTTGAGCTCGAAGAAGACGGTGACCATGCCCTGGCTGTCGGTTGCGCTCATCGCCTGGTTGACGATGACGAGCGTCTTGCCCTTCTCGATGTCGGCGAACAGCTCCTCGCCGTCCGCCAACCCGTAGAAATAGGCTGGCGTCGGCAGCACGGAGACCGGACCGTAGGTATCCGAGGCAAGCGCAAAATCGGTGAAGACCTT
This sequence comes from Rhizobium sp. NLR10b, assembly GCF_019685435.1. Classification (NCBI taxonomy): domain Bacteria; kingdom Pseudomonadati; phylum Pseudomonadota; class Alphaproteobacteria; order Hyphomicrobiales; family Rhizobiaceae; genus Rhizobium; species Rhizobium sp. NLR10b. The sequence continues at coordinate 181,768 of NZ_JABDWV010000006.1, read as the reverse complement.
CGGATACATCAGATAGGAAGCGAATTCGAAGTCGCTGACCTCGCGCTCCAGCTTCTTTTCGATGACCTTGCGTTCCGCATCGAGATCGGCTTCCTTGAGCAGTGAGCCCGGCCGCACCGTATAGGGTTTTTCGCCCTTCAATGCCTTCTTCTGCAGCGCTTCCGGCCATCCCGACGGCGGCTGGCCGAGATCACCCTTCAGCATCGACACCACCGATTCGGGGAACGAGACTTCGCGGTCGGGGCTGACGACATCGGCGACGGTCAGGTCCTGGGAGACCATCATCAGCGCCATGTCGCCAACGACCTTGGAGGACGGCGTCACCTTGACGATGTCGCCGAACATCTGGTTGGCGTCGGCATAGGCCTGCGCCACCTGATGCCAGCGGGTTTCCAGCCCCAGCGAGCGGGCCTGCTCCTTGAGGTTGGTGAACTGGCCACCCGGCATTTCATGGAGATAGACCTCCGATGCCGGCCCCTTGAGATCGCTTTCGAAGGCGGCATACTGGTTGCGCACCGCTTCCCAATAGAAGGAGATGCGGCGGATCCATTCGGGATCGAGGCCGGGATCGCGCTCGGAGCCGGAGAGCGCCTCGACGATCGAGCCGAGACAGGGCTGCGAGGTATTGCCGGAGAGCGCATCCATTGCCGCATCGACGGCATCGACCCCGGCTTCGACCGCGGCAAGGACGGTCGCCGCCGCAATGCCCGAAGTGTCATGCGTGTGGAAGTGGATCGGCAGACCGGTCGCCTCGCGCAGCGCCTTGAACAGAACCTTCGCCGCCGCAGGCTTCAACAGGCCCGCCATGTCCTTGAGCGCGATGATGTGAGCCCCGGCCTTTTCGAGCTCGACGGCAAGATCGGTATAGTACTTCAAGTCGTACTTCGGCCGCGCCGAGTTCAGGATGTCGCCGGTATAGCAGATCGCCGCCTCGCAGAGCTTGTTCTCTTCGGCAACCGCATCCATCGATACCCGCATATTCTCGACCCAATTCAGGCAGTCGAAGACGCGGAAGAGATCGATACCGCCCTTGGCAGCCTGGCGGACGAAGTATTTGACGACATTGTCGGGATAGTTGGTGTAGCCGACACCATTGGCGCCGCGCAGCAGCATCTGCAGGAGCAGGTTGGGGGCGCCTTCGCGGATCAGCGCCAGGCGCTCCCACGGATCTTCCGTGAGGAATCGCATCGAGACGTCGAAGGTGGCGCCGCCCCAGCATTCGAGCGAGAGCAGGTTCGGCAGCGCATGTGCATAAGTGCCGGCGATGCGGGCGATGTCATAGGTGCGCATGCGCGTGGCAAGCAGCGACTGGTGGCCGTCGCGCATCGTCGTGTCGGTCAGAAGCACCCGCTTCTCGTTGCGCATCCACTCGCCGAATTTCTTCGGACCAAGCGTGTCGAGAAGCTGCTTCGTGCCGTCCTTCACGCCGTTGCCATTGGCATAGGGCACCACCGGCCGGGCGGCATTTTCCAGCGGCTTCGGCCTGTCCTTGGCCTCGGGATGGCCGTTGACGGTCACGTCGGCGAGATAGGTCAGGAGTTTCGTTGCGCGGTCCTGGCGCTTGACCTGCTGGAAGAGCTCCGGCGTCGTGTCGATGAAGCGGGTGGTGTAGCTGTTGTCGCGGAATTTCGGGTGGCCGATGATCGCTTCGAGGAAGGTCAGGTTGGTGGCCACGCCTCGGATGCGGAATTCGCGCAGCGCCCGATCCATGCGGGAAATGGCTTCCAGCGGGTTCGGCGCCCAGGCCGTGACCTTGACGAGCAGCGGATCGTAATAGCGGGTGATGATGGCGCCGGAATAGGAGGTGCCGCCGTCGAGGCGAATGCCGAAGCCGGAGGCCGAGCGATAGGCGGTGATGCGGCCGTAATCCGGAATGAAGTTATGTTCCGGATCTTCCGTCGTCACGCGGCACTGCAGGGCGTGACCGTTGAGACGGATGTCTTCCTGCTTCGGCACGCCGGATTGCGGCGTGCCGATCGCAAAGCCGTCGAGGATGTGGATCTGCGCCTTGACGATATCGATGCCGGTGACGACTTCGGTCACTGTATGCTCGACCTGGATGCGCGGATTGACTTCGATGAAGTAGAATTTGCCGGTATCGGCGTCCATCAGATATTCGACGGTGCCGGCGCCGATATAGTTCGTCGCCTCTGCGATCTTCAGCGAATAGGCGGCGAGTTCCTGGCGCTGCGCTTCGGTGAGATAGGGTGCGGGCGCGCGCTCGACGACCTTCTGATTGCGGCGCTGAACGGAACAGTCGCGCTCGAAGAGATGCACGACATTGCCGTGGGTGTCGCCGAGGATCTGGCTTTCGACGTGGCGGGCGCGCTCGACGAGCTTTTCCAGATAGACCTCATCCTTGCCGAAGGCGGCCATCGCTTCGCGCTTGGCTTCCGTCACTTCCTTGGCAAGATCGGCCTCGGAACGGATGACGCGCATGCCGCGACCGCCGCCGCCCCAGGAGGCCTTCAGCATGACGGGATAACCGATCTCGGCCGCCATCCTGGCGACTTCCTTCATATCGTCCGGCAGCGGTGCGGTCGCCGGCACGACCGGCACGCCGACGGAGATCGCCAGGTTGCGCGCTGCGACCTTGTTGCCGAGCTGGCGCATCGTATCGGCCTTCGGGCCGATGAAGATGATGCCGGCCTTGTTGCAGGCATCGACGAATTCCGGGCTTTCCGACAAGAGGCCGTAGCCCGGATGAATAGCATCGGCGCCCGAAAGCTTGGCGACGCGGATCACCTCGTCGATCGACAGATAACTTTCGATCGGTCCGAGATCGCGGGCCAGATGCGGACCGCGGCCGACCTGATAGCTCTCGTCCGCCTTGAAGCGGTGCAGTGCCAGCTTGTCCTCCTCCGCCCAGATCGCCACCGTTTTTATTCCAAGCTCGTTGGCCGCGCGGAACACGCGAATGGCTATTTCGGAGCGGTTGGCAACGAGTATCTTGGATATGGGCAAAACGGTCTCCTCCGTCGTTCAGACACGGGCATGCTGCACCCGCGAAGAAAATTCTTAACTTCTTGTCACGGGAAGTTCAATTTCTCTTGCGACTGCGAAACGCACTTTCTCGCCATGCCAGAGCTGTCGGCCCGCAGTAGGCGGCGATTTCAGCGAGATGGATGGAAAAAGCCTAGCTTATCAGACCGTGACGGAAGGCGAGCGCCACTGCCTGCTGCCTGTTCTTTGCCCTCAGCTTATCCTGCAGACCGTTCATGTACCAGTCGACCGTATGGTTTGAGATCTTCAGCATTTTGCTGATCTCCATCGAGGTCATGCCTTCGGCAAGATAGTGGAGGATTTCCATCTCGCGGCGCGTCAGCGGCGTCTCGGTCGGCAGCACCGTTTCCAGCGCCGCGGCCTCGCCTGAGAGGTCGAGCAATCGCCAGAAGCTCTTGCGCGCCACGGCCTCGAGCAGCGCGATTTCCACCGGCGACAAGTCGATCGGCTTGCCGCCGAGGCTGAGGCTGCCGAGAATGCCGTTGCGCCCATGAATCGGAAAGAGATAGCCGTCCTCCAATCCGTGACCGAAGGCATCGACCATCATCTGCTCCATGCGGCGCTGATGCGCATCACCGTCGAAGGCGGCCACGCTCTCCCGCCAGCGGAAAGGCCGTTGCGCATGCACGAGATAACGCACCATCGGATCGATCCGGACATATTTTTTTGCGGCATATATCTGTAGCCATTGTTCCGGCCAGCGGCCGGCAAGCGGCGCGGCGCGCAGTTCGATATTCCGCTGCGCCGGGTTTTGCTGCAAATGTCGCAGCAGACCGTAATACTCGAAACCGCAACCGTGGAGGACCTGCTCGAGTTCGGTGACGACGGCGTCCTGATTTGGGCACTCTTCCAGAATGACAAGCAATTGAATTAAAGAATTAATATTCACAAATAGCGCCCTTTGCCCGGACCTGAACCGCATCGAGGCCGTTGGCGGCTGTTCAGATTGGTCGCGTAACGGTCTTCTTCAAAAAAATGCAGTCTCTAATTTAATGCTGCGCTAAACATTGATTAAAATGCAAGCGCAAATTGTCGGGAGATATAATCATGGTGGAATTCCGGCGCCAGATCCCGCTGCCGAAAAATCTGAGGAGCCCGGAATACCCCTCTGTTCTGTCCTATTGAGGCAGCTTCAAATTCGTCGCAGCTTCGATCGTGTGATCAAGTTAACCACCCGGCGGGCTGAATCCCGAATACTCCGTTAATCGCCGGTTCAGGTAGCCTTTTGTAGCATCCCATCATTCCCGTTTTCGCAGATGCACAAGAGGTTAGACGTGTCGCTATTCAAGGTCTATGCAAGAGCTCTGCGCTATCTTGGCGCCTACAAGCTCCGCGTATCCCTGGTCGTTATTGCCAACATTGTTCTGGCGACCATCACCATTGCGGAACCGATCCTGTTCGGTCGCATCATCGATGCGATATCGGGGAAGGGCGAAGTCAAACCCATCCTCTTCATGTGGGCTGGTTTCGCCGTGTTCAATACCGTCGCCTTCGTTCTAGTCTCACGCGAGGCCGACCGGCTTGCCCATGGCCGGCGGGCGACGCTGCTGACGGAAGCCTTCGGCCGCATTATTTCCATGCCGCTTGCCTGGCACCATCAGCGCGGCACCTCCAACGCGCTGCATACACTGCTGCGTGCCTGCGAGACGCTGTTTGGCCTCTGGCTGGAATTCATGCGCAACCACCTATCGACGGTCATTGCGCTGTCCCTGCTGGTGCCGACGGCAATGTCGATGGATTTGCGCCTTTCCGCCGTGCTGATCGTGCTTGGCATCGCCTATTGGCTGATCGGCCGCGTGGTCATGAGCCGCACCAAGGATGGCCAGGCTTCGGTCGAAAACCACTACCATACCGTCTTCTCGCATGTCAGCGATTCGATCAGCAACGTCTCCGTTCTGCATAGCTACAACCGTATCGAAGCGGAAACCAAGGCGTTGAAATCCTTCGCCGACCGGCTGCTCGAAGCGCAGTATCCGGTGCTCGACTGGTGGGCGCTCGCCAGCGCGCTGAACCGCATGGCTTCGACCATCGCGATGATGGTGGTTCTGATCATCGGCACGATGCTCGTCCAGTCCGGCGAGTTGCGCATCGGTGATGTCATTGCCTTCATCGGCTTTGCCAACCTGCTGATCGCCCGTCTCGACCTGATGCGCCAATTCGCGACGCAGATCTTCGAGGCCCGCTCCAAGCTCGAGGACTTCTACACGCTCGAAGACTCGGTGCGCGACCGTGAAGAGCCGGCCGGCAATAGCGAGATCAAGAACGTCAAGGGTGCGGTCGAATTCCGCGACGTCTCCTTCGGCTTCGGCAACAGCTCGCAGGGCCTGCACAACGTCTCCTTCTCGGTAAAGGCAGGCCAGACGGTCGCCATCGTCGGCCCGACCGGCGCCGGCAAGACGACGCTGGTCAACCTGCTGCAGCGCGTCTACGACCCGCAGGGCGGCCAGATTCTCGTCGACGGCACCGATATCACCAAGGTGACCCGGAAGTCACTGCGTCGCCATATCGCTACCGTCTTCCAGGATGCGGGCCTGCTGAATCGTTCGATCAGCGACAATATCCGCCTCGGCCGCGAAGGTGCGAGCGAGGAGGACATGCGCCGTGCGGCCGAAGCCGCCGCCGCCGCCGATTTCATCGAGACCCGTGAGGATCGTTACGACACCCATGTCGGCGAGCGTGGCAACAAGCTTTCCGGTGGTGAACGTCAGCGCATCGCGATTGCCCGCGCCATCCTCAAGGATGCGCCGATCCTGGTGCTCGATGAGGCGACCTCGGCGCTCGACGTCGAGACCGAAGCCCGCGTCAAGGCCGCGATCGACAATCTGCGGCAGAACCGCACCACCTTCATCATCGCCCACCGCCTCTCGACGGTCCGCGAAGCGGATATGGTGCTCTTCCTTGACGATGGCCGCGTCGCCGAACAGGGCAGCTTCGACGAGCTCAGCCACAGCAACGGCCGCTTCGCCGCCCTGCTGCGCGCCAGCGGCATCCTGACGGACGAAGAAGTCCGCAAGGCGCACACTACCGAAGCCGCCTGAGCGCTTCCGAGTCAAAGGATAAGGCCGGAAGGGCAGACGCTCTTCCGGCCTTTTGTTTTTCTTGGGTAGCTTTCTGGGATAGCAGACACCCGCGTGGCCCCCTTTGTCCCGGCGGCCATCTCCCTGCCAAGCGAGATCGAGACGGAGGTCTCGGCCGTGCAGAGGAGGTCGGCACAAGGCACGACATGTCTGGCGGCCGGGCTGATTGATCGCATCGCCGATCCCCTCTAAGCTGTTGTCGCTAGCCGATACTCAGGAGAGCGGCATGAAAGTCCTTCGCATCGTCGCCAATATCCAGGCGCCCGACATCATGGCCGCCAAACGCTTCTATCAGGATATTCTCGGCCTTGATCGGATGATGGATCTCGGCTGGATCGTCACGTTCGGCGCGAATACTTCCATGAAAGTTCAGCTCAGTGTCGCCAGCCAAGGCGGCTCCGGGACTCCGGTGCCCGATCTCTCCATCGAGGTGGATGATCTCGATGCTGCTTTCGAGGCGATGTCTGCCGCCGGCGTTCCGATCGAATACGGTCCGGCCGACGAGCCCTGGGGCGTCAGGCGCTTCTACGTGCGCGATCCTTTCGACCGGCTGGTGAATATTCTAGTTCACAAAAGTTGAGCCGGCGGCATTACAGCGCCGCGCGTCTTTTCAACGCGCGAAAGGCGCTGCAATGCCGTGGTGCTTTTCGATGCCGATTTTGGGCCCCCGCTAAGCCCGCCGCTCTTCAATCAGATGGGGGATTCCTATTTCCGATTGGTCCGGTGATAGGTATTCGCCGCTCCGCCAACTCGCACAGGCACAGGGACCGCGGCAATCTCCGTCACGAGCTTGCCCTTGATCTTGCCCAGCTGGCGCTTGTGCTCGAGGTAGTGGGCATAGGCGAATTGCGTCGCGATGCCCACGATCACGAAGAGCGGGCCGACCAGCGGATCCTTGTTGGTGATATAGAGCACGACCTGGCCGATCATGGCGAGGATCGTGCCGGCGACGAAGATGTTCAGCGAATGCCGGCCGAGGATCGTCAGCGGGTGTTCGGCTGGGCGCCGCAGGATGCGCGAGAACGCCGGGATGCTGATGATGAGATAGGTCAGCGCCAGCACATGCAGCAGCCGCGGCAGCGACAGGAAGGTCTTGTCGAAACCGGTGACGACGGTGGGCAGGCCGAGCGCCGCCAGCGAATTGCCGAAAATCCACAGATGGCCGGTTACCCAGATGAAGGACAGCAGGACATAGCCGGCGGCAGCCGCAAGCAGCAGCGGATGCCGCGGGATCGTGCCGCCGCGCTTGATATGCAGGATCGAAACAATTCCAATCGAAAACAGGAACTGCCAGGAGAGCGGATTGAGGAACCAGTAGCCCTCTATCAGCAAATTATGCGGCGCCACCTCGTAAATGCCGGCCAGCAGCCAGACCGTGCCGGAAACGGCGAGCGCCAGAAGCGGGCTTCGCTCGTTGAGGAGCAGGATGATCGGCACCATCAGCAACAATGCGCCATACATCGGCAGGATATTGTTGTAGCCGATTTGGTGACCGAGCAGCAGAAGCGCCGGGATGCCTTCCTTCAGGTTCATCAGAACCGCCAGGATGTTGATCTCGACCAGCAGCCCCGGCCGGTGGAACAGCCAGGCACCACAGATGAAGAGCGCCAGCGTCATGAAGGTGGTGATCATATGCGCGAGGTAGAGCGTGAAGGCGCGCCGCGCCGCCTTGATCGCCGTCTTGATGCGGTCGCCCGGCTTGAAGCGGGAACCATAGGCGAGGCCGACGGCGATGCCGGAGATCAGGACGAAGGCCTCGGCGGCATCGGAGAAACCGAAATTCTTCGTCGTCACATATTCGAAGATCTGTCCGGGAACATGATTGATGAAAATCATGATCAGGGCGAGGCCACGCAGCACGTCAAGCCTTGTATCGCGCGTCGTCGCAGCTGCGGATGAGGAACTGCGCTCGGTGCCGATGGCTTCGGTCGGCGTGCTTGCCATATGGGTTTCTCCTGTTATCCGATTTTGCAAACGCGACGGCGGCCAAAAGGGTTCCCTTTTGGCCGCCGCGAATCGCCGTGTTCCTCAGCGTGGAGAACGCTGTTATCCGAGCGGATATCCCTCTTCGGGATCGGTGACTTCGCTGCCGTTGATCGACAGAGTGTAGCCGCTGGCATTGGACACTTTTGAGACCGAAATGCGGTATTTGACGCCGCCCCGCTCCACCTCCGCCGCAAAACCGTCCCATTCCGACGGGAGCGACGGACGCACATGGAGCCGGCCGTCCTTCAACCGGATACCGAGAATGCCCTCAACGGCGGCGCGGTAGAGCCAGCCGGCCGATCCGGTATACCAGGTCCAGCCGCCGCGCGACGTATAAGGCTCATGCCCATAGACGTCGGCTGCCACGACATAGGGTTCGACCCGGTATTGTTCGGCCGAAGCCTTGTCGAGCGCATGCGTGATCGGATTGAGGATCTGGAAGCAGCGCAGCGCGTCGTCGCCCCGCTTCAGCTCCGCGAGCGCCATCACCACCCAGGTCGCGGCATGGGTATATTGCCCGCCGTTTTCGCGCACGCCCGGCGGATAGGCCTTGATGTAACCGGGATCCCTGGCGGAATTGACGAAAGGCGGCGTGAACAGCCGGATGATGCGCGCCTCCTCATCGACCAGTTGGTCGAGCACGGCTTCCATTGCCTTTCCTGCACGGGCCAGGTCGCCTTCGCCGGACAGAACGCTCCAGGATTGGGCGATCGAGTCGATCCGGCATTCCGGGCTCTCCTTGGAGCCGAGCAGCGCACCGTCGTCGAATGTGCCGCGGCGATAGTAGCTGCCGTCCCAGGCCGCAGTTTCGAGCGCCTTCTTCAATTCGGCGAGATGGGCCGACCAGCGCTCCACCCGGGCCGTATCGCCGCGCTCCTCGGCATAGGGAATGAAGGCGCGCAGTGCACCGGCCAGGAACCAGCCGAGCCAGACACTGGTGCCGCGCCCGCCGATGCCGACGCGATTCATGCCGTCGTTCCAGTCGCCGCCGAGGAACAGCGGCAGACCGTTCGCGCCCTTGCGGGCGATGGCGAGATCGAGCGCCAGGGCCGCATGTTCGTAGACGCTCGCCTTGTCCTCGGAAATTTCCGGCTTGTAGAAGGAGTCGTGCTGACCTTCGAGAAGAGCGGGTCCTTCCAGAAAGGCAAGCTCCTCGTCGAGCACGGTCTTGTCGCCGGTGACGGTGCAATAATGGTGGATCGCGTAGCTCAGCCAGACGACGTCGTCCGAAATCAAGGTGCGAACGCCCGCACCCGTTCCCGGCAGCCACCAATGCTGAACATCACCTTCGCGGAACTGCCGTGAGGCGGCATTCAGAATCTGACGCCGGGCGATCGAGGGTTCGTGCATCAGGAAGGCCAGCGTATCTTGCAACTGGTCGCGGAAACCGAAGGCGCCGCTTGCCTGGTAGAAGGCGGTGCGGGCCATGATGCGGCAGCCGAGGCTCTGATACGGCAGCCAGGTGTTGACGAGATTGTTCATCCCGCGATCCGGCGTCGAGATCTGCAGCCTGCCGGTGAAATCTCGCCAGAAGGCGCGGTTTGCCTCGACCGCATCGTCGAACGAAGACTTGCTTATATCGGCGATCAGGGCGCGCGCTTCTTCTTCCGTCGGCGTATCGCCGAGGATGAAGGTGACGTCGCGCTCCTCGCCGGCCCCGAGTTCGATATCGATCGCCAGAGCCGCAGCCGGATCGCCATCCAGTTCGGTGACGCCCGAAAGCGGGGCTGCGGAGGTGACGGCCTGAGGCATCTGGATCGTGCCAGCCTTGCCGATAAATTCGCGCCGGCTTGCCGAGAAGCTTGAAAGCGTCTCGCTCGCCGCGAAGAAGGCGGTTCGGTTGGAAAAATCGATGCTGTAGGGATTGGTGGCAAACAGCGCCCCCGTCTCCTCGTCATGCTTCGACAGGATGAAGGGTGCGGTGCGTCCGGGATTGCTGCCGAGAACCCATTCGACGTAGCCATAGAGACGCAGCTTACGGCCGGTCGAACCGGTGTTGCGCAGGCGCAGGCGCTGCAGTTTCACCGGCTTCTCGCGGTCGATCGTCTGTGTCAGCTCGAGCGCGATCTCGTGCTGAACGGTGGAGAAGACCGAATAGCCGAGCCCGTGGCGGGCTTCGAAGCGGATATCCGGCCGGCGCGAAAGCGCTGCGAACGGAGTCATGACGGCGCCGCTTTCGAGATCGGCGAGATAGAAGGCCTCGCCCGATCGGTTGACCACCGCATCGTTCGACCAGGACGTCAGCTGATAATCGCGCGAATTGACGCTCCAGGTGAAACCTGCGCCTTCGGCCGACACGTGGAAACCGAACCTGTCGTTGGAGATGACGTTGATCCAGGGCTGGGGCGTCGCATGACCTCCGGGCAAGCGAACGACATATTCGCGGCCATCGCGGGCAAAGCCGCCAAATCCGTTCCAGAAGTCGAGGTCGCCTTCCTCCTCGATGGCAACGGCCGGCATCACGGGCGGCGGCACCGGTGCGATGCGCTTGACCGGCGCCCTGTTGCGCTCGGCGCGCTCCATCTCCTGCAGTTCGTCCTTCGACGGTGCAAACAGGGCGACGGCGCGGTTGATCTGGTCGACCACCTTGCCGTTCTTCGCATGCAGGGTGACGCGGGAAGCCGCGATCAATGCCTTGTAAGTGTTCTCCTCCATCAGGTCCTTGCGAACCGCGAAAATATGCTGGCGCAAGCCGTCGGCCTGGCCCATGCGGCGTACGTTCTCGCACATGGCGTCGAGCGCGTGTTGCATGTCCTGCGCATAGGAAGAGGCGCGTTCGTTCATGATGACGAGATCGGCGGTGACGCCGCGCGAGCGCAGATATTCCTGCGCCAGCAGTGCCTCGCGGGCGATATCGAGATCCATGTCGTCGTTGACACGCAGCGTGAAGATCGGAAAGTCGCCGGAGATCGCCAGCGGCCAGAGCGCCGATTGCGATTGCAGGCCGGCCTCGACCGTCGCCTCATCCTTGCGCAGCTGCATGTCGGGATAGACGAGGTAGCGCCCGAGATGCTGGAAGGCGGCCGCCTGCTGCGAGGTGACGCCGACATGGCGCATCTGCACTTGCGTGCGCGTCCAGGCCTGGACGAGCTCGTGGTTGAAGGCGTCGGGATGACGGTAGCGATTGACCGCCTTGTCGACCTCGTCGCGGCTTGGCGCGGCGATCGTCCAGAAGAAGACGCTGACCTTCTTGCCGGCCGGCACCCGCACGGTGCGGCGCAGCGACATCACCGCATCGAGCGTGAAACCGTCGCTGCCGGAAAGTGTGGCGCCCGGATCGAAGGCCGCCGCATCGGCGAGGCTGCGGCCGCGACCGATGAACTTGCGCCGGTCGGTTTCGAATTCGGTGTGACGGGTGTCGCCGGCATTGTCGACGATCAGATGTGCGAGGCTGATATTCGGCTCGTTCGGATCACGCTTGTTGCGTTCGGCGCGGATGACGTCGCCGCGCTTGCCGATCTCGGTCTTGACGAACATGCGGGCGAATGCCGGATGTGCGTTGTCGGTATCATCAGAGGTGATCACCGGTTCGAGATAGGACGTGACTTCGATGAAACGATCTTCCCCACCCATGTTGAGCAGGGTGACGCGACGGGCTTCAGCATCGTGCTCGGTCGCGATGATGCACTCCACCTCGCTCGTCAGATCGCCGACCGTCTTGGTGAACTGTGCCTTCTCGTCGGCGAATTCGACCTTGATCTTTTCGCCCTCGACACCCTTCGGCTCCGCTGTCGCCGACCACCATTCGTTGGTGGCGGTGTCGCGCAGGAAGATGAAGGTGCCCCAGCGGTCTTCGGTGGGATCGGCCTTCCAGCGGGAAACGGAAAGACCATTCCAGCGGGAATAACCGGCGCCCGTCGCCGTCAGCATCATGGAATAATGGCCGTTCGACAGAAACACGAGTTCGCGGTCGCGCGAAAGGGGATCGCTGATCTTCCGGATTTCCGGCCGCATGAGATCGTCCTGGATGCTGGCCGGCGTATCGGATTCATGCTTGCCGCTCATGACGGGAATGTCGCGCGGCGCCTTTTCCTGCAGCAGAAGCTCCGCCGCCTCGATCACCGGATCGGAGTGGAAGAGTTCGCGCAGATGGCCGTTGAAGGCGACGTTGGCGACGGCCGCGATCGACATGCCGTGATGGTGGGCATAATAATTGTAGACCACCGCGCATTTCTTGCCTTCCGGCACGCGCGTCGGCGTGAAATCGACCGCGTCGTGGAAGCCGAACTTGCCGAGCGCGCCGACCTTGCGCAGTCTCTGCAGGTTTTCGAGTGCGCCGGGCGGGTCGTACTGGCTGGCCAGCAGCGAAGCATAGGGGGCGATGACGGCATTGTGGCCGAGGCCTCGCTTGAGGCCGAGCGTCGGCACGCCGAAATTCGTGTACTGGTAATTGAGGTTATGGTCGCGGGCATTGAAGGCCGCTTCCGAAATGCCCCACGGGATGCCGAGCTTGCGGGCATAATTCATCTGCTCGACGACAACCAGATTGTTCGTCTGGTTGAGAATACCCCCGCCACGCTCCTGCATGACGAGCGGCGGCATCAGATATTCGAACATCGATCCGGACCAGGAGACCAGCGCGCCGCGTGATCCCACAGGCACGACCTGGCGGCCGAGACGGTACCAGTGTTCCGTCGGCAGATCGCCCTTGGCGATGCCGAAGAGGCTGGTCAGGCGGCATTCCGAGGCGAGAAGGTCATAGCAGGCCTGGTCGAGCTCGCCGCTTTCGACGCGATAGCCGATCGACAGCAGGCGTCGCTCCGGCCGGAATAGGAAGCCGAAATCCATTGAAAAGGCGAGATCGCGGGCCTTGTCGCGTAGCGCCACCAGGCGCGGCCTGAGCGCATCGACTTTGGAAAGGTCGAAGGTGCTGTCCGATATATGCGCCTCGCAGACCTTCACCAGCGATGCCGCCCATTGGGTGACTTCCTCGCTCTGCTTCGACTTGACCTCATGATCGAGATTGGCGGCGAGCTTCTCTATGTCGCGTGCGAGAACGGCAAGGTTGATGATGCGGATCGAGGCGAATTCGTGCTCGCGCTTGACGGCGGCAAGCGCATTCTGGAAGCCGACGATGCGTTCTTCCAGGCGTCGGCGCAGCGGGCGCACGGTCTTGCGGTCGTCCGGCAGGTCCGCCAGCACTTCGCCGAGGATGCCGGCCGTGTCGCCGACGCCGTCGAGATTGCCCTGCATGTGGGCCGATGGCGCCTCGGCCCAGTTGCGGCAGGCCGAAGAAATGGCGATCAGATGGCCGGCGAGATTGCCGCTGTCGACGGCAGAGACGTAACGCGGCCCGAGCGTCTGCAGCGTATCGGTGTGATACCAGTTGAACAGATGGCCGCGGAATTTCTCCATTTTGTCGATCGTAGCGATCGTCTGCTCCAGCCGTTCGAGCGTCTCCTCGAAAGAGAACCAGCCGAAATGCCGGCCGGAAACGACGGAGAGCAGGTAGACGCCAATATTGGTCGGCGAGGTGCGCGCCGCGACGATGACGTGCGGCGTTTCCTGGATATTGTCCGGCGGCAGATAATTCTGCTCGGGGGTGGTGAAGGTCTCGAAATAACGCCAGGTGCGCCTGGCGATCTTGCGCAGTTCGCTCGACACGGAATCGGCGACGTCGAGCCGATCCTCGGTCTCGGCCGACTGGCTGACATACCAGGCGACGACAGGCGAAAGGATCCATAAGAGCGCGAAGGGGATCCCGACGAGGAAGGCGTTGTCGCCGGGGAGCGCCGCAAATCCGAGCGCCAGCAGCGCCAGTACCGGCGCATGCCACATTTGCTTGTAATAAGAGGCGAGGGTGCCCTGCCCGCCGGCCTGGACGCTGGCGGCGGTCCGCCACTGCAGCATCAGCTTGCGGCTGACGAGCAGCCGGTAGAGCGAACGGCCGATCGCATCCGCCATCATCGCCGCCGAATCGGCGATGAAGACGATCCGCAATGCGACCTGCGCATTGGCGGCGGTGATATCCGACCAGACCGTATAGAGATGGGCGCGTGCGACGATATCGCTGGTGCGCGGGATGATGCCGTTGATGAGCGAAAGCGTCGGCGCCACGAACAGGCAGAAGATCAAGAGAATCTGCCAGACGAGCGCGCCGAGCGGACCCATGAAATACCAGCCGAGAACGGAGGCGAAGAACCAGGCGATCGGCGTCAGCGAACGGCGCAGATTGTCGAACATCTTCCAGCGGCCGAGGGCCGTAACGCCGTATTTCGGATTGAACATATAGGGCAGGAGCTGCCAGTCGCCGCGCGCCCAGCGATGCTGGCGCGAGGTCTCCACCTCGTAGCGGATCGGGAAATCCTCGACCAATTCAAGATCGGTGACGAGCGCACAGCGCGCCATCGAGCCTTCGAGAAGGTCGTGGCTGAGCACCGAGTTCTCCTCGATCCGGCCCTTCAGCGAGGCTTCGAAAGCATCGACATGATAGAGACCCTTGCCGGTGAACGTGCCTTCGCCGGCAAGATCCTGATAGACGTCCGACACGGTGAAGACATAGGGGTCGAGACCGCGATTGATCGAGAAGACACGCTGGAAGACCGAGGCATCCTTGCCCGTCGTCAGCGACGGCGTGACACGCGGCTGCAGCACGCCGTAGCCGCTCTCGACGCGGCCGGTCTTCGGATTGATGACCGGGCGGTTGATCGGGTGATAGAGCTTGCCGACGAGCTTGGTGACGGCATCGCGCATCAGGCGCGTGTCGGCATCGAGCGTCATGACATATTGCACATTGGCCGGCACGGCGTTGGCGCCGGGCAGATAGGTCGTGTCCCGGTCGCCGCGCAGCAGCATGTTCAGCTCGTGCAGCTTGCCGCGCTTGCGCTCCCAGCCCATCCATACGCCTTCCGAGGGATTGTAGAGGCGACGGCGATGCAGCAGGTAGAAACGGGTTTTGCCGTCGTAGGCATAGCGGGCGGAAAGATTGGCGATCTCGCGTCTTGCGTAATCGAGAACCTCAAGATCGGCAGGCGTCTCCTCGACATCGCTGTCGGGCCAATCGCTGAGCATCGCGAAATAGATCTCTCCACGCGGATTGGCGAGATAATGAACCTCGAGATTGCGCACCTGATCGTCGACGCTGTCGCGGTTCGAGATCAGGCAGGGCACGACGAGCAGCGTGCGCGCATCCTCCGGAATGCCTTCCTTGAACTCGTAGCCGACGAGGCGGGCAGGCGTCACGAAGAAGGACAGCAGGGTATTAAAGAGACCGGTTGCGCCCTCCGAGGCCGGCAATGAGAACATGATCAGCAGGATTGCGATCTCGATTGCGCCCATCCCGGCACTTGCCATGAACCTGCCGACGATCGCCATGGCGATGATCGTCAGCAGCATGACGGGCAGCGCGATCGACAGCCAGTTGAACCGGCGCACGGCGCGCACGAAGTGCTGGGTGATCGTCGGGCGATAATTCGCCCGCGCCTCGAGCTTCGGCCGTTGCGCCCCTGACAGGAAGCCGCCGACATTCGGCTCATGCGGCCGCGGCTCGTCGGAGGCCTTGGCGGCCTCGGTCATGTCGAGCGCCAGCTGGGCGATTTGCATTTCGGTCAGCGGCGAGCGCTTGGCCAGTTTCTCGATCTGCTTGCGGTATTTGTTGCGCGAGCCGGAATCGAGGATGCCGTAATCCGAATGCTCCCAGAGCAGCTTGTCGACATGGCTGACCTGCTCGACCCAGACCGACCATTCGGTATCGTCGATCTCGCGCAGGCTGCGGATGATGTTGCCCATCGTCACGTTGCCGGAAGACAGACGGCTGTGTTCGGCGGTCGTCGCCTCTTCGGTATTGCGACCGAGCTCTTCCAGGCGTTCATCGAGCCAGGTGATTGCCAGGCTCGACGTTTGCGAGCCGTCACGCAGGCGATAGAGGAACTGCGTCGAGAAGGTATTGTCTTCGGCAAGCGGTTCCAGCGTTTTCAGATAGGCGGCAGCCTTGACCGGATCGGTCAGGCGCACCAATTCGTCGGCCGCCTCGTTGGCGCGGCGGCGCAGGCGGCGGCTCGCTTCGACACGGCTCGAAATGCGTCGAAGGTTTTCCACCAGCACATAGCGCACCAGCGAGGGCAGGGCCCAGAGTTCACCGATCCTCAGCGTCTCGCTGGTCTGGAAGCCGTCGACCAGCGCCGTCAGGCTTTCCTGCGAGATCGTGCTGTGGGTATGGGCGACGTAGAGCCAGGCAAGCACCAGCGTGCGCGGAATGTCGACGCCGCCGACACGCATGGTCGGCAGTTCGCGGTAGAAGCGGCGGGGAAAGTCGCGCCGTACCTCCTGGATCGCCTCTTCGACGATGTAGTGATTGTCCAGCAGCCATTCCGCCGCCGGCGTGATCGTCTCTCCGGCCTCGACGTCGGTTGCCGTGGTGCGGTAGACGCGCAGGATTTCCTTCTCGTTTTCCTTGTGGCGCGCGAAGAAATCAAAGGCGGCGAAAGCCGGCAGCTTGTCGACGCCGTTGACGGCGACCGCTTCGCCCATCGCCTTGATGTCCTCGATGGATAGATAGGTCGAGCGGATCGAATCATTGTGATCGATCTGCTTCGTATCGGAGTCGCGTGGAAGGCTCGGAGAAAGATTGGCAATAGACATGGGTTCGGTTCTGGATCCAAACAAAGTTATGGCTGTTTTGCTCAGCCTTTTGCACTGCTTATCATGACTGCTACATGAACGGGGCCCGATTCTTCGAAGATCGATGAAGCCGGGGTGAATGACGTCTGGGCCAAGCGATGTAACCGGGCGTAGCCTTGGTCCAGCGCGAAGGTCGATCAATACCCTCTCCGCAAAACCATGGCGAAAAGTTGGACATTCTCGCGATAATTCAAGTCAAGAATCGTGAGCCGAACGAGCCCGCGGGCTTGCGGCGCAAGGCTGAGCGCCGAGCATGTCGCCACCTTGAGGACTGGCAGGAGCTTTTCGATAAGAGGAAGGTTCGCCAGATCATCGTCTGGCCGCGCTTTGTTCGGGCTTGCCGCGAGCGCGGAACGCGCCGCATGGATGGGCGCACGCAGCCCCGGCATCGTGCCGAGGCCTATCATCCGCCGACTATCCGAGGACGCCGCAGACCATTGCCACCACGAACAGGAATGCCGCGGTGAAGATCGTCCCATGGAGCACCGTCTGAAGCCTGTGGCGCGTCGCGTGCGGCTTCTTGGTGGCTACCGAACCATAGTGGTTTACGTGAGTATGCGAAATACCCAGCTCTGCCATGTGTCGCCTCCGTTGTTCTCGTGCGGCCGGTTGTGCGGCTCGCTGTTATATTTCTTATTCCCTATCAGGTAGGTAGAGATAAATTTCCGTCCAGAGCGAGCGGAAGAGAAAATTCAACCGCTCTTCAGCAGAGCGTGCGCCATGCCCAGATCAAGGAGCGCTCGATGGCGTTCTCGTTCTGCTGCAGATCGGAGGTCTCTGTCCCGATCAGGCGCCGGTCCTGTTCCGCCGGCATGGAGACCGTGGTCTGTTCCTTGCGATCGGCTCTCACCGGAGGATCGAGGTAGCCCATGGTCATCCCACCGAGAAAGAACATGCTTCGACCTCCATGATCACGAAAGCTAACAATCGTTAACAGGATCATGACAGAAGCCGGGCTGCTGTCAATAGTCTAGTCGAATGGTCGTCTTTTAAGGGAACCTTATCCTTAACGCCGCCACCAGCCTTTTCTTTTCAATGGCTTGAAATGATTGCCCTTCAGGCTTTGACGAAGCCCCTGCTCGCGATCATCAAATTTTTCGTGTAATCCTCCTGGACCGAGCCCCGCGCCAGCTCTTCCGAGCTCAATCGTTCGACGACGGCGCCGTTGCGCATCACCGCGAGCCTTTCGCACATATGGGTGATGACGCCGAGGTCATGGCTCACCATGACGAAGGTGAGCTTGCGGTCGCGGCGGATCTGTTCGAGCAGGTTCAGTACCTCCGCCTGCACCGAGGCGTCGAGCGCCGACGTCGGCTCGTCGAGCAGCAGGATCGACGGTTGCACGATCAGCGCTCTGGCGATCGCCACACGCTGTCGCTGACCGCCGGAAAGCTGATGCGGATAGCGGAATCGGAAACCATTGCCGAGGCCGACTTCGTCGAGCGCGCGGGCAATGCGCTTGTCGCTGTCGGTAACGGCGTGGATCGCAAGCGGTTCGAGCAGCAGCCGGTCGATCGTCTGGCGCGGATGCAGCGAGCCGTAGGGATCCTGAAAGACCATCTGCACGCGCCGATAGAAGGCCTTGCTGCGCTTTGAACCTTTCAGCTCTTCGCCGTCGATGTGGATCGCGCCGCCGCTGATCGGCGCGAGTCCGGCAACGGCGCGCAGTAAGGTCGATTTTCCCGACCCGGATTCACCGACGAGGCCGAAGGATTCACCGCGTTCGACGCTGATGCTGACATCCTTCAGCGCATGAAAATCGTCGTAGACGACACTGAGATTGTCGACATGGAGGGCTGCGCTCATACCGCCCACTCCGGCTTGCGGTCGAGCACCGGCAGCGGATGGCGGTTCGCGCCGATCTCCGGCATGCAGTTCAGCAGCCCCCTGGTATAGGGATGCTGCGCATGTTTGAGATCGGCGGCCGCGAGCTCTTCGACGATCTTGCCGGCATACATGACGATGACCCGGTCGCAGAAGGAAGACACCAGTCTCAGATCATGGGAGACGAAGATCAGCCCCATGCCGCGCTCGGAGACCAGTCTGTCCATGATCCGGAGCACATCGAGCTGCACCGTCACGTCGAGCGCCGAAGTCGGCTCATCGGCAATCAGCAGTTCGGGTCCGGCGATCAGCATCATGGCGATCATGGCGCGCTGTCCCATGCCGCCCGAAACCTCGTGTGGGTGCAGGTCGAAGACGCGTTGAGGATCGCGGATCTGCACCGCTTCAAGCATGGCGAGCGCCCGTTCGCGCGCCTCCGCCTTGCCGATCTTCTCATGAGTGCGGAGCGTTTCGCAGATCTGCCGTCCGATCGTCATGACAGGGTCGAGCGAATATTTCGGATCCTGCAGGATCATGGCGATGCGCTTGCCGCGCAACCTGCGCCTTTCGCTGGCGGATGCCTTGAGGAGATCGATGCCGCTGAAATCGAGCCTGTCGGCTGTGACGATGCCGTGTTTCGGCGTCAGCCCCATGATCGCCCGGCCGGTCTGCGACTTGCCGGAGCCGGATTCGCCGACGATGCCGAGCCTTTCCCTGCCGAGCGTGAAGGAGACGCCGCGCACCGCTTCGATCAGGCTGGTGCGGGTGGGATAACTGACCTTGAGCCTGTCGACCGTCAGAAGCGTCGTCATTGGCCGCTCTCCTTCGGATCGAGCGCGTCGCGCAGGCCGTCGCCCAAGAGGTTGAAGCCGAGGCTGACAATGAGGATGGCGATGCCGGGCATGGCCGCGACCCACCACTGATCCAGAATGAAGCGCCGGCCAGAGGCGATCATCGCGCCCCATTCCGGCAGCGGCGGCTGTGCGCCGAGACCCAGAAAACCAAGACCGGCCGCCGTCAGAATGATGCCGGCCATATCGAGGGTCACGCGCACGATCAGCGAGGAAATGCAGAGCGGCATGACATGACGCACGATGATGCGGAACGGCGAGGCGCCCATCAGCTTCACTGCCGAGATATAGTCGGAACGCCGGACCGTCAGCGTCTCGGCCCGAGCGATGCGAGCATAAGGGGGCCAGGAGGTGATGGCGATGGCGATGACCGCGTTCTGGATGCCCGGGCCGAGAGCGGCGACGAAGGCGAGCGCCAATACCAGTTTCGGAAAGGCAAGAAAGATATCGGTGATGCGCATCAGCGTCGCATCCACCCAGCCGCCGGCATAGCCCGAGACCGTGCCGACGATCAGCCCGATCGGCGCGGAGATGATGGCGACGAGCGCGACGACGAACAAAGTCAATCGCGATCCATAGATCAGCCGTGAATAGATGTCGCGGCCCTGATCGTCTGTGCCGAGCAGATAGCCGGCCGTTCCCGGCGGCAGCAGGCGGGCATTGCGGAGATCGCCGACGACGGGGTTGTGTGTGGCGAGCAAATCCGCGAAAGCGGCGACGAGGAGCAGGGCGATGATGATCAGCAGGCCGACGACGGCGAGCCTGTTGGCCGTGAACTGCCGCCAGGTGACGTAAGCGCGGCCGAGACGGGCCTGCCTGCGCGATTGCGGCCGGTCGGAAAGCAACCATTCGCGGCGGCTCATCGCAGGAGAGGGGCTGGCAGGAGCCGTCATCGGTTTCGCGTCCTCGGATCGAGTGTCCGGTAGAGAAGATCGGACAGAAGATTGATGCCGATGAAGATCGTCCCGATGACGATCGTGCCGCCAAGGACGGCGTTCATATCGGCGTTCTGCAGCGAATTGGTGATGTAGAGCCCGATGCCCGGCCAGGAAAAGACGGTCTCGGTCAGCACCGATCCTTCGAGCAGGCCGGCATAGGAAAGCGCGATGACGGTGACGAGCGGCACGGCGGCGTTGCGCAGCGCATGGCCCCAGATCACCCGTGGTTCCGAAAGCCCCTTTGCGCGCGCAGCAACGATATATTCCTGCGAAAGCTCGTTCAGCATGAAGCTGCGGGTCATGCGGCTGATATAGGCGAGCGAGAAATAGCCGAGCAGCGAAGCGGGCAGGATGATGTGGCGGAAGACGTCATAGAAGACGTCCCATTGCCCCTGCCAGGCGCTGTCCAGAAGATAGAAGCCGGTGATCGGCGCGAACGTATATTCGAAGACGATGTCGATGCGGCCGGGGAAGGCCACCCAACGCAGCTGGGCATAGAAGATGACGAGCGAGATCAGCGCCAGCCAGAAAATCGGCACGGAGTAGCCGACGAGGCCGATGACGCGCACGACCTGGTCGGCGATGCTGCCGCGGCGCACGGCAGCGAGAACACCGAGCGGCACGCCGACGCAGGCGCCGATCAGCGTTCCCAACGTCGCGAGCTCGATCGTCGCCGGCATGACGCGGCGGATGTCGACCATGACAGGATTGGTCGTCAGCACCGAATTGCCGAAATCGCCGGACAGGATGCCTTTGATGTAGATGTAGAACTGCTGATAGAGCGGCAGGTTGAAACCCATCTCCTGGCGCACCCGCTCGACGACATGGGTGGGAGCGCGGTCGCCGAGGATGGCGAGCACGGGATCGATCGGCACGACGCGGCCGATGAAGAAGGTGACGGCCAGTAGGCCGAGATAGGTGGTGACGGCGGCGAACAGGAACCGTCCCAAAGCCTTGGCGAAGGCCCCGGCACGGCCCTTTCGGGGCCGCGCCTCTCGTGTGGTTTCGATGGTGCTCACGCCGCAATCCCGCCGGATTATTCCTTGGCGATCGGACCGACGAAGTTGGTGTCGAAGCTCGGACCCAACTTGAAGTCCTTCAGATTCTTCCGGTAGCCGGCGACCTCGGTCTGCTGGAAAATGATGACGAAGGGGCTGTTGGCAAGGAACTTCTTCTGGACGTCCTGATACATTGCCGCGCGCTTGGCGCCGTCGCGTTCAAGGAGAGCTGCCTTTGTCTGCTTGTCGAGTTCCGGCGCCTCCCAGGTGTTGCGCCAGGCGAGCGTCTTGACTGTGCCGGCATCGGAGTTGTCCGGATTGCTGGTGAAGGTGTCGGCATTGGAGTTCGGATCGAAGTAATCCGAGCCCCAGTTGCCGATATAGATGTCATGGGTGCGGGCGCGATATTTGGTCAGCGTCTGCTTGCCGTCGCCGGGGATGATTTCCAGCTTGACGCCGGCCTGCGCCAGAGTCTGCTGCATGGATTCGGCAATACCTGTCACCGGCTGCGTATTGCGCACGTCCATCGTCACCGAGAAGCCGTCCGGAACGCCAGCCTTGGCAAGCAGCTCCTTGGCCTTGGCGACGTCAAGCTTGTAGGGGTTCTCGTCGAGCGCGCCGAGTTGGCCTTTCGGCAGGAAGGTCTGATGGATTTCGCCGATCCCCTTGATCAGGGTTGCGCCGATTGCATCATAGTCGACCAGATACTTAAAAGCCTCCTGAACCTCGGGTTTCTTCAGATTCTCGTTCTTGTTGTTCAGGCTGACGTAGTAGATCGTGCCTTTCGGTGCACTGGTCGTTGCGAGATCGGCATTCTTGGAAACGGCGTCGATGTCGCCCGGCTCGAGATTGCGGGCGATATCGATATCACCGGCTTCGAGTGCCAGCCGCTGGGCCGAACTTTCCTTCATATAGCGGTAGATGACGCGGTTGAGCTTCGGCTTATCGCCGTAATAGTTGTCGTTGCGCTCCAGCACGACGACTTCATTGGCGCGCCATTCGCGCAGCTTGAAGGCGCCGGAGCCGGCATAGCCGGTCTTCAACCATTCATTGCCGAAATCGTTGTCGTATTTGTGCTCGGCATCCGGCGTCACCGCCTTCACATGTTCCAGCACCAGCTTCTTGTCGACGACGGAGGCGACCGTCGCCGTCAGGCAGTTGAGCACGAAGCTCGGCGCATAGGCCTTGTCGACCGTGAAGACGAAGGTATTGGCGTCAGCGGCCTTGGCCTTTTCGGTGACATTGTCGCCGGTCAGGCCGAACTGGGTGAGGATGAAGGCCGGGCTCTTGTCGAGCTTGACGGCGCGCTCGAACGACCAGGCGACGTCTTCGGCGGTAATCGGATTTCCGGAGGCGAATTTGAGACCTGGCTTCAGCTTGAACGTATAGGTGAGGCCGTCATCCGAGACGCTCCAGCTCTCGGCAAGATCACCCTTCACCTTGGAGGTGTCGGCGAGATCGAGGCGGACGAGCAGGCTGTAGCTGTTGCTGGTGATCTCCGCCGTCGAAAGCTCGAAAGCCTCGCCGGGATCCATGGTGATGATGTCGTCGATGGCAAAACCCTCGACCAGCGTGTCCTTGGGCGTTTCGGCAAAGGCGACGGGTGCCGTCATCATTAGAAGCGAAAGGGCGGCTCCTGCGGAAAGCAGGCGAAAATTGCGGCTGAGCTTGGTGATCATCATGGTCTGTTCCCCTGTTCTTGATTGACTACGAAGCGTTTTGTCGGTCATATCCCATTAAAACTATTGTCCGTTTTCAGTGCGTCCAGAGCCGCGCAGCGCTTTAGGCGTCGTCCTCCCGCCAAGCTTGCGCCAGAATACGAAGCCAATTTTCACGGGCAAGTTTCGTCAGATCGGCCTCACCATATCCAACCTCCCGGAGAGCGGCAATCAGCTTCTGATTGCCGGCCGCGTCGCCGATTTCTTCCGGAATGGTTGCGCCGTCGAAGTCCGATCCGAGGCCAACGCAATCGATGCCGATGCGGTTCACCAGATAGTCGATGTGGCGGATCATATCGGCAAGCGGTGTGTCGCTGTCCGAGCGGCCGTCGGGACGCAGCATGGCGGTGGCATAGTTGATGCCGACGAGCCCGCGGCTTTCGCGGATCGCATCGAGCTGCCTATCCGTCAGGTTGCGCGCGACCGGCGTCAGTGCATGGGCGTTGGAATGGCTGGCGACCAGCGGCTGTTCCGTCGTTTTGGCCACGTCCCAGAAACCCTTCTCGGTGATATGGGCAAGGTCGATCAGGATGCCGAGGCGATTGCATTCCCGGACCAGCGCGAAGCCGGCATCGGTCAGGCCGGGGGCTGTGTCCGGCGACATCGGGAAGGCGAAGGGCACGCCGTAGCCGAAGACATTGTGCCGGCTCCAGACCGGCCCGAGCGACCGCAGACCCGCCGCATAGAACACTTCGAGCGCCGAAAGATCGGCACCGATCGCCTCGCAGCCCTCCATATGCATGACGGCGGCAAAGATACCGTCCTCCATGGCGCTGCGGATGTCCTTCACCGTCCGGCAGAGCCGCCAGGCGCCTGCCTGATCGAGCCGCAGCGCAATCGCCGCCATTTCGGTGGCGATGGCGAGGGACGGCAGCGGATCGAGAGGGGCCGCCATCGGCGTGATGTAGCGGCCATCGGCATCCGGATCGGCGAACACAAGATCGCCCGAAGGAATGTAGATGGCGCAGAGGCCGCCGGAAAGACCGCCCTCTTTCGCCCGGCGCGCATCGATATGGCCGGTCGTCGTGCCATCTGCGAACTCCGCGATCGGGTCACTGCCGTCTTTTGAATGTGTCCAGAGTCGAAGGAGAACGTCGTTGTGGCCGTCAAATACGAATTGCATCTGTCTTCCTGCGCTGCCCGAGGCGGGCGTATGACGTGGCAGAATAGAAAAGCTGGCGGGATTCGCCACCTCTTTTTTTTTGGTCATCGGCATCGTGGAGCATCACCAGAGGAAACGGGGGCCGAAGCCCCCGTCAAAACTCGGATCGTACTGGCGGAGCTCAATGCTTGCGGCGCTTCTTCTGCCTGTAGACGTCGATGACGACGGCCGCGACGATGATGAAGCCCTTAACGATCTCCTGATAATAAGCGTCGATCCTGAGGAAGGTGAAGCCCGAGGTCATGACGCCGAGAATGATGGTTCCGATGACGGTGCCGGTGATGCGCCCGACGCCGCCGGTGAGCGATGTGCCGCCGATGACGGTCGCAGCGATCGCGTCCAACTCATATCCGACGCCCATGCTTGCCTGCGCTGTTTCCGCGCGTGCCGCCGTGACGATGCCGGCGAGACCAGCGAGCAATCCAGCGATCACATAGACTTTGACGAGGTGCGCTTCGATGTTGATACCGGAAACGCGGGCCGCCTGAGGGTTCGCGCCGATGGCGTAGGTGAACTTTCCATAGCGGGTGTAGCGCAGCGCGATATGGAAGATCAGTGCAACGACGAGGAAGACGACAACCGGCCACGCCTTCGTTCCAATAAAATGAAACTGCTCGGTGATACCGGAAACCGGCTGCCCCTTCGTATACCACTTGGCAACACCTCTGGCGGAAACGAACATGCCAAGCGTTGCAATGAACGGCGGGATCTTCGTATAGGCGATGAGCGCGCCGTTCGCCAGACCCGCCGCCGCTCCGATCAGCAGGCCGATCATGATGGGCACGAGCGCCGGAAGATCGGTCAGCGAAGGGAAGACGGCCCGCCCCCAGGTGGAGGACTGGGCGAAACTGGTTGCGATCATCGCCGTCATGCCGACGACGGAGCCCGATGACAGATCGATACCGCCTGTTATGATGACCTGCGTGACGCCGACGGCGATAATGCCGATGACGGAGACCTGCAGGATCATGATTGTCAGGCGCTGCGAATTCATCAGGAAGCTTTGGCCGATGAACATCCAGCCGAGCGCTTCATAGATGAGCGCGATGCCGACAAGCACCAGGAAGATGCTGAGTTCCGGCGGCATACGCCGCCGTCTCTGCCGGGTTGCGAGCGGGGCCGTACCCTCTGCTGCCTTGGTACTCATATCAAACCTCCCTTAGGCGATCTCAAGCTGCGCATTACCGCGCAGCCAGCTCCATCACCTTGATCTGCGTTGCTTCATCGCGATTGAGGAAACCGGTCACCAGGCCCTCATGCATGACCATGATGCGGTCGCTCATGCCGAGAACCTCGGGCATTTCGGATGAGATCATGATAACCGCCACGCCGTTTCGCGCCATTTCCGTGACCAGCCGATGAATTTCCGCCTTGGCGCCGACATCGATGCCGCGCGTCGGCTCATCGAGAATCAGGATCTTCGGATGGGTGAGCAGCCAGCGCCCGATCAGCACTTTCTGCTGATTGCCGCCCGAAAGGTTTTCCACCCGCTCATAAAGATTGGGGGTTTTCACGCGCAGCCTTTTCGCCATGTCTTCGCAGGTCGCCTCGAGTGCTCCCTGCTGCACGAAACCACCCTTGACAAATTTGTCCTGCAGGACGGCGATCTGCATGTTTTCCAGAATATCCAGGATCAACAGGCAGCCGGTGTCTTTGCGATCCTCCGTCAGGAATGCCATCTGGTGACGGATGGCCTCGGTCGGTGAGGAAATCGTCACCGGCTTGCCGAACAGTTCGATCGTGCCGGAGCTTGCCGGCGTCACGCCGAACAGCGTTTCGGCGACATTCGACCGTCCGGAGCCGACGAGGCCGGCCACACCGAGAATCTCGCCGGCCCTGACCTCGAAGGAAACATTGCGGAAGACGCCCTTGAGACAGAGGTCCTTGACGGAGAGCACGACCTCGCCGATCGGCACCTCTTCCTTCGGAAACATCTGAGTGATCTCGCGCCCGACCATCATGCGGATGATGTCGTCGCGGGTGACGTCGGTCGAGGCATGCGTGCCGATATATCGGCCATCGCGGAAGACGGAAAACTCGTCGGCGATCTCGAAAAGCTCGTTCATCTTGTGGGTGATGTAGACGATGCCGATGCCCTGGGACCTGAGATCGCGGATGATGCGGAAAAGATGCTCGACCTCACGCTCGGTCAGCGCCGAAGTGGGCTCGTCCATGATGAGGACGTCGGAATTACAGGAGACCGCCTTGGCGATCTCGACCATCTGCCGGTTGGCGACCGAGAGATGGCGGACTTCGATATCGGGATCGATATCAATATTGAGCCGGGCAAACAGCTCCTCGGTCATGCTGTGCATCACGCCATGGTCAATGAAACCGAAGCGGTTCTTCGGTTCGCGGCGGATCCAGATATTTTCAGCGACGGTCATGAACGGCATCAGGTTCAGCTCCTGATGGATCATGGCGATACCGTTCTCCAGCGCATCGAGCGGAGATTTCAGCTGGATCTCGACCCCTTTGAGGCGAATATCGCCTTTATCGGGCGTATAGATGCCGGCGAGAATCTTCATCAATGTCGATTTGCCGGCGCCGTTTTCGCCCATCAGCGCATGCACGGAGGCGCGCTTTAGCCGGAACTGCACGTCATCGAGTGCGACGACGCCGGGAAACTCCTTGCGAACGCCCTCGGCGCTCAAGAGAAACTCCGCATTCGGAACGGCGCCGCTCGCACGCACGGCTGCCATGGTTGTCGGACTGACGGCCATATCATCTCCTCCGGATACGGACAGGCTGAAAGGATGCGGGCAGAGCCCGCATCCCGCTTGGCACTTACCTCAGTTCTTGGTGACGAAGTCCTTGACGTTTTCGGGCGTGACGAGCTGGAAGGGAATGTAGACCTTCTTCTCGGTCTTTTCGCCCTTGGCAATCTTGAGCGCCGTATCGAGCGCGCCCTTGCCCTGGCCGGCCGCGTCCTGGAACACGGTCACATCGAGGTCACCTGCCTGCATGGCGGCAAGCGCGTCCTGCGTGGCGTCGACACCGCCGATAACGACCTTGCTCATGTCCTTGCCGGCTGCCTTCAGCGCCTGGATGGCGCCGATCGCCATTTCGTCGTTGTTGGAGATCACCGCGTCGAACTCGATGCCGCTCGAGAGCCAGTTGGTCATCAGGTCGGCGCCCTGGGTACGGTCCCAGTTGGCCGTCTGCTCTTCGACGATCTCAAGGCCCTTGCATTCATCGGTCTTGATGACGTCGTGGACATCCTGGGTGCGCATGCGGGCAGCTTGGTTGGAAAGCTCGCCCATGATGACGACGGCCTTGCCCTTACCACCGAGAATGCGGCAGATTTCCTTGGTTTCCAGCGTGCCGGATTCCTGCTCGTTGGAAGCGACGAAGGCCTGCTTTTCCGGAAGCGTGTCGACGTTGACCGGCTGGCGGTTGACGTAAACCAGCGGAATGCCGGCATCAGCCGCAAGCTTCGACATCGCCGTCGTCGCATCGGTATCGACAGGGTTGACGATGATTGCATCGACCTTGGAGGCGATGAAATTCTGGATCTGGCTCTGCTGCTTGGAAACGTCGTTCTGCGCGTCTTCGACCTGCAGCGTGACGCCATCAAGCGTTTTGGCATAATCGGTCATACCGTTGCGCAGAACGGTCAGGAAGTTGTCGTCGAACTTCGCCATCGACACGCCAACCGTCTCCGCGTGGGCGGCCGTCGCCATGACGAGCGCCATCGCAGTGCCCAGGATAAACTTTTTCATTTTTACTTCCTCCACAAAGCGGTGCCCGGCTACACCCTCCTCACGCCGGAGCTCCGGGCATCTGCCCTGAAGCCGCAATTTGCTGCGCCGCCTCTCCCGCGGCGTTCCGAAAACGGAACAAACAAACCGTAAAATTTGTTATGCGGAATATTCATTCCATTTTCTAGGAACGACGTCAAGCCTCTCTTTAGCGGCACTCGGGATATTGATGGGGCAATGCATGGGAATTGCGCGGCACACGCGTTCGGCGGCATTGCGCACGAAGTGGGCAGCCTCCATCTATGGGAAGTCGAAGACAGGCTCACAGCTGCAGGCCCTTCGACATCCGCCGCGGCCGCCCATTGAAGATTTTGGAGACAGGACTGATGTCCATTTCGATCTATCGCCTTACCGTTCCGATGTTCCAGCGCGGCCTCGCCAGCCTGAAGACCTATCTCGACAAGGCTGAAGCCTATGCGAAGGAAAAGAATATCGATCCCGCCATACTCGTCTCCGCTCGGCTTGCGCCCGACATGCTGTCGCTCGCCGGCCAATATCAGCGGGCCAGCGACAGCGCCAAGTTCACGCTCGCTCGCCTGACCGCAACCGAAGCGCCGAAGTTCGAAGATAACGAGACGACGATCGAGCAGTTGCGCGAGCGCCTGGCAAAGACCGAGACCTATCTCGCCACCTTTTCGGCGCAAGCGCTGGAGGGCGCGGAAAGCCGCCAGATCACGCTGCCGGGCAAGAGCGGCATCGTGCTGCCGGGTGACGAATATATCACCACCTTCGCCCTGCCGAACTTCTACTTTCACGTCGCCACCGCCCACGCCATCCTGCGCAACCAGGGCGCACCGATCGGCAAGCGCGACTATCTCGGTTGATTCAAGGCAAATTCCAGCAAAGGCGCACAGCGGATCTTGCTGGGATTGCGTAAAAATAACCGGGCGTTGCGGTCATTCGAAGAAGACGGAAATGCCCTACCGGGGTCGATGCGTCACCGGCCCCTTTTCCGTCAGCTCGGTATAGGCAAGCGTCTGGTCGAGATGCCGCGCTCTCAGCGAGAGCAACTTCTCGGCATATTGAAGCCGGATCGCCGCATAGGCCGGATCCGCCGCGACGTCGTCGAGTTCCATCGGATCATCGCTGAGATTGAAGAGCAGCGGCGGCAGTGCGGCAAAATGCACATATTTGAACCGATCGTCGCGGATCACGGCGAGATTGCATTGGTTCGGCCTCAGCCCGAAATGCCGTTCTGCCTCACCTTTGGCAATGTCGCGGAAATCGAATTCCCAGAATATCGCATCGCGCCAGCCTTCCGAGCGCCCGCCCATGATGAACGGCATCAGCGACCGGCCGTCGAGCCCGTTCTTTGCCTCGATGCCGAGCCTTTCGCAAAGCGTGGGAAAAATATCCGCAGCGCCGGTGAAATCGTCAACGATCCTGCCGGCCGCAACGTTTGCGGGATCGCGGATTATCAGCGGGATATGATAGCTGCCATCGAAGAAGCCGCCCTTGCCGAGCGTCCAATGATCTCCCGCCATCTCCGCATGGTCCGAGGTGAAGATGATCAGTGTATCGTCCCAGGCGCCTGCATCCTTCAGCGCTTGCCAGACCCTGCCGAGCTGCGCATCGACCTCTGAGATCATCCCGTAATAAATCGCCCGGATCGCCGCCAAGTCCTCGCCGCTCCAGGCGCTGAGCGGCCCCTGCGCCCCGTGAATGAAGCTGCCCTTGTCGGAGAGCTGCATGGCATAGGCGAGATAGGGATGAGCCCGCTGTTCTGCTTCGCGATTTTCCGCTCGCGCAAAGGCCGGTCCGTCATCCGGCTTGTACATCCGGTTGAACGGCGCCGGCACGGAAAATGGCGGGTGCGGGCGCAGGAAAGAGACATGCGCAAACCACGGCCGGTCCTGTTCGCCCATCCAGCGAATGAACTCGTCGGCCAGGAAGGCGGTCTGGGTCTCATCGCTGGAATAGGCTGGCGCCGCATCGGAAATTTCGCCGGCATCAGCACCGACGGGGATATGGATGTCGCGGCTGACGGCATTCAAATGGCCACGGGACCTGAGCCATGAGAGCCATTGCCGCTCATGTTCGGGCAGGAGTTGGCGAGCGGTAAAACCCGGCAACACGCCTTCATAGGTGGTCAGATGCGGGTCAGCCGCATCCATGCCGCGTGGATCGGGCGCCGTGTCGGTATAACCGAACAGCGTCGGGTCGTATCCCGCCCGCCGGGCCGCCAGCGCCAGATTGTCGAAGCGAGCGTCGAGCGGCGAACCATTGCGGCAGACCCGATGGTTCATCTGATAAAGGCCGGTATAGACCGTGGCCCGGGCCGGCGAGCAGGGGGCTGCCCCGGCATAATGCTGCCGGAAGAGCGTGCCTTCGCGCGCCAGTGCATCGATGTGAGGTGTTTTCACACAAGCATGACCGACCGCCGACAGGCAGTCGCCACGCCATTGGTCCGCGGTGATCAGCAGAACATTGGGCCGGCGGAGCTTCTCAAGGCTTTTTGGCTCAATGCTGGTTGGATTTTGCATGCCAATTCCAGGCGGAACGGATGATCTCGGACAGATCATACTGCGGCACCCAGCCGAGCACGTCGCGCGCCTTGTCGTTGTTGGCGACCAGCGTATGCGAATCCCCTTCGCGCCGGCCGATATATTCGACCGGGAAGGGCCGGTTCGACACGTCCTCGATCGCGCCCAGCAATTCCCTGACCGTCGTGCCCGTGCCGGTGCCGAGGTTGAGTGAGACGGAATCGCCGCCCTTCAGCAGATATTCGACGGCGCGCACATGCGCATCGGCAAGATCCAGCACATGGATGTAGTCGCGCACGCAGGTGCCATCGCGCGTCTCGTAGTCGCTGCCGAACACCTTGAAACCCTGGCGACGACCGAGTGCGGCGTCGATTGCCAAGGGAATCGCATGGGTTTCCGGCTGGTGCCATTCGCCGATCCGACCTTCGAAATCAGCACCGGCCGCATTGAAATAACGAAGCACCACTGAGCGCAGGCCCTTGTACTGGTCGTAATCGGCAAGCGCCTGTTCGACGATATATTTGGTACGACCATAGGGATTGATCGGCACCTGCCGGTGCGTCTCGTCGAGCGGCACGCTCTGCGGCAGTCCATAGGTGGCGCAGGTGGAGGAGAAGACGAAGGCATTGATGCCGGCCGCCTGCGCCGCCGAAAGCAGCGTCAAAGTGCCAATGACGTTGTTTTCATAGAAGGAAACAGGATCCTTGACCGATTCCCCGACCTCGATCAGCGCCGCGAAGTGGAGGATGGCCGCCGGCTTGTGCTTGGCCATCACCTCGTCCAGCCGGGCACGATCGCGAATGTCGCCCTCTTCCGCCGGCCCCCATTTGACGAACTCGCGATGGCCGTTTGAAAAATTATCGAAGACGACAGGCCTATAGCCCTTGTTCGCCAGGTCGAGGCACGTATGCGAGCCGATATAACCGGCGCCGCCGACCACAAGAACCGTTTCACCTGCCATGCACCACCCTTAATGATCAGTGAGAGATGGAAGAAACCTAGACGAGATAGACGTCAATAAAAAGAAGGAACTGCGATTAGCAGGAGCTGACAATACGTCAAATGCCGAAACTGGCGGTTTGCGATTTGGCCGAAACGGCGAAGTCGATCAATTATTCGCGTGATTTGCACGACCGCCCGATTTAAGCGGCTTGTATCATCGGGCGATGATCACCGATCCGCAGCAATCAGCCAGGGAGAACGGGAATGAGGAAGGCATTGATCGTCTGGGGCGGCTGGCCGGGCCACGAGCCGGAACAATGCGCCCATATCGTCGCCGATCTCCTGCGCGAGGACGATTTTGCCGTGGAGGTGACCGGCGATCTCGGGATATTCGGGTCTCCGACCCTGGCCAAGGCGGATCTGCTGGTGCCCATCATCACCGGCGGAACGCTGGAAAAGCCCCATGCTAGCGCCCTGGTCGAGGCCGTACGTGGAGGTCTCGGACTCGCCGGCCATCACGGCTCGCTCGCCACCTCCTTCAAGGAAAGCGCGCCTTTCCGCTACGTCTCCGGCGTCACCTGGGTCGCCCATCCCGGCAACATCATCGATTTCCGTGTCGCCGTCACCCGCCAGGACGATCCTGTCATGGAGGGCATTCCTGACTTCGACTACCGTTCGGAGCAATATTATCTGCATTATGATCCGACGGTCGAAATCCTTGCGACCACCACTTTCACCGGCGCCTACGATCCGGCGGCGCGCAATGTGGTGATGCCCGTCGTCTTCAAACGCCATTTCGGCGCCGGCCGCATCTTCTATTCCGCTCTCGGCCATGTCGCCGCCGAGTTCGACCATCCCTATATGCCGCTCATCCTGCGGCGCGGCCTCGGCTGGGCTGCCCGCCAATAGTATCAGGACGACACATCGCTGCACTCGGGCGGGGTGAGTGCTTCAATTTGACAGGAAAAGATTTTAACGCGCCGCTTTCAGCTGCAGGTCGTTCTCGACCGCGGCGACCGCCCCATCACAGACCCGCATCAGCCGCCCGGCCGCCTTCAGCTTCTCGATGAGATCGTTCCCATCGGGCGATGCCTTCGTCAATTCCAGTTGCTCGAATTCCTTGAGCGCTTGCGCCCAGTGGCTTTCCCCACGCCCATCCGGCCTGCCTTCCGATTCCCACAGCGAATAAGCGCGCTGGCTGACCCAGACGTCCCTATTGTGACTCATAACAAACCCCAGCCGAAAAATTGGAAGCAAATAACGATAGTCGACAAGGTGCCAAACCCGGCTTTAGGAGTCGTTACGACGCAGCGTTATTTTTTAGATAATACGAGGAAATGCCAATACTTAGGTCCTGATAAAGTAATATGAATCGACGACGGAATCGCCCCCACATATTGCTGCGGCCCTTGCCGATACGGCAAAGGCCGCAGCATTGTCGGAGGCAATCAGCGACGTTCCCGTTTGCGACGCCAGGGTGCATCCTTCTGCCAGTCGCCGGCCATGATGCTTCCATACGGAATGACCTCGTCGACCACCTCGGCCAGACCGTAATGCTCGATCTGGGCACGCACGTTGGCGGCGGACTTGTAGGCACTCGGCAGTTCCGAGGCGTCGGCAAAGCCCGAGAAGAAGCGAACGTCCAGGCCCGCGGTCTCCTTTTCCAGGATCTCCGCCAGATTGTTCGGGCTCAGGCCGCGGGCATCGGCGCCATATTCTTCCGCCAGGCGCCGCATATGGGCGCTGCGCGAAAAATTACGGCCGGCGCCATGCGGCGAGAATCCGAGGCCATGGGCGGCGTTGGAGCCGCGGACGATCAGGATCGGTTCCGCCATGTTGAGCGGAATGATCGTCAGATCGGTCGCATCCTCGGCCCATTTGTCGAAGGCCGGCGTCGCTCCCTTGCCGTGATAGAAGAGGCCGTCCGATTTCCGGAAAACGAAATTGTGCTCGTTCCAGAAACGATCGGCCACCTTCGCCGAGAGTGCCTCTGCCGCCATGTCATGGACGATATAGTGGTTTTCCCTCGTCCACTGCCGGATGGTCTGCAGAGCCGACCAGTAGAGGTCGCCCTCTTCGGTGTCGGCGGGAATCCATGCATTGTCCCGCAGGGTTTCCGGCGAGATCTGCTCGCGGAAGCGGTTCGCGGCCTTCATGCCCTTGTCGTAGAGCCGGGCACCCGGCGCACGCGACCCATGATGGGTGACGAGTGCGGTCTCGCCGGTCGATCTCATCGTCCCGACATAGGCGAAGTGGTTGCCGTCGCCCTGCGTGCCGAAATGTTCGATGCCGGCGCTCAGCGCTCCGTCGCGCAGAAACGGGTTCTGCTGGAAGGCAGATAGCGTCGCTTCGGAAGGCTTGATCTGCGCACCGCGCGGGCGGCCCCCGGGACCGAAATGCGTCACTGCATGCACCGCATCGAGAAGCGATTTCGGATCGACGTCCGGGAAGATCGAGATCGCCATGGAGCAGCAGATGTCAGCCGAGTGCATGCCCGGATGGATCGCCTCCGATGCCACGACGCCGCCAACCAGAATGGTGCCGATCGGCCCGGCCGGGCAAGCATCCGGCATGATTGCCGCAGCCCGGATGACCGGCGTGCGCGCAAGCGCCCGCATCGTCGCGTTGACCTTCTCGACATTGTCCTGCTCGAAGGGGTTATCGGCGCGGATATTGGAATAGATCTCGATATCGTTATCCGCCCTCAAGGCGAGCGTCGGCGCCGGTTGAAAGGCCCTTGCCGCTTCGAGGGCCTCTGCGGCCGAACCGCCTTGGCTCAAAATCCTGTTGGCCGCGTCGAGAGCCGGGCGAAACCACTTGCCCTGGCTCATGCCTGCGTCGATCAGATCCTGTCCGCTCATGATCTCGGTCATCTTCTTTTCTGCGTCTGCAGTCCTTCTTCTTCGTTGCGTTTCGGGTCTCGCCTGGGCGACGATTTCCCGGAGACCTTCTTTCCTGTCGTCGTGCCGGCGTTCACCGGACATTTTTGCAGCGGCGACAAAGGTGGACGAAACCTGCGTGGCCCCGCTCGTGCCAGAGAGCGCCGCCAAGGACCGGAGTCGAACCGGTCGGGCCACCTCAACACGGAGGCTGTAGTTCCGTCCGGCATTCGCCGCTGCGATTTCGGTCATGGCGACAAGTCTTGAGGAAACATCTTGCGCATCCTCCTCCCTCGCGGATTCGGGCGGCAAGGCGGGCCTTGAACCCGCGCCCTTTCGGGTTACCGATGTAGTTTCCCCGGCATTCGCCATATGTTTTGTACGTCATTCCATTGGTCCGTGACGACGAGATATGGTGGAACACCCGCTCTATCCGCTGAGCTACGAGTCCTTGTTTTTGGGGGACCCGACGGGATTCGAACCCGCGACCTGGAGAGTGACAGTCTGTAGTTCCATCCGGCATTCGTCACGGTGCCTCGCGCCGTTCACTGGCGGCGCGAAGCTTTTTCAAAGATCAGTCGCCTCGATCCTGCGAACCCAATCGCCCGGACCGGACTTGCCGGCTGCGAAACTGGTGATGGCTCCGCAGACGCCATCCGAGAAGCCGCCGATGTTCAGCACGTCCTCTGCCTTGGCCGGAGTCTGGACGTAAGGCTGGATGTCGAGGCAGACCAGCTTTGCAGCCGGGTTCAGCCTCTTGAGCCGCGCCCATTCGACCATCATCCCTGTCGCCTGGCCGTGTCCCCGCGCATCCATCCAGGACTGGTTGTCCGAGACGAAGAGCACGAGGTCCACCGCCGCCTTCTCCTTTGCGAGCAGCCGCAGCGGTGCAGAACAGTTCGTTCCGCCGCCGCCCACCGCCGCGAGCTTCGCCGCGTTGGTCATCACGCTGTCGCGCCCGTTCAGCTGGACGTTCACGACGTCCTGTTCGAAGGGGATGATACGCGTCCGCCGGTTGCGGCGCAGGAACGACGCAGCCACGAGTGCTGCGACATCGATGCAGCGGACGGCTGATGTCGCGCCCTTCCGGTAACCGGTGACGGGGGACGACATGGAGCCGGAGACATCCGGGCAGACCACGACATTGCCGCCGATCGTCGGTACGCTGGAGATTGCCACCTCCATCGCATCCTGCAGAGCATCCGCAACGACAGCCGGAACGGACTGGTTCGCCATATGCCACGCGACCATCAACTGGTAGGGGAAGACGCGCGCCTTCCGCACCGCTTCCGGATCGGCGATCCGCGCAGCAAGCCGTTCGGCCATGCCATCCACCTCGAACACCCCGTTTCGGGCAAAGGTGTTGAGGTTCTGGCGCACCATCTGCCACGAGCCCTTCAAGGCGATTTCCGACCACTGCTCCTTGCTGAGACCCAGCGAGGTCAGCATCTGGAACGGCACGGGCGGCAGCGGCAAGCTGCTATCCCGCTTGAACGCTTCGAACGCTTTTACCTCAGCCGGCAATGCTGCGACATCATACGGCTTGCCGACTGCCCAGGCGTAGAGCGCCTGACGCTCCGCGTCTCGCGGCTTTGGATGTACCATCCGGATCACATCAGGCAGCGACGGATCATTGCCGACCATCGCATGCAGGAACTGTTCCGTAGTTACCCGGTCGAACCAGGCCTGCACCATCTTCTTCGGCCGCGTCCCGAGCGATTTCCGGCCCGTCACACCCGACCGCATGACCTGCACGAAGCCGCGCAGCATCTTGCCGCTCTTCACGACACGCGGAAAAGCCCGCGCAAAGGCATCGCTTTCGAGGCTCGAAAGCATAGCCAGCAGCATGACCGGCATGTCCTTCATATGGCCTTTCTCCGCCGCATGGATCGCAAGCTTTGCCAGGAATTCTGGCTCGACCTCCGCCGCAAGCTGCCTCACGGCATCGAGCTGCTCTCCTGCATCTGCATAGAAAATGTCGCTGAACGTTCCGGTAACGGCATATTGCGCCAGGGCTTCGCGCGGCGACAGGGCATAGGCTGCTGCGCCTTCGTGGTTGGTCGTCGTCGTGCCGGCGAGCAGCTTTCCGAAATAGGGTTTGAAGATTGCCTTGTTCACCATGGCAGCACCTCTTTGATTTGGTTCTGCCGAATACAATTCAAGTGGCGTGCCAGTTTCTAAAATCCGCGACAAGCCTCCGCGAATTCGTTCATAAAGATTTGATTTTTAATAGTAAAAAATTAGCAGAGAATTTCTGCCCTGCAAATTGCCAAGTTCGAGAAAGCGGAATAATCTATCTGATTATCTACGGCTTTATAATTTTGGATAAATCATGAAGCGCCGGGTCGCCATCAGCATTCTTGGAACGACCCTCGACGTGGGCCGGCGTGAAGACCGATGGACGCGCTGGCGGCCGAACGTCGGCCTTTGCCAACAGGCCGGTCTTTTCATCGATCGGCTGGAACTGATCCACGACAACCATTCAGACTGGCTGGCCAAGACCGTAATCAGGGATATCGAGACGATTTCGCCCGCGACGGAGGTTCGCCAGCGCATCATCAATCTGCGCGACCCCTGGGACTTTTCCGAAGTCTATACGAGCCTCAGGGATTTTGCCCGGGACTACAGTTTCGATCCCGAGGCCGAAGACTATCTCGTCAACATCACCACCGGCACCCATGTCGCCCAGATCTGCTGGTTCCTCCTGACCGAAGCGCGCATCATCCCCGGCAGGTTGCTGCAGCTTTCTCCGCCGCGCGAGCGCGAGCCGGGACAGGATTTCGCGGGAACCCATCGCATCATCGATCTTGATCTCTCGCGCTATGACGAAATCGCCAAGCGCTTCGCATCCGAACAGGCCGACGCCGCCTCGTTTCTGAAATCCGGCATTTCGACGCGAAATCCCGCCTTCAATCGCATGATCGACGAGATCGAGCGCGTTGTCATTCGCTCTACTGCCCCGGTCCTGCTGACCGGCCCGACCGGCGCAGGAAAATCCCAGCTTGCCAAGCGGATCTACGAACTCAAGAAGGCCGAGCGAAAAGTCAGCGGTCCCTTCGTCGAGGTTAACTGCGCAACGCTGCGCGGGGATCACGCCATGTCGGCGCTTTTCGGCCATGTCAAAGGCGCCTTCACCGGCGCCGCAGGCGAACGGCCTGGCCTCATGAAGTCGGCGGACAAGGGCGTGCTCTTTCTCGACGAGATCGGTGAACTGGGCCTCGATGAACAGGCCATGTGCTTGCGGGCGATTGAGGAAAAGCGCTTTCTGCCAGTCGGTGCGGACCGCGAAGTTTCCGCCGACTTCCAGCTTCTGGCGGGCACCAATCGCGATCTCGGCGACGCCGTCCGTCGCGGCCGATTCCGCGAGGATCTCTTTGCCCGGCTCAATCTATGGACTTTCCAGCTGCCGGCCTTGCGCGAGCGCAGGGAGGATATCGAGCCCAATCTTGATTTCGAACTTCGGCGTTTCCTTGAGCGTGAAGGGCAGAACGTCACCTTCAACAAGGAAGCGCGAAGCCGCTATCTCACGTTTGCAACCGGCGCGGAGGCCCTCTGGAGCGCGAATTTCCGCGACTTGTCCGCTTCCGTCACGCGCATGGCGACGCTTGCGCCTCAAGGCCGAATCACGGTGGAGGTCGCCGACGACGAGATCCGACGCCTGAAGGCCGCCTGGCGCGGCTCATCGGGACGCCAATCCTCCGACGACATCCTGATCGATCTGCTCGGCGAAGACGCCACTGCCCGCCTCGATCGTTTCGACGCCGTTCAACTCGCCGCCGTCCTTAGCACCTGCCGGGAGCATGCCAGTGCCAGCGCCGCGGGCCGGGCGCTGTTTGCAAATTCGCGCCTGGAAAAGAAGAGCAGCAACGACGCCGATCGCCTTGCCAAATATCTGGCGCGCTTTGAACTGAAATTCGAAGATGTACGGAAACCGCATCGGGATTACCGCAACGCCTCCCCGCTCGGCGCCTTGGACTGATGTGAACGCTGAGATACTGTCGGGCTGAAACGATAGAGTTGATCCATGGCAGCAAAGACGACACTCAACGCAAAGAATCTGGAGGCCCTCGGCGCGCAGCGTCTCGCCGAACTGCTGATCGAAATCAGCACCGGCAGCGCCGCCCACAAACGGCGGCTTCGAATGGAGCTTGCCGGCAATCATGGTGGTGCGGAAGTGGCCCGTGAGGTGCGGAAACGTCTCGCCAGCATTGCGCGAGCCCGCACCGTCATCGAATGGCATAAGGTGAAGGCTGTTAACGCCGACCTCGAAACGCAGCGGTCCGCGATCGTCACTGTCGTCGCTGCCGACGATCCGAAGGAAGCGTTCGATCTTATCTGGCAATTCCTTGCTGTCGCCGACACGATATTAGCGCGGTCCAACAGCGGCGACAGCGCGTTCATCGAGACGTTCCATCAGGCATGCGCCGATGCCGGCGTCATCGCCAGCTCCGCTTGTATCGGTATCGATGTCCTTGCCGACAGGATCTTTACTGCGCTGCAGGATAACGACTACGGCCAATATGATCCGCTGATCGCCGAGATGGTTCCGGCGCTGGGCAAGGACGGCCTTGAACGTTTGAAGAGCCTCCTGGTGCGATGGTCGAACGAACCGGAGGAGAAGCCTGCCGACGCAGACCGGGAGATTTTCGGCTGGGGCGGCAAGGGGCCGATTTACAAGGACGAGATCTACACCAATCATCGGCAACGGAGGGCACGCATCGCTCTGCAGGAAATTGCCGATGCACAGAATGATGTCGATGCCTTCATCGCCCAGCAGCCGGAAGAGACGTTAAGGGCGCCGATGGTCGCAGCCGAGATTGCCGACCGTTTGCTTTTAGCTGGACGCGCGGAGGAAGCATTGGAGATTTTGGACGCCGCCGATCACAGGGAGCGGTTCGAACTGCCTTTTGAATGGCAGCACGCCCGCGTCAAAGCCCTCGACGTCCTGGGGCGGGGGGAAGAAGCGCGGTCCTATCAATGGCAATGCTTCGAGCAGTCGCTGAATGGCGAGCACCTTCGCGCTTTCCTGCGAAGGCTCGCCGACTTCGACGATATCGAGGCCGAGGAGAAGGCATTCGCCTTTGCACACCGCTTTCCGGACGTTCATCGAGCCCTTGCCTTTTTTCTCACCTGGCCCGCACCTGCCGAGGCAGCAAAACTGATATCCGGGCGCCAGGCCGAATTGAACGGCGACCTCTACGAGCTGATGACACCAGCGGCCGAGATGCTGCAGGAGAAATTCCCGCTCGCAGCAACCGTGGTGCTACGGTCGATGATCGGCTTCGCCCTCGATGAAGGCCGATCCAGCCGCTACAGGCATGCCGCGCGCCATCTGGCGGTATGCGCGTCGCTCGCGCCTCATATCGACGATTTCGGCAACGCCCGACCTCATGACACCTACGTCGCCGAATTGAAGCGTCAACATGGAAAAAAGCATGGTTTCTGGAGCTTGATCCGTTAGTTGCATACCCGATTCACGAACGGAAAGGACATCGTCATGACCGATACTTCGTGGCACGCAGATCCCCTGAGTTGGGGCAATGGCCCACGCATATTCGAAGCCTTCCTCGAACCGACGGACCCTTATTCCGCCAGGGCATTCAACAAGCTGGACACCCTTCTCGATCAGGCGGGCGAAAACAGGATCACGGTGAAAATTCGCCTACAGTCGCAGCCTTGGCATATGTATTCCGGCGTGATCGTCCGCTGCATTATCGCAGCCTCGACCCTGGAAGGCGGCAAGGAGACGGCGAAGAAGGTCATGGCCGCCGTCGCCGCGCATCGGGAGGAATTCGAATTCGATCATCACGCCGGCGGCCCGAACATGGACGTCACGCCAAATCAGATCATCGAGCGTCTGGAGGGCTATAGCGGCGTGGAGCTGAAGGACGCCTTCGCAATCCCGGATCTCGACCGGGAGATCAAATGGCAGTGCAGATATGCCCGGCAAAACGGCGTCCACGTCTCGCCGACCTTCATGATCAACGGGCTGGTGCAGGCGGACGTGAGCAGTGGCGATGAGGTCGATACCTGGGTGAAGAAGGTACTGAGCCGATGACGCCGGCTATGCTGACGCCCGGAAAACGATAAGCACTGCTATTTCGGAGAAACTGGAGCGGGCGAAGGGATTCGAACCCTCGACCCCAACCTTGGCAAGGTTGTGCTCTACCCCTGAGCTACACCCGCTCAACCCGCATCGGTCCGGGGTAGTCGTTGGACCGTGGGCGCCGCCTCGTGGCGACGGGCGCTATATGGCCTAACGGATTTTCAAATGCAACAGGGAAATGACGCAGAGTCGAAGAAAAATTTTGGCGCCCGGCCAGGCGGCGGGGAAAGGCCGCAAAACTGGGGGCAGAGCGTCGGTTGCGAAGATTGCCAAACATTGTGGACGGACTTAATCAGGACGCCTCGACTTTCCTTATCCTCATTCGACGGATCGCCCGATGTCCGAAAATACCCCCAAGACAAGAGAAGAATTGTTCGCCTTCCTCGACGGACTAGGGATCGCTTACAAGACGGTCGATCATGCGCCGGTCTTTACCGTGGCCGAATCGGTTGCGCTGCGCGATGAAATCCCCGGCGGCCACACCAAGAATCTGTTCATCAGGGACAAGAAGGACCGGTATTTTCTGCTGACGGTGGAGGAGAATGCCGAGGTCGACCTCAAGGAGGTTCACACCATCATCGGCGGGTCCGGCAGGGTCTCCTTCGGCAGGGCGGAGAAGCTCATGGAGTATCTGGGAGTCATTCCGGGCGCGGTCACCGCCTTCGGCGCGATCAACGATACCGCAGGAAACGTCACCTTCGTGCTCGATGCCGATCTGATGGAAGAGGAGATCGTCAACTGCCATCCGCTCTCCAACGATGCGACGACATCGATTGCGAGCGGTGACCTCGTTCGTTTTATGGAAGCGACCGGACATAAGCCGCTTGTCTTGAAAGTGACGTCCTGACATACGATTTTAGCGCTACAATGATGCCGGCAGGATCGGCGCGGCGGGAGATACCTATGAGCGGCAGCAACAACCCCTATAACGGTTCCTTCGGAAATCAGATGTCGGCAACGGCAAGCTTCGGCGCTCAGCCGGAAGCGGCGGCTGCGGCCGGCAGCTACATCACCGACACGACGACTGCGAATTTCGGCAAGGATGTCATCGAGGCGTCACGCAAACAGCCGGTGCTGGTCGATTTCTGGGCGCCCTGGTGCGGTCCGTGCAAGCAGCTGACGCCAGTCCTGGAGAAGGTGGTCAATGAGGCCAAGGGCCGCGTTCGTCTGGTCAAGATGAATATCGACGACCATCCCTCGATTGCCGGCCAGCTCGGCATCCAGTCGATTCCGGCCGTCATCGCCTTCGTCAACGGCCGTCCGGCCGATGGCTTCATGGGCGCGGTGCCGGAAAGTCAGATCACTCAGTTCATCGACCGTATCGCCGGGCCTGCCGGTGCTGATGAGGCGGCCGAGATCGAAGCCGTGCTGACGGAGGCGGCGGAGCTGCTCACTGCCGGCAACATCAACGAGGCGGCGCAGCTTTACGGCGCGGTCATCCAGGCCGATCCCGAGAATGCCAAGGCGCTTGCCGGGATGGCCGAATGCATGATCGCCGCAAACCAGCATCAGCGGGCGCGCGAAACGCTGACTGATCTGCCGGAAGAGCTGGCGAAGGACGCCGGCATCCAGGCGGTGCTGAAGAAGCTCGATCAGATCGAGGAGGCGCGCAAGCTCGGCGATCCCGTGGCACTCGAGCATGAACTGGCCATCAATCCCGATCATCACGAGGCGCGGCTGAAGCTCGCCAAGATCCGCAATGTCGAAGGCCGGCGCGAGGAAGCCGCCGAACATCTGCTTCTCATCATGCGCAAGGATCGCGCCTTCGACGATGACGGCGCCCGCCGTCAACTGCTGCAGTTCTTCGAGGTCTGGGGTTTCAAGGATCCGGCGACGGTTGCCGCCCGGCGCAAGCTTTCGGCAATGCTGTTCTCTTAAGATGAATATCCGCCCTTGCGTTTTCGGGCGGGGGCACCACATTCTCGTCAGGACGGGCACGCCCGTCTACCAGAATGCGGGACGGTTTCATGCAAGTCGGTAATGCCAGATACCTGAAGCCGGGCGATCTGCCTGATGCGATCGCCGTCTTCCCCCTGACCGGGGCCCTCCTCCTGCCCGCCGGGCAGCTTCCCCTCAACATCTTCGAGCCGCGTTATCTGGCGATGCTGGATGCAGCACTTGCCGGAAACCGGCTGATCGGCATGGTCCAGCCGGCACTCGGCGAACATGAGGACAAGGGCGGCGAGCACAATCTTGCCGCCGTCGGCTGCCTCGGTCGCATCACCTCATTTGCCGAGACCGGCGACGGGCGCTATATCGTGTCGCTGACCGGCGTCTGCCGCTTCCGGCTCCTGGAGGAGAAGGTGACCAGCGATCCCTTCCGCACCTTCCGCATCGCGCCCTTCATTGCCGATCTCTCGGCTGAAAACGAGGAGGAGGCGGTCGACCGTACGGCGCTGCTGACCGCCTTCAAGGCATATCTCGATGCCAATAAGCTGGAGGCCGACTGGGAGAGCGTCGAGCGGGCCAGCAACCTGACGCTCGTCAATTCACTTGCCATGATGTCGCCGTTCGGGCCGGCTGAAAAGCAGGCGCTCCTGGAGGCGCCGGACCTGAAGACACGGGCCGAGACGCTGATCGCCATTACCGAAATCGTGCTGGCGCGGGTCTTCGGTGACTCCGATACGGTTCTGCAGTAGACTGCGGCCATGGACGAAAAACTGAGCCGCGTCGATCCGAAACTGCTGGAACTCCTGGTCTGTCCGCTCTCCAAGGGCCGGCTTTCCTATGATCGCGAACATAATGAGCTTGTCTCGGAAAAGGCGCAGCTTGCCTATCCGATCCGTGACGGCATTCCGATCATGCTGGTGTCCGAGGCCCGCCGCCTCGACGAATAGCCTCTCCGAATTCGGCTAAATCGTCTGACCGGCCAGCAGCCGCGGATTATCCTTTGCCGCTGTTCCGGCCGCCTGGCTGATGAAGAAGGATTTGAGACGCGGCAGCCGGTCGACGATGCCGAGACCAACGTCGCGGGCGATACGGATCGGCATTGCGTCGTTGGAGAAGAGCCGGTTCAGCACGTCGGTCGTCACTCCCATACGGAAGGTGTCGAAGCGCCGCCAGGTCTGGTAACGCTCGAGGATGTTGATCGAGCCGATATCGAGACCGAGGCGGTCGGCCTCGACAATCGTTTCGGCGAGCGCTGCCACGTCCTTGAAGCCGAGATTGAGCCCTTGCCCTGAGATCGGATGGATGCCATGCGCGGCGTCACCGGCCAGCGCCAGACGCGGAGCAACGAAGGAGCGGGCAAGCGTCAGGCCGAGCGGAAAGGCGCGTTTGTCGCCGATGACCTTCAGCGCCCCGAGTTTGTGGCCGAAGCGGCGTTCCAGTTCCTCCTCGAAGATCAGATCGTCGGCGGCAACCAGCCTGTCGGCATCATGCGTGCGTTCCGTCCAGACGAGCGAGGAGCGGTTGTTCCTGAGGGGCAGGATGGCGAAGGGGCCGGCCGGCAAAAAATGCTCCTCGGCACAGCCGTCATGCGGCCGCTCATGTTCGACGGTCGCGACAATGCCGGACTGGCCGTAGTCCCAGGTGACGGTCCTGATGCCGGCGAGATCGCGCAGCCTCGAGCGCACGCCGTCGCAGGCAACCACCAGCCGGGATTCCAGCGTGCTGCCGTCCGAAAGCGTGACGTCGGCATGGCTGTCGTGGGTTTTGAATTCGGTCGCCCCAAGCCCGTGGCGGATGTCGATGCCGAGCCGCTCGCAGAGGCCGCGCAGTGCTGCCACCATGGCAACGTTCGGGATCATGTGTGCGAAGGGCCGGCCTTCCTCCACTTCGCCGTCGAACGTCAGGAATACGGGACGGACCGGATCGGAGGTCCTGGAATCGGTGACGATCATCTTGGTGATCGGCTGCGCTTCCGGCTCTATCTCGTTCCAGATGCCGAAGACGTCGAGCATCTTTGAGGCCGCCGCGATGATGGCTGAGGCGCGCGTATCGTTTTTCCAGACATGCTCTGGGGCGGCCTCCACGACCGTGACGTTCAGATGGGGCGCTGCCTGCTTGACCGCGACCGCCGCGGAAAGGCCGACATACCCCGCGCCCACAACCAGCATATCCAGCATCGCGCCGCTCCCGTACCTTGTGCCTCAGATGTGATCTATATAGATCATCGCAACTTCACTTCCTACCGCCGGGAGGCATACAAAATGACGCGCGAGACGACCGAGCCCTCGGCGATGGAGAGGCTGCTTGCGACGCTCGATCTCGAGCCGATCGAGGTCGATATCTTCCGCGGCCGCAGTCCGCAGGTCGGCTGGCAGCGGGTCTTCGGCGGCCAAGTGATCGGCCAGGCGCTGATGGCGGCACAGCGTACCATCGGGTCCGAGCGCTTCGTCCATTCGCTGCACGCTTACTTCATGCGCCCCGGCGATCCCTCGGTGCCGATCATCTACCAGGTGGAACGCATCCGCGACGGATCGAGCTTCAATACCCGGCGGGTCGTCGCGATCCAGCACGGCAAAGCGATCTTCGCGCTGTCGGCTTCTTTCCAGTTGGAGGAAGCGGGCTTCGACCATCAGGTCGCCATGCCCGACGTGGCAATGCCCGAAGAGGTGCTCGGCGAACAGCAGATCAAGGAGCAATTTCTTGCGCATGCGCCGGAAGCGATCCGGAAATACTGGGAGCGCGAGCGGCCGAT
Organism: Rhizobium sp. NLR10b; assembly: GCF_019685435.1. Taxonomy (NCBI): domain Bacteria; kingdom Pseudomonadati; phylum Pseudomonadota; class Alphaproteobacteria; order Hyphomicrobiales; family Rhizobiaceae; genus Rhizobium; species Rhizobium sp. NLR10b. The sequence goes on along the minus strand of NZ_JABDWV010000006.1, from coordinate 136,779 downwards.
CGAGATCCGCCCCGTCTCGCTGACCCATTATTTTTCCGACAGGAAACTCGACCCCCGGCAGGATGTCTGGGTGCGCGCCACCGGTCCGATTCCCGATGACCGGCTCTATCAGGCTGCGGTGCTGGCCTATCTCTCTGACATGACGCTGCTCGATACGTCGCTTTATGCGCACGGAACGTCTATCTTCGATCAGAGCCTGCAGGTCGCAAGTCTCGATCACTCCATGTGGTTCCACCGGCCGTGCAAGCTCGACGACTGGCTGCTTTATATGCAGGACAGCCCCTCGGCTTCGGGCGCCAGGGGATTGACTCGCGGCAGCCTGTTCACGCGAACAGGTGTGTTGATCGCATCCGTCGCGCAAGAAGGATTGATTCGGAAAAAGGCAAATGAATAAATAACGGGCATATTTGCAAATTTGCGCATTATTTGTGCGCTTATTGCTCGATCAATTGCCTGTTTATTGGTATTGCCAATTATAACATTTATTTTTCAATAAGTTAACTTCGGCTTCGAATCTGGCACGTCCTTTGAATGTATATCGCCGGTCGCTGTTCAGGAACGTCAGCGGCAAGGAGAGTCGGCTCCGCGCCGAGGATAACGAAGGATGGGAAACCAGATGAAAATTGTGATGGCTATTATCAAGCCGTTCAAGCTCGATGAGGTCCGCGAAGCGCTTACGGCGATCGGCATTCAGGGCCTGACCGTAACCGAAGTGAAGGGTTACGGACGTCAGAAGGGACATACCGAAATTTATCGCGGCACCGAATATGCGGTCAGCTTCCTGCCGAAGCTCAAGATCGAAATCGCGGTTGCATCGGAACTTGTCGACAGGGCGGTCGAAGCCATCGCGGCATCGGCCAAGACCGGCCAGATCGGTGACGGCAAGATTTTCGTCTATTCGATCGACCATGCCGTGCGCATCCGTACGGGCGAAACCGATTCAGAAGCGCTGTAAACGGCAGATCAAGGAGCCTTTTCCAATGTCAATCTCGAAGTTTTCTTCCACCTTTGCGCGGGTCGGCGCAGCATCGGCCGCGCTTCTTGCGCCGGCCGTCGCTTTTGCGCAGGAGACTGCCGCGCCAGCCGCTGCTCCTGCCTTCACCATGGACAAGGGTGACAATACCTGGATGCTCGTCTCCTCGGCGCTCGTCCTTCTGATGACCATCCCCGGCCTTGCGCTTTTCTACGGCGGTCTCGTGCGCGCCAAAAACATGCTCTCCGTGCTGATGCAGGTCTTCATGATCACGGCTGTCGTGTCGCTGATCTGGGTGACCTACGGCTATTCGCTCGCCTTTACCGACGGCGGTTCGCTGAACAGCTTCATCGGCGGCTTCTCCAAGGCCTTCCTCGCCGGCGTCAACACCTCGTCGCTCGCCGAAACCTTCTCGAAGGGCGTCGCCATTCCCGAATACACCTTCATCGTCTTCCAGATGACCTTCGCCTGCATCACGCCCGGTCTGATCGTCGGCGCCTTCGCCGAACGCGTCAAGTTCTCGGCGGTCATGCTCTTCGTCGTGCTTTGGGTCACCTTCATCTACTTCCCGATGGCGCACATGGTCTGGTTCTGGGGCGGCCCGAGCTCCTACAGCGCACCGGCCGGCCTGATCTTCTCTTACGGCGCAATCGACTTCGCCGGCGGTACGGTCGTTCACATCAATGCCGGTATCGCCGGCCTTGTCGGCGCCATCATGCTCGGCAAGCGCACCGGCTATAAGAAGGAAATCATGGCCCCGCATTCGATGACGCTGACCATGGTCGGTGCCTCGCTGCTCTGGGTCGGCTGGTTCGGCTTCAACGCCGGCTCCAACCTCGAAGCCAATGGCTACGCATCGCTTGCCATGATCAACACCTTCGTCGCGACGGCCGCCGCCGCCGTGTCCTGGTGCATCGTCGAAAGCCTCGCCCGCGGCAAGGCCTCGATGCTCGGCGGCGCTTCGGGTGCCGTCGCCGGTCTCGTCGCCATCACGCCGGCGGCAGGTTTTGCCGGCCCGATGGGCTCGATCGTTCTCGGTCTCGTCGTCTCGCCGATCTGCTACTTCTTCGTCGACGTCGTGAAGAACAAGTTCAACTATGACGACAGCCTCGACGTCTTCGGCGTCCATTGCGTCGGCGGCATCATCGGCGCTCTCGGCACCGGCATCCTCGTCAATCCGGCGCTGGGCGGTGCAGGCATCGTCGACTATTCGACGGCTGACTTCGCCGCCACCTATGCCGGCACGGCAACCCAGGTCCTGAACCAGGCGAAGGGTGTTCTCACCACGCTTCTGTGGTCGGGCATCGGTTCGGCGATCCTCTACAAGATCGTCGACGTCGTCATCGGCCTGCGGGTCTCCGTCGAAGCCGAGCGCGAAGGTCTCGACCTCTCGACCCACGGCGAAGCCGCCTATCACTCGTAACATCGGCTTCGGGCGCCCCGCATGAGGGCGCCCCACACGGCCCGTCGCGGCCTACCTCGAGCTTTTCCGGGTTAGACCCGGAAAAGCTCGTAGACCGCATTTGGCCCGGACCTTCAAAGGTTCGGGCTTTTTTCTTTTATCGGCCGGAATGCGTGCCGGTACTTGCATGGTTAACATCACTTTAACCCCGCTCTGGTTAGGTAGAGCGGACGCATTTGGCATGGCGAGGCTTCGGCGATTCGCCTGCCCTCAGGCATTGGACGGGTTAGACACATGGCAAGAAGCACGTCGCCGGCAATGGATGGCCGTCCGGATCGGTTCTCCTTCTCGGCATTCATGCTGCGGCAGATCCAGGCACTCATCGGCTTTGCGATCTTTCTGCTGCTGGCCTTCTCAGTTGCGGCGCTGGCGACATGGAATGTCGCCGATCCGAGCTATTCCTACGCCACCGCCAACCTGCCGACGAATGTTCTCGGCTACAGCGGTGCCGCCTTTGCCGATATCGTCATGCAGTTTCTGGGGCTTGCCAGTGTCGTGGCGATGCTGCCGATCGTTGCCTGGGCGCTGACGATGATCTCCGGTCGTCGCTTCGACCGCATTCCCGTCCGCATCGGCGCCTGGCTTGCCGGCTCGGTGCTTTCGTCCGCCGTCATCGGCTGTTTTCCGCCGCCGCTCACCTGGCCGATCCCGAACGGCATCGGCGGCGTCATCGGCGATATGATCCTGCGCTTTCCCGCACTCTTCGTCGGCGCTTATCCAACCGGCACCTTCGCCATGGTCGTCGGCTGCATTTTTGCTGTACCCACAGCCTGGATGATGCTCTTCGCATCAGGCCTCGTCGGCCGCAGCGCCGATGACGAAACCGAGGACGATTACGTCGAGACAACAAGCAAGGCGCGGGTGGTCGGAGACGAGGACGAGGAAGAGGACGAATCGCGCTGGGTTGCGTTCAGCGGCGCCATGACGCATGCATGGTTCATGAGCCAGGGCCGGCTGCGCCGGCTCTTCGGCATGGGACCGCGCCAGCGGCGCCAGGGCGATTTCGAGTCGCCTTATGATTTCAACGACGATGAATTCGGCACACTGAACGAACCGGTCCGCCCCAAAGCGCCGGCCGTCCGCGGCGAGCGCCTGGAGCCATCGATGGAGCCGCGCTCGGCTTCGCCCCGCCGCGTCGTCGCCGCGCCGTCGCTTTCCATCGACGACGAGGATGAGGACGGCGATCCGCCCTTCGATACCGACATGCCGCCGCGTCCGGCCGACATTCTGCCCGACGACGATGATGACGACTGGACGATCCGTGCGCCGGCAAAAGCCGCCGCCAAGCCGGAACCACGCGTCGTCCCGGCGATCACGCGTCCGAAGCCCGGTGCCCGGGTCGAACGGGAAGCGCAGGGTTCGTTCATTCGTCCCGAGGGTTTCCAGCTTCCCTCGATGCATTTGCTCGCCGAGCCCAGGAACGTGGTGCGCGATTCGACACTGTCGGCCGATGCGCTGGAGCAGAATGCCCGCATGCTCGAGGGTGTGCTGGAGGATTTCGGCGTCAAGGGCGAGATCATTCACGTCCGCCCAGGCCCGGTCGTCACGCTGTACGAACTGGAGCCGGCGCCCGGCATCAAATCGTCGCGCGTCATCGGCCTCGCCGACGACATCGCCCGCTCGATGAGCGCCATTGCCGCCCGCGTCGCCGTCGTGCCGGGCCGCAATGCGATCGGTATCGAATTGCCGAACCAGACGCGCGAGACCGTCTATCTCCGCGAATTGATCGCCTCCCGCGATTTCGACGGCAGCAAGGCCAAGCTCGCCATGGCGCTCGGCAAGACGATCGGCGGAGAAGCCGTCATCGCCGACCTCGCCAAGATGCCGCATCTGCTCGTCGCCGGCACCACCGGTTCGGGCAAATCGGTCGCCATCAACACGATGATCCTGTCGCTGCTCTACCGCATGACGCCGGAACAGTGCCGGCTGATCATGATCGACCCGAAGATGCTCGAACTCTCCGTCTATGACGGCATTCCGCATCTGCTTTCGCCTGTTGTCACCGATCCGAAGAAGGCCGTCGTCGCGCTCAAATGGACCGTGCGCGAGATGGAAGAGCGCTACAAGAAGATGTCGAAGATTGGCGTGCGCAACATCGACGGCTTCAACACGCGCGTCGAACAGGCGCTGTCGAAGGGCGAGGTTATCTCCCGCACGGTGCAGACCGGCTTCGACCGCCATACCGGCGAGGCCATGTACGAGACCGAGGAATTCGACCTCAAGCCGATGCCCTATATCGTGGTCATCATCGACGAGATGGCCGATCTGATGATGGTCGCCGGCAAGGACATCGAAGGGGCGGTCCAGCGCCTGGCGCAGATGGCGCGTGCGGCCGGCATCCACGTGATCATGGCGACCCAGCGTCCATCGGTCGACGTCATTACCGGCACGATCAAGGCGAACTTTCCGACCCGCATCTCATTCCAGGTCACCTCGAAGATCGACAGCCGCACAATTCTTGGCGAACAGGGTGCCGAACAGCTGCTCGGCATGGGCGACATGCTCTATATGGCGGGCGGAGGGCGCATCCAGCGCGTCCACGGCCCGTTCGTTTCGGATGTCGAGGTGGAAGAGATCGTCTCCTACCTGAAGACGCAGGGCTCGCCGCAATATCTCGATGCGATCACCGCCGATGACGAAGAGGACGGCGATTACGGCGGCGGCGGTCCGGCCGGCACGTCGAACCTTTCGGATTCGGAAGATCCCTACGATCAGGCCGTCGCCATCGTGCTGCGCGACGGCAAGGCTTCGACTTCTTACGTTCAACGCCGGCTTGGTATCGGCTACAACCGCGCTGCGTCGCTGATCGAGCGCATGGAGAAGGAAGGCATCATCGGGCCGGCCAACCACGCCGGCAAACGAGAAATCCTCGTTCCGACCGAGGGCGACATCCTCGACCGCTGAGACAAGCGCCATATATTTCTGATGAGGCCCTTTTGGCGGAAACGCGGTGGCATCGATGTCGCTGCTTTTCGCGCGCCGATCGCAACGCCTTGAAGACGCCGCCTTTCGGCGGCATGCAGATCGCATTAAGGAGATTTAGATGCGTAACTCCGATTCCTTCCTCTCCGGCCTGGCGATGACGCGCCGCGATCTTCTCGGCGCTTTCGCCGTCGCTGCTGTGGCGAGCGCCGTCCCTCTCAGCGCCATCGCACAAGCGGCAGCGCCCGCTTCCGGCACCGCGCAGGCAATCGCCGATCATTTCTCCGGCGTCACGACGATGCAGGGCGAATTCGTCCAGTTCGGTCCGCGCGGCGAGCAGACCGGCGGCAAGTTCTTCATCCAGCGTCCCGGCAAGCTGCGCTTCAACTATGACGATCCGTCGCCAATGCGGGTGATCGCCGACGGCAAGAACGTCGCCATCGGCAATACTAAGCTCAAGACCTGGGATCTCTATCCGCTCTCGAAGACTCCGCTCAGCCTGCTCCTGGCGCAACATATCGACCTTTCGGCCGGCATGGTGAAGGGTGTGAAGGAGGAGTCGGACCTGACGACGATCGCGCTCGGCAACAATACCGTGTTCGGAAACTCGACGATCACCATGATGTTCGATCCGAAGACCTATGATCTGCGCCAGTGGACGATCACCGACAACCAGGGCAAGGATACGTCGGTGATGATCTTCAACGTCAAGACGGGTGTGCAGTTCGACGACCGGGTCTTCCGGGTGCCCTATGAGAGCATTCCGGGCACGGCAGCTTCTCGAGACTGAGGGTTTTCGGTTGATCGACTGGGGCTTTTGCACGCTGCCGGTTTCTTCCTGCCCGCCTTTGTTTTAAAGCCCTTTCATGAAAGTGCGTCGCGTCGAGCCACAGTTCTGTGGTTCGACTGGCATGCGAAGTTGACGCGAGAGGGCATGGGGCATGGGCTTTTCGATCACCACCTGGAACATCAATTCGGTACGTCTGCGCATGCCGATCGTGGAGCAGCTCGTGCTCAAACAGAGGCCTGACATTCTCTGCCTGCAGGAGACCAAGGTGCCGAACGAGCTCTTCCCGGCAGCACCTTTGCGGGCGATGGGCTACGATCACATCATCATGCACGGCCAGAAGGGGTATCACGGGGTCGCAATCGCCTCGCGCATTCCGCTGACGGAGGATCACCGGCAGGATTATTGCGGCGTCGGCGATGCCCGCCACATATCGGCGGTGTTCGAGCGCGGCAACCGCCGTGTCCGGCTGCACAATTTTTACGTGCCGGCCGGCGGCGACGAGCCCGATCGCATGATCAATCCGAAATTCGGCCACAAGCTCGATTTCATCGAGGAGATGAAGCTCTTGAAAGCGAATGGCGAGGCTAACACCTCCGCCATCCTGGTCGGTGACCTCAACATCGCTCCGCTGGAGCACGATGTCTGGTCGCACAAGCAACTGCTGAAAATCGTCAGCCATACGCCCGTCGAAACCGACGGGCTGCTCGAGGTGATGAAGCGCGGCGCTTGGCTCGATCTCATGCGCCAGCACGTGCCGGCAAGCGAGAAGCTTTATACCTGGTGGAGCTACCGCGCCAAGGACTGGGAGGCGGCCGATCGCGGCCGCCGGCTCGACCATATCTGGTCGTCATCGGATCTCGGGCCGCATCTCCAGCGGATCGAGATCCTGAAGGAGGCGCGCGGCTGGGATCGGCCGTCGGACCATGTGCCGGTGACAGCGCATTTCGACTTCTGACAAGGTTCAGCTGAATCGATGGAACTGGCTTGCCGCCATGGCTGCAAGTTCGGCGAGGTTGTCGCGGATGCGGTTTTCGATCAGACGGGCCGCATCGGGATATTCCTCGAGCAGTCGATGGAAGAGGGCGCGAGTGATGCGGATGATGCTCGTGTCCTCGCGTGCGATTGCAGTGAACTTGCGCTCCACCAGGGTGACCAGCGCCAGTTCGGAAATCAGTGTTCCCTGCCCGGCGACCGCCTCCGCCCGCTGCATGCCGTCGCTGCTCATCGTGCTGAGTTCGAGGCTGCCGCTCAAGACGACATAAGCGCTTTCGGCCGGCGAGCCCTGGCGGAACAGCATCTGGCCGGCGGCGATCATGCGCCGGTCGGCGCCGAAGGCGATCAGCCGCAGCTGGTCCTCGCTCATGTCCTTGAACAGCGGAAGCTGGGAAAGCAGATGAATGTCGTCGGTCAGCGCCATGCCGGCTTTTCGCCTTAGAGCAACTCCGGCAAAAGTGCCTGGCGGATTTGCCAAGCAAAGCGTGAAACGCTCTTGCCGGGAATTGCGTGAAAACAAAGAGATAGAGCATCTCCGTGATTTGGGGAAACGGAATGCTCTAGGGTATGATCTTGTAGCCGCCGTTTTCCGTCACCAGAATTTCGGCGTTGGAGGGATCGCGCTCGATCTTCTGGCGCAGCCGGTAGACGTGGGTTTCCAGCGTGTGCGTCGTTACACCTGAGTTATAGCCCCAGACCTCTTCAAGAAGCACGTCGCGGGTGACGACCTTCTGCTCGGCACGGTAGAGATAGCGGATGATCGCCGCTTCCTTTTCCGTCAGGCGGATCTTCTGGCCGTTGTCGGTGGTAAGCAGTTTCTGACTCGGCTTGAAGAGATAGGGGCCGACGGTGAAGGTCGCGTCCTCGCTCTGCTCGTGCTGGCGCAATTGTACACGGATGCGCGCGAGCAGCACAGCGAAGCGGAAGGGCTTGGTGACGTAGTCGTTGGCGCCGGCTTCGAGGCCGAGGATCGTGTCCGAATCGGTATCGTGGCCGGTCAGCATGATGATCGGCGCCTTGAAGCCGCCCTTGCGCAAGAGCTTCACCGCTTCGCGGCCGTCCATGTCGGGCAGGCCGACATCCATGATCAAGAGGTCGACCGGCGTCGAACGGGCGGTCGCAACACCTTTGCCGGCGCTGGCTTCCTGCAGAACCGTGAATTCCTCATAAAGCGACAATTGCTCCGTCAAGGTCTGACGAAGGTCCTCGTCGTCATCCACCAGAAGAATGGTGCGTGCGGTCATGCCGTTGCATCCTCAAAGTTAAGTCCCCTAGTCCTACGCCAAATTGCAGCTTTGGCAAGGATCGGCCGGCGGGGCTATTGCCGCGCAGCTTTTCATATGATTTCAATCAAGGCACCAGGCAATGCAAGACATGCGAGAAAAATGGAAAAAGCAAGGCGGAGCCGGGGCATGCGGCCATCAACGATCATGGTGCGGCCCGCTCCAGGGAAGAAGAGCCGCGCCATCGTTCGGTTCGGCGCAATCACCGTCCCTGCCGCAATCGGCCGATCGGGCCGTACCATCCTGAAACGCGAGGGCGACGGCGCCACGCCAATCGCGGCGATGCGGCTGATTTCCGGTTTCCGGCGCGGTGAACAAAACGGTCAACTCATCACCTCGCTTCCCATTCGCCGCATCCGCGCAGACATGCTCTGGTGCGACCAGCCCGGCAACGCCAACTACAACCGCCTCGTGCGGGCGCCATTCGGGGCAAGTCATGAGGAGATGCGGCGCAGCGACGGTCTCTACGATATCTGCCTTGTCATGGACTGGAACATTTCCTCGCGGGCGCGCCATCGCGGTTCGGCGATCTTCTTCCATCTCATCAGGCCGGGCTACGAGCCGACGGCCGGCTGCGTGGCCGTAAGCCTGCGTGACATGCGCCGCCTTCTGCCCCACCTTCGAAAGGGAACGATTGTCCGGGTCCTCTGATTGTCTTCAAGCTGCCGCCACCTATATGGTTCCGGTGACCGGACGCTCCGGCTGAAATGCGTTCCGGGACGTCCGCAGGTGCGGGCGCAATCCATGCCTCGTCCAATTCTTCAAACTCCCGGAGATATATTGTGACCGCTCAACCCATCATCACTTTCCATGACGGACATTCCATTCCCCAGGTCGGTCTCGGCGTGTGGCAGACGCCGCAGGAGATTGCCGCGCCGACGGTACGCACTGCCATTGCCGCAGGCTATCGGCATATCGATACGGCTTCGGGTTACGATAATGAAGAGGGTGTGGGCGAAGGTATCCGCTCGTCGGGCCTCGACCGCAAGGATATCTTCGTCACCACCAAGCTCAGGAATACCGACCAGGGCTACGACAATGCGTTGCGGGCCTTCGACGGCAGTCTCAAGAAACTTGGCTCCGACTATGTCGACCTCTAACTCATTCACTGGCCGTCGCCGCATCGCGGCCTCTACACCGAGACCTGGAAGGCATTCGTGCGCATCCGCGAAGAGGGCCGCGCCCGCTCGATCGGCGTGTCGAATTTCTATCCCGAACATCTCGAGCGCATCATCGGCGAGACCGGCGTCGTTCCGGTCATCAATCAGATCGAGCTGCACCCCGACTTCCAGCAGAAGGCGGCGCAGGAGGCTCACAAGAAACTGAATATCGCCACCGAATCCTGGAGCCCGCTCGGCCAAGGCAAATTCATCTCGAACAAGGTCATCGGCGAGATCGCCAACAAGCATGGGAAGACGCCGGCCCAGGTCATCATCCGCTGGCATATCGATACCGGTCTCGTCGTCATCCCGAAATCGGTGACGCCGTCGCGCATCGAAGAAAACTTCCAGGTGTTCGATTTCAAGCTCGATGCCGACGACATGGCGGCGATCGCCAAACTCGACAGCGCCGGCGCCCGCATGGGGCCGGATCCGATGACAGCGGCTTTCTGATCGCCGTTGCTGAATACCGTCGATCGGCTGCCGACAGCGCCATATAAGAAGCCGCCCGATGCGCTGAGACGCACCGGGCGGCTTTATCTTTCATTCCGCCCGGCGGGTCAGTTCCATTCGCGGATATCGACGAAGTGCCCGGCGATCGCGGCGGCGGCTGCCATGGCCGGCGAGACGAGATGCGTGCGGCCCTTGAAGCCCTGACGGCCTTCGAAATTGCGGTTCGACGTCGAGGCGCAACGCTCGCCCGGCTTCAGCCGGTCGTCGTTCATGGCAAGGCACATGGAGCAGCCCGGCTCGCGCCAGTCAAAGCCGGCGGCCTTGAAGATCTTGTCGAGGCCTTCGGCTTCCGCCTGTTCCTTGACGAGGCCGGAGCCCGGAACGATCATCGCGTTGACGGTCGAGGCGACGGTCTTGCCCTCGACGACCTTGGCAGCGGCGCGCAGGTCTTCGATGCGGCCGTTGGTGCACGAGCCGATGAAGACGCGATCGACAGCGATGTCGGTCATCTTCGTGCCCGGCTTCAGGCCCATATAGTCAAGCGCACGCCACTTGGAGGCACGCTTGGTTTCGTCCTGGATTTCATCCGGGTTCGGCACGATGCCCTGGACGGAGACGACATCCTCAGGAGAAGAACCCCAGGAGACGATCGGCGGCAGTTCGGCGGCGTTCAGCTTGACGATGCGGTCGAAATGAGCGCCTTCGTCTGATTTCAGCGTCTTCCAATAGGCGATCGCCTGTTCCAGCGCTTCGCCCTTCGGCGCGCGCGGCTTGCCCTTGATATATTCGAAGGTGATTTCGTCAGGGGCAATGAGGCCGGCGCGGGCGCCGCCTTCGATCGACATGTTGCAGATCGTCATGCGGCCTTCCATCGACAGCGAACGGATCGCTTCGCCGGCATATTCGATGACGTAGCCGGTGCCGCCAGCGGTGCCGATCTCGCCGATGATGGCCAGAACGATATCCTTGGCGGTGACGCCTGCCGGCAGCTGGCCGTCGACCTGCACCAGCATGTTCTTGGCCTTCTTCTGGATCAGCGTCTGGGTGGCGAGAACGTGCTCGACCTCGGACGTGCCGATGCCGTGGGCGAGCGAGCCGAAGGCGCCATGGGTGGAGGTGTGGCTGTCGCCGCAGACGATCGTCATGCCCGGCAGGGTGAAGCCCTGTTCCGGCCCGATGATGTGGACGATGCCCTGGCGCTTATCGTTCTCGGAATAATATTCGACGTTGAACTCGGCGGCGTTCTTGGCGAGCTGCTCGACCTGGATGCGGCTTTCCTCGTTCTTGATGCCGAGATGGCGGTCGGCCGAGGTGGGAACGTTGTGGTCGACAACGGCGAGCGTCTTTTCCGGGGCGCGAACCTTGCGGCCGGACATGCGCAGGCCTTCGAAAGCCTGCGGCGAGGTGACTTCATGGACCAGATGGCGGTCGATGTAGAGAAGACAGGTGCCGTCTGCCTGCTCGTCGACCAGGTGGTCGTCCCAGATCTTGTCGTAGAGGGTACGCGGTGCGCTCATGGCGGTAAGTCCGTTTTTGGAAGCTTTGGAAAATCGGAAAAAGCGGATCAGGCTCCGCTGGCCGTCATTCGATCAACGAAGTCGGCTGTTGAGCGCACCGGAGACGCATGCGAAGAATCGCGCCGGCAGGCGATAATGATCCTGCAGCACGAAAATATGCGCGCCAATGCAACTGAACTTGGATTCCATGGCGCTGGATATAGCGATTTTTGATCGAAACGGCAATTCGAATCGTGAAGCGCATCCTTGGCGCGTCCGCATGGAGGCAAAGTGCTCTAGCGCCGCGGCATCTGCTTCATCTTCTTCTCGACCCGCCGCAGGAAAAGCGACAGGCCGATCGTCAGGATCAGGTAGATATAGGTGACGATCGAGTAGGTCTCGAAGAAGCGGAAGGAGCCGGAGGCGTAGACCTTGCCCATCTGCGTGATGTCGGCCACGCCGAGCACCGAAACGAGGGACGAATCCTTCACCATCGAGACGAAATCGTTGGAGAGCGGCGGGAGGATGACCCGGATCGCCTGCGGGAACACAACGAGCCGGAATCGGCGGTAGCGCGACAGGCCGAGCGACTTGGCCGCCTCGATCTGACCGATATCGACGGACTGGAAACCGGCGCGGAAGATCTCGGCAATGAAGGAGGAATAGCCGATCATCAACGCAATGATGGCGCGCCACATCAGCGACAGGTCGCGCACCAGAATCGGTTCCGTAACGCCTGATTTCACCAGGGGTGTGATCATGAAGTTATAGGCCGCGACGAAACCGGGTGCGCCGACGAAGGCGATGTAGAAGAGCAGCACCAGGATCGGGATGCCGCGGATGATCTCGATGTAGAAACGGGCGACCTGACGCAGCACGATGCTGTCGGACAGGCCAAGCAGCGAGATACCGAGACCAAGCACTGTCGCCAGCATGAAGGCGACCAGTGTCACGAACACGGTAATGCCTGCGCCATTGACCACGGTCTGGAAGACCTGCGCATAAATATCGTTGGTGACGATGACGACTGCGAGGACGATGCCGATCAGGATAAGGAGGGCCAGCCACCAAGGGCGGTCTTCCTTCTCCTGTCGCGGGTATGGTTGTGGCGCCATTGCTCGGGGGATTATTCGCCCATTTTGTAGTCGAGGAACCACTTCTTGTTCAGCGCCTCGAAGGTGCCGTCAGCTTTCAGCGCTGCGATGGCGGCATTGACAGGGGCGACGAGATCAGAGCCCTTCGGGAAGATGAAGCCGAAATCCTCGGTGCCGAGCGGTTCGCCAACCACCTTCAGGGCGCCGTTCGAGGAATCGACATAACCCTTGGCGGCGACGCTGTCGGTGAGGACGAGATCGACGTCGCCGGTCTTCAGGGCCTGCACGGTTGCACCGAAGGTTTCGAATAGCTTGATGCGCGGGTTCTGTTCGTTGCCGTCGAGGATCTCATAGACGGCGGTGTAGAAAGGCGAGGTGCCGGGCTGAGCGCCGATCAGGCCGTCCTTGAATTCACCGAAGGACTTGGCGTCGGCGAAGCGCTTCTCATCACCGCGTACCAGCATGAATTGCTGCGAGCGCATATAGGGATCGGAGAAGTCGACCTTCTGCTTACGGTCGTCCTTGATGGTGATGCCGGTCATGCCGATGTTGTACTGGCCGTCGGAAACCGCCTGGATCATCGCGTCCCAGCTGGTGTTCTGATATTCGACCTTGAAGTTCAGCCGCTTGGCGATCTCGTTCATCGCATCATATTCCCAGCCGATCGCCTTGCCGGATTTCGGATCGACGAACTGCAGCGGCGGATAGGCATTCTCGGTGACGACGATGACGCTCTTGCCGCCGAGATCCGGCAGCTCGGCGGCCGATGCGGCTATAGGTGCAAGCACAAGGGCGGCGAAGCTTGCGAGAACGGTGCGACGAAACAGCATAGAACGGCTCCAAAATTGAACGGCAAAATTGTCACGGATGACCTGCCGAAGGCAAGGCCGCCGGTCATGCGCAAGCGCAAAAAATAGAAAAGGCGATCCGAAGACCGCCTTTCCAGAAACAGAATTTTGCGCAGATCTTATTCTGCGGCCTTCTCGGCTTCGGCCGCAGCAGCTGCTTCGGCAGCGGCCTTGGCTTCCGCAGCTTCTGCTGCTGCCTTTTCGGCGGCGAGTGCCTGGGCGGCTGCAACCTTCTCGGCTTCGATACGGGCTTTTTCCTCGGCGACAGCAGCGCGCTCGGCGTCGTTGAGCTTGCGGGCGCGAACGCCGGTGTCTTCAACGATACGAGCCGACTTGCCGCGACGGTCGCGGAGGTAATAGAGCTTGGCGCGACGGACCTTACCGCGGCGAACGACGTCGACGCTTTCGATCATCGGCGAGTAGACCGGGAATACGCGCTCGACGCCTTCGCCGTAGGAGATCTTGCGAACCGTGAAGTTTTCCTGCAGGCCGCCGCCGGAGCGGGCGATGCAAACGCCTTCATAGGCCTGGACGCGGGTACGGTTGCCTTCCGTGACCTTGACGTTGACGCGGACGGTGTCGCCCGGGGAGAATTCGGGGAGGGTGCGCTTGGCTTCGATCTTGGCGGCCTGTTCGGCCTCGAGCTGCTGGATGATGTTCATCGTCTCAACCTTTGGTTCTTCTGAAACAGCCAGAGCGCTCACACTGTCCTTCGGTCGATGCCTCCGGAGTTTGCCCTTGCGGACGGGAGCGGATTCGCCATTCTTTGTTTGCTGGCAGACGGGGCTAACCCCATTTCCGCGTGCGCCATTACACGAAAGGCCGGGGCTTGTCATCCCTCACACGACATTTTTGTGAAAAGGACGGCGAAATCAGCCGTTTTTCTCGGTTTTAGCGCGATCGAGCAGGTCCGGCCGCCGTTCCCGCGTCAGCCGCACCGCTTCCTGGTGGCGCCACTTCTCGATGGCACCGTGGTTGCCGGAGGTCAAGACGGAGGGAATTTCCCGGCCTTCCCACTCTTGTGGCCGGGTATAATGGGGATGTTCCAGCAGCCCGCCCTCGAAGCTTTCGTGCAGGCCGGAAAGATCGTTGCCCATGACGCCGGGCAGGATGCGGATGATCGCATCAAGCAGGATCAGCGCCGCCGGCTCGCCGCCCGACAGCACGTAATCGCCGATCGAGACCTCTTCCAGTCCGCGCGCCTCGATCACCCGTTGGTCGACGCCCTCGAAGCGACCGCAGACGATGATGACGCCGTCACCCGTCGCAAGCTCACGCACGCGCTGCTGCGTCAGCGGCCGGCCGCGCGGGCTCATCAGCAGGCGCGGCCGGGGATCATTTTCACCGGCACTGTCGATCGCGCGGGCGAGAACGTCAGCCTTCAGCACCATGCCGGCGCCGCCGCCGGCCGGGGTGTCGTCGACGGTGCGGTGTCTGTCGGTGGCGAAATCGCGGATCTGCACCAGATCCAGCGACCATTGCCCCCGCTCCATCGCCTTGCCGGCAAGCGAGAAGCCAAGATGTCCCGGAAACATTTCCGGATAAAGTGTCAGTACGCGTGCCCGGAAAGCCATTATTTCTTCTTTTTCGGCTTGCCGGCGGTGAACTGCGAAAGCTCGGGTTCGTCGACCAGTCCCGCCGCCAGCGGGTCGATCAGCAGCGTACCGGCTTCGAGATCGATTTCCAGTACGGAGGCTTCCGAGAAGGGAATGAGAACCGGGCGCTTGCCCGGGCCCTTGAGCTCCAGGAGATCGCCGGCGCCGAAATCGAAGACGCCGGAGACCGTTCCGTAGCTGACGCCCTTGTCATCAAGCGCTTCGAGCCCTTCGAGATCGGCATAGTAAAATTCGTCGTCCTCGAGCTCCTCGTCCGGCAGGTTGTCTCGCTCGATATAGAGTTCAAGTCCGTTCAGCGCTTCGGCGGCGTTGCGGTCGTTGATGCCACGGAAGCGGACGACGACGACGTTCTTCATCTCGCGGATCTCGAGGATTTCGAAGCTGCGTCCGTCCATGCTGTGCAGAAGGCCGTAATCGCCGAGCGCGGTCGGATCGGCCGTATAGGCCTTGGCGCGCACCTCGCCCCTGAGGCCCTGCGCGCCACCGATCGTCGCCATCAAAACCGGGTTTTCAAGCTTTGTCATGGGTTCCTTCATGTGAAGCCGAAAGACAGGTTTCTCATAAACGAAGTGCGGGCGATTGGAAACGAAAACGGGCGGCATGTCGCCATGCCGCCCGTCTAAGAAAGGAAGGTTGCGATTATTCCGCAGCGTCGGCGGCAGCAGCGGCGGCGTCGGCGGCCTTCTGAGCCTTTTCGGCGGCACGTTCCTGGGCGCGCTTGCCCGGCTTCGCCTTGACGGGGTTGTTCTTGGCTTCACGCTTGGCAACGCCGGCTTCGTCGAGGAAGCGCAGAACGCGGTCGGTCGGCTGGGCACCGTTGTCGAGCCAGTGCTTGATGCGCTCGGCGTTCAGCTGAACGCGCTTCTCATCGTCCTTGGCAAGCATCGGGTTCCAGGAGCCGAGGTTTTCGAGGAAGCGGCCGTCACGCGGGCTGCGCGCATCGGCGAGCACGACGTGGTAATAGGGACGCTTCTTGGAGCCACCGCGGGCGAGACGAATTTTCAGGGCCATGTTCTTTACTCCTTAGGCTGTTCTTGACCGCTTCGTAGGGCGGCAGGGTTATCGGGCTGCGGCGCTCTGTTCAGCGTGATCCGCAGCGATCTGCTCATGATGCCGGATGACTTCCTTGATGACGAAGTTCAGGAACTTCTCGGCGAAATCCGGATCCAGATTGGCGGCCTTCGCCAGCTGGCGAAGGCGTTCGATCTGGTATTCCTCGCGCGCCGGATCGGCCGGCGGCAGATTGTATTTGGCCTTCAGCACGCCGACCTCTTTGGTGCAGCGGAAGCGTTCGGCCAGCATGTGCACGAGAGCGGCATCGATATTGTCGATCGACTGACGATAGCTCGCGAGCTGGGCTTTGACGTCTGGATCAATCATGGGGCAAACGATCCTTTCACTTCTTCTTCGGCAAGCCGGGCAATCCCGGGAAACCACCGCCAAGACCCGGCAGCTTGGCGCCGCCGAGGCCCGGCAAACCACCCGGCAGGCCGCCGAGACCGGGCATACCCCCACCCGGCTTTCCAAGCCCCGCCGCTTCCGCCTGCTTCTGCAGGGCTTCGAGCTGGCGAGGATCGATATTCGAGAGATCGGGCATGCCGCCCCCCATGCCACCCAGGCCGCCGCCAAGCCCCATCTTGCCGGCAAGGCCGCCCATCATCTGCTTCATCAGGCCGCCTTTGCCCTTGCCGCCCATCATCTTCATCATATCAGCCATCTGGCGGTGCATCTTCAGAAGCTTGTTGATGGCGGCGGCATCGGTGCCGGAACCGGCGGCGATGCGCTTCTTGCGCGAATGCTTGAGCAGGTCGGGATTGGCGCGCTCGGCCTTGGTCATCGATTGGATGATGGCGATCTGGCGGCCGAAAAGCTTATCGTCGAGGCCGGCGGCGGCCATCTTGTCCTTCATGCCGGCCATGCCGGGCATCATGCCCATGATGCCGCCCATGCCGCCCATCTTCTGCATCTGGCGCAGCTGATCGGCGAGATCGTCGAGGTCGAACTTGCCCTTGGCCATCTTGGCGGCCATGGCGGCCGCCTTCTCGGCGTCGATGTTTTCGGCCGCGCGCTCGACGAGCGAAACGATGTCGCCCATGCCGAGGATGCGGTCGGCGATGCGGCGGGGATGGAACTCCTCGAGCTCGCTCATCTTCTCGCCGACGCCGATCAGCTTGATCGGCTTGCCGGTGACGGCGCGCATCGAAAGGGCAGCACCGCCACGGCCGTCGCCGTCCATGCGGGTCAGCACGAGGCCGGTGATGCCGACGCGTTCGTCGAAGTTGCGGGCGAGATTGACGGCGTCCTGACCGGTGAGGCTATCGGCGACCAGCAGGATTTCATGCGGGTTCGACTTTTTCTTGATGTCGGCCATTTCGACCATCAAGGGCTCGTCGATATGGGTGCGGCCGGCGGTATCGAGGATGACGACGTCGTGGCCACCGAGCTTGGCCGCCTGCACGGCGCGGGCGGCGATATCGGTCGGCGACTGGCCTGCGATGATCGGCAACGTGTCGATATTGGCCTGGGCGCCGAGCTGGCGAAGCTGCTCTTGCGCGGCGGGACGGCGCGTGTCGAGCGATGCCATCAGCACCTTTTTCTTGTCGCGCGTCGACAGACGATTGGCGATCTTGGCGGTCGTCGTCGTTTTACCCGAGCCCTGCAGGCCGACCATCATGACCACGACGGGGGCCGGCGCATGCAGATCGATGCCCACACCTTCGCCACCCAGCATCTCGATCAGTTCGTCATGGACGATCTTGACGACCATCTGGCCGGGTTTGATCGACTTCAGGATCTCGGCGCCGACGGCCTTTTCACGCACGCGGTCGGTGAAGGAGCGCACGACGTCGAGCGCGACGTCGGCTTCCAGCAGCGCACGGCGAACCTCGCGCAGCGCAGCGGAAACATCGGCTTCCGAAAGCGCGCCACGGCCTGTCAGTCCATTCAGAATGGATCCAAGACGGTCCTGGAGGTTTTCAAACATCGGCTCTTCCTTGATACGTTTCGGGCGGCTTCGATATGCCCGGAAACGTCGTGCTTTTCCTTGACGAAAACAAGACGCAAAGCCAAAAAGCACCCGAGGGCGCATCGCGCTGTCGGGTGTTGACCTCCGGGATCTCGAAGTCCCGGTCGGCGGCTCGGAGTCATGTGGCTCGTCGCGGATTGGGCGCGATAAACAGGAAAGCGGCGGGAAAGTCAAGGCGAATGCGGGCAGATGGCCGCATGGCGGCTTTTCGGAAGCGGCGCCACGTGGGGCAAGCGGTTAAATTCCCGCTCACAGTTCAAATTCGCTATTTAGGCGAGTTGCAAAATATTCTGCTTGTGATTCTATTTTCCACTTAAGTGCGTCCTGTAAAATGATTCGTGAATATCCTTGATGCCGGATGATCCGGCGGAGATATCGAATGATCAATGCTGATATTGAAAGTTGGGCGCTGGCACGGGCCCATCATATTGTTCTCAACGAAGGCCTTAGTCTTGCAAAAGCGGCACAGGATCTGGACCGCAAACGGTCCCGCTCGCTGGTCTATGAGCTGAGAAAGGTCATCACCGCCGCTATCGTCGAGGCGCATGCGGCGTCGTTCGAGCCCGACGGCGGACAGCGGTAGAAGCCGGACGGCCCGAGACCTCGGTCGGCTGCAAGGCTTGCATGGCACTCACCCACTGGTAATTCCCTCGCGTTTCCGCCATATACAGCGGAAAGACGGACGGAATGATACCATGAACGCAACGGTCGAATTCGCGAGGATGAACGGGCTTGGCAACAAGATCCTGGTCGTCGACATGCGTGGGCGGCCGGACAAGGTGACGCCCGTGGCGGCAATCGCGCTCAATGCCGATCCTGAGACCGAGTTCGACCAGATCATGGCGATCCATGATCCGAAGGCCGACGGCACCGATGCCTTCATCGATATCCTGAATTCCGACGGCTCGAAGGCGCAGGCCTGCGGCAACGGCACACGCTGCGTCGTGCAGGCGCTTGCCGCCGAGACCGGAAAGAAGGCCTTCACCTTCCAGACGGTCGCTGGCATTCTCAATGCCGTCGAGCACGAGGACGGGACGATCTCCGTCGATATGGGCCGGCCGGTCTTCGATTGGAACAGGATTCCGCTGGCGGAAGAATTCCGCGACACCAGCCGCATCGAACTGCAAATCGGCCCGATCGACAATCCGGTGCTGCATTCGCCCTCGGCAATGTCGATGGGCAATCCGCACGCGATCTTCTGGGTGGACAGGGACGTGATGTCCTATGATCTCGCCCGCTTCGGGCCGTTACTCGAAAACCATCCGATGTTTCCCGAGCGCGCCAACATCACGCTGGCGCAGGTGACCTCGCCGACATCGGTGACGACGCGCACATGGGAGCGCGGTGCGGGACTGACGCTTGCCTGCGGTTCGGCCGCCTGTTCGGCCGCCGTCAGCGCGGCGCGCACCGGCCGCACCGGCCGCAAGGTCACGATCAACGTGGCAAGCGCCAAGCCGCCGGCGACACTTTCCATCGAATGGCGCGAGCGTGACGATCACGTCATCATGACGGGGCCGGCGGAATGGGAATGGTCGGGCCGGGTCGATCCTTCGACCGGCCTCTGGTCGCGCGACGGCACCCGAGAGGTCGAGGCGCAGTGAGCGGCATCGAGGTCATTACCTTCGGCTGCCGCCTCAACACATATGAATCCGAAGTGATGAAGGCGCAGGCCGAGAAGGCCGGGCTCAACAACGCCATCCTGGTCAACACCTGCGCCGTAACCGGCGAGGCCGTGCGCCAGGCCCGCCAGGCGATCCGCCGGGCGCGGCGCGACAATCCGCATGCCCGCATCATCGTCACCGGCTGCGCCGCGCAGACGGAAAAACAAACCTTCGCTGCCATGGGGGAGGTCGATGCGGTGCTCGGCAACGAGGAGAAGCTGACGAGCGCCTCTTATCGCAGCCTGCCGGATTTCGGCGTTTCGGCCGAAGAGAAGCTCCGCGTCAACGATATCATGAGCGTCAAGGCGACGGCGCCGCAGATGGTAAGGCACATCGACGGCCACGTGCGCGCCTTCATTCAGGTGCAGAACGGCTGCGACCATCGCTGCACCTTCTGCATCATCCCCTATGGCCGCGGCAATTCCCGCTCCGTGCCGATGGGTGCGGTCGTCGATCAGGCGCGCAAACTCGCCGACAGCGGTTATCGCGAGATCGTGCTGACCGGCGTCGACGCCACCAGCTATGGCGCCGATCTGCCCGGCGCGCCGACGCTCGGCCTTCTGGCGAAGACGCTGCTGAAACAGCTCCCTGAAATCCGTCGTCTGCGGCTTTCCTCGATCGACAGCATCGAGGCCGACGCCCATCTGATGGACCTCATTGCCGACGAGCCGCGTTTCATGCCGCATCTGCATCTATCGCTGCAGCATGGCGACGACATGATCCTGAAGCGGATGAAGCGCCGGCACTCGCGCGCCGATGCGCTGCGTTTCATCGAGGAAGCGCGCCGCCTTCGCCCTGAAATGAGCTTCGGCGCCGATATGATCGCCGGTTTCCCCACGGAAACGGAAGAGATGTTCGCCAATACAGTGCGGCTCGCCGAAGAGGCTGGCATCGCGCACCTGCACGTTTTCCCCTACAGCCCGCGTCCCGGCACGCCGGCCGCCCGCATGCCGCAGCTCGACCGGTCGCTGGTCAAGGATCGCGCGGCAAGGCTGCGCGCCACTGGACAGAGGCTGCATCAATCCCATCTCGATGGCATGGTCGGAACCCGGCAGTGGCTGCTTGTTGAAAACAACGGCCTGGCCCATACGGAAAACTTCACGCTGGTCGCAGCCGCCGGCCTTCGTCCCGGCGAACTTGTGCCGGCGACGATCACCGGCCACAATGGCAAGCATCTCGACATGCAATTGACGGCCGCAGCGGCCTGACTTTCACGGAATTCCCATGGCGCTCAGTTTCATCAAAAAGGTCTTCACCTTCGGCAAGCCGGCTGAGGAACCCCTGCCTGAGACCGTGGAAAGGGAGCTCGAGCCACGCTCGCGCGACGAGGACCTGCCGATTGCGGAAGATCCTGTTCTTCCCGAGGAGATGGATACGGCCGGCGGGCCGGCTGCGGATGTCGGCGAGGGCGCCGAGGAAGAGCGTGACGATGCTGAGCCCGCGATCCTGCCGGCTCCGGACCAGCTGAGCGATATCGGCGTTGTTCCGCTGTCGCTGCTGGAAGCCGAGGCGGAAGCGGAGACGGAAGCCCAGCCGATGGCTGTGGACGTGGTGGAAACACCCCCCTCTGTCCTTGCGGGACATCTCCCCCACAATGGGCGAGATCGTTCGGAGCCGGAGGTGTCGGTTTCCGCGGAAGAGACAGCGGATGGCGCAGACCTGCTTCCAGAAGAGCCAGAACTCGATGTGGAGCAAGAGATCGCCGTTCAGCCGATCTCCCCCCCTGTGGGGGAGATGCCCGGCAGGGCAGAGGGGGGGGTCACATCCGCCGAGCCTTCCGAGACGATTACGGAATGGCCGAAGGCTGAATCTCCCGTCCTCCCCAAAGGCTTCACCACCGGCCCTGCGATCATTGCACCGGAGCCCATTGCCCCGCAGCCGAAGCTCAGCTGGTTCCAGCGTCTGCGGAACGGGCTTGCGCGCACCTCCTCGCAGCTCACCGGCCAGATCACAGCGCTCTTCACCAAGCGCAAGCTCGACGACGAGACGCTGCAGGATCTCGAAGATCTGCTGATCCAGGCCGATCTCGGCGTCGAAACGGCGTTGCGCGTTACCGATACGCTGGCTTCCGAGCGCTATGGCAAGGATGTGACCGGCGAGGATGTCAGCCGGATTATGGCGTCCGAAATCGCCAAGGTTTTGACGCCGGTCGCCAAGCCGCTGCAGCTCGATCTCTCGCACAAGCCGCATGTCATCCTCGTCGTCGGCGTCAACGGTACCGGCAAGACGACGACGATCGGCAAGCTTGCGGCGAAGCTTTCGGGCGCCGGGCTGAAGGTGATGCTGGCCGCCGGCGATACATTCCGCGCGGCGGCGATCGAGCAGCTGAAGATCTGGGCTGAGCGAACCAATTCCGAATTCATCGGCACCAAGCTCGGCTCCGATGCCGCCGGTCTTGCCTATGATGCCTTCGAACAGGCGAAGGCGAAAAAATGCGACGTGCTGATCGTCGATACCGCCGGCCGGCTGCAGAACAAGGCCGAGCTGATGGCCGAGCTCGAAAAGATCGTGCGCGTGCTCGGCAAGCTCGATCCCGATGCGCCGCACACCGTACTGCAGACGCTCGACGCCACGACGGGGCAGAATGCGCTGAGCCAGGTCGAGATCTTCCGCAATGTCGCCGGCGTCAACGGGCTGATCATGACCAAGCTCGACGGCACGGCACGGGGCGGCATTCTCGTTGCGATCTCCGCCAAGCACAAGCTGCCGGTCTATTTCATCGGTGTCGGCGAGGGCGTGGAAGACCTGGAGCCGTTCGAGGCCGAGGATTTTGCCCATGCCATTGCCGGGCTCGGGCAATGATGCCACAGATATGCCGCCGAAAGCCTGCAAGGGACGGTCGGGAAACAGGTTTTCAGCAATAGCAGGTTCGAAGAACGCATGACCACCGAAAGCGATATCACCCCGTCCGCGGCCGACCGCCATCATCCGATACTGAAACTGGCGTTGGAACTCGGGCCGCTGATGATCTTCTTCTTCGCCAATCTGCGTGGCCAATGGCTGGTCGAAAAATTTCCCGCCCTTTCCGAACTGGGCGGGCCGCTGTTCGTCGCGACCGGGCTCTTCATGGCGGCGACGGTGATTTCGCTTGTAGTTTCGAAGATCGTGCTCGGCCATCTACCGATCATGCCCTTCGTCTCCGGCATCGTCGTCGTCATCTTCGGCTCGCTGTCGATCTGGCTGCAGAACGAGACCTTCATCAAGATGAAGCCGACCATCGTCAACACGCTCTTCGGGGTGGCGCTGCTCGGCGGGCTGGCCTTTGGCCGGTCGCTGCTCGGCTACGTCTTCAACGCCGCCTTCCAGCTCGATGCCGAAGGCTGGCGCAAACTCACGATCCGTTGGGGCATCTTCTTTCTGTTCCTCGCCGTGCTGAACGAAGTCGTCTGGCGCAACTTTTCCGACGATACCTGGGTCGCGTTCAAGGTCTGGGGCACGATGCCGATCACCATCATCTTCACGCTGGCGCAGATGCCGCTGGTGCTGAAACATAGCCTCAATCCCGAAACGGACGGTGAAAAGTGAGCGCTGCAGACGTCGAATACCGGATCAGGCATCAGACCTTCTGGTTCGTCGCGTGCCTTGCGGTCCTGGTCGCCCAAGTCGTCGCCGAGCATCTGATGGGGCGCGTGCCGATCTGCGCCTGCGGCTATGTCAAGCTGTGGGAGGGCGGGGTCAATACCAGCGGCAACTCGCAGCATCTGTCGGATTGGTACACGCCGTCGCACATTATCCACGGCTTCCTGTTTTACGGACTGAGCTATCTGCTCCTGCGCCGCAAGCCGCTGATGGCGCGTCTGCTCCTGGCGCTCGTCATCGAGTCCGGCTGGGAACTGCTGGAAAACTCCCCTCTCATCATCGACCGCTACCGCACCGCGACGATCGCGCTCGATTATTACGGCGACAGCATCCTGAATTCGGCGATGGACACCGTCTTCATGTGCGTCGGCTTCTTCTTCGCCTGGCGGGCGCCGATAGCGTTGACCGTGGCCGTCGCCATCTTCTTCGAGATTTCCACCGGGTATATGATCCGGGATAATCTGACACTGAATGTGCTGATGCTGATCTGGCCGGTTGAGGCGATCAAGATCTGGCAGGGTGGGGTTTAGGGGCAATAAAATCCCCTCCCCAATCTTTCCCGCTGCTCCTAATCCTGCCAATCGCGAGGATCGTGAGGTGTTCCCCGGCTGCGCCAAAACTCACTTTGCTCTTCTTCCGTGATGAAGTCCTGAGGTTCCGGGGCCGATGGCGCCTCATCCTCGGGATAGCCTGCAACCAGAAAATTCTCGGCCTCCAGATAGGCACGCGCTTCGGGCCGCAGTTCGACTTCCAGAATATGAACGGCAACCTCACCGGAATATTCCGAAATAGGTTCGGCATACGAATAGATCGCCCAGGGGAAAAGCCTGACCATGACGTCGTGGAGGTTGTGAGCTCGGAGACGATAATCGATCTGCACATCCGGCTCTGCCTCCTGGCCTTCACCGATGTAGATGCGGAGATTGCCAAAGATCGCAGTTGTATCGCCCCACTCGTCCCATACGAAAAACGTTGTCTGGTCTTGTATTTGCTCCATCAAAACGAGATCGAGCGCAAAGGCCGAGCGCATCAGGAATTCCGGATCAGTCGGTATCGCCTCCTCGAAACAGAGCCTGGCAGTGGCGTCGAGCAAGTTGGTTGCCGGGATGGCAATCGACCATTCCATCCTCACTTCCTCCCATAGCTGCTTCTCCATTCGCTGCCACAATATCAGTCCGGTTTCGGTGTCAACGATGATGACGCAAACGGGTAGCGAATGCCTCGCCCAACAGTCCAGATGGTGTTTTTCACCGCGATAGATGTAATGGCCTTCGGTTCTCTCCGCGCAGGACATCGGTCGGATCTGCAGCGGCAGAAGCCGGCCCGTTGGCCAACCGTTTTCGAGGATTTCAGCGCGAGCGTCGATACCGATGTTCGAATCCGTCTGCCTGCGGAAAGACCATCCGAAATCCCGGATGAAAACCTTCTCGACCAGGTCAATGGCAAGGCGTGTGGACGGATCCATTTGATGGATGTCCGGCTTTCGAGATTGTAACCGTCGCCGTGGCGGCTCCGGTGAAAAGGCCCTGCGCCGGACGGCAGCGAGAAGGCCGAGTGCCGCCGTGATCAGCATCCCAATTGCAACAAGTCCAGCCTGGAGAAGTCGAACCATTGAACCTCGCCGTCACGAAGCGCGGCCTCCTGTATCGACGTATTCAAGTAAAGAAAGAAGACCTCGGAGGATGTCCGTCGGCGACGGCGGGCAACCTGGAATATGAAGGTCGACGGGTATGACCTTGGAAACTCCGCCGACAACCGCATAACTGCCCGCAAAACAGCCACCGTCGCGGGCGCAACCACCGAGCGCAACCACCCACTTTGGAGCCGGTGTGGCGTTGTTTGTCCGTTCTAGTGCTTCGCGCATGTTCTTGGTTACGGGGCCGGTTACGAGCAGCACGTCGGCATGGCGCGGCGAGGCAACGAAACGCATGCCGAAACGCTCGATATCGTAGAAGGCATTGCTCAGCGCATGCATCTCCAACTCGCAGCCGTTACAGGAACCGGCATCGACTGCGCGGATTGATAGGCTGCGCCCAAGGCGCCGGCGCGCGGTTTTGTCGATAGCGGCGATGAGCTCTTCCATGGCCGCATCGGAGGGGGATGGCGCCGGTTCTGTCAGCGGCAGGCGGATCAGGTTTTCGAAAAGGAGTTTTCGCATGCGACCCTGCCTTCAAAGATCATGACCAGAATAGGAACAATTGAACGACTTGTTGCAGAGCGGGAAATCGGCAACGATATTGCCTTCGATCGCTGCCTCGATCAGCGGCCACTGAAACCAAGATGGATCGCGCAGATGGCAGCGTTCGACGACACCCTCCGGTGCAAGCCGAAGCCAGACCAGGACGTCACCACGAAAACCCTCGACAAGCGCCATGCCTTCCCGACGTTCACCGACGGAAGGGATCGCGTTGAGGATAGATCCGATCGGGAGACGATCGAGAATCTGCTCGATGAGCAACAGGCTCTCGTCGACCTCCCGAATACGGATCCAGACGCGGGCGTTAACGTCGCCGTCATTAAGCACCGGAACGCCGAAGACCAAATGATCATAGGGCGGGTAGAGCAAGACGTGCCGGGCATCGAAACCGCGCCCGGATGCGCGCCCGACGTAGCCGCCGGCCCCGTACGCGCGCGCCAATTCGGCGCGCAGCCTACCTGTGCCGACCGTCCGGTCCTGCAACGAGGCGGTGTTGTCGTAGAGCTCGACCAGGGCTGGAAACCGATGGCGGATTTCGAGAAGGAGGCTTCGCAAGCCGGCCGCTCCGCCGCCGTTCAGATCGCGGGTGACGCCGCCGGGCGCGATACGGTCGCGCATCAGGCGGTGACCGAAGGCGGCATCGGCTGCCCGCAACACACGCTCGCGCAGCGCGCCGCAATGAGCCAGCATCAGAGGAAACGCGGCGTCGTTGCAGATGGCGCCGATGTCGCCAAGATGGTTGGCGAGCCGTTCCAATTCCGCCATCAGAGCGCGCAACCAGATCGCCCGCGGCGGAACAACGATCCCCAATGCGGCCTCGACGGCACACGAAAAGGCATAGGCGTATGCGACGGTGCTGTCGCCGGACACTCTCCCGGCGAGCTGGGATCCGCGAATCGGATCCGCGCCCTCCATCAGCGCCTCTATCCCCTTGTGGACGTAACCGAGTCGCTCCTCAAGGCGGACGACCGTCTCGCCATTGGCTGCAAAGCGGAAATGTCCCGGCTCGATGATGCCGGCGTGCACCGGGCCAACCGCGATCTGGTGCAGACTGTCACCTTCGGCGGGCAAAAAGGCATAAGGACCGGCTTCCGGCAACGCGATCCCGCGTTCTCCGAGGGGATGGCGCAGATCCCAGCAGCCGTGATCGAGCCACGGCCGGCTATCCGGCAAATCCCGTGGGTCAAGCCCCGTGAGATCGCGGAGCGCCCGCTCCAGCCGCAAGGCCGGCGGATGCAATTGCGCGACGGAAGGATAGCCGCCCTCCTCCAGCTCTTCCAGACTGAGAACCCCGATTGCGCGGGTCGGTTCGTCGAGTAAGGCCATATGAACGGCACTCGCCTCGCCCCATAGACCGAGCAGGATCAGGCGCCCTTCGGATAGCGCCGATATGGCCGATGTCCATGTGACCGCATCGACGATGGCGCGTTGCCACGGAGCGTGGTGCGGTACGGAACGACCTTTCTCGAGGACATCACTGAGCGTCGACATCTCCCCTCGCATCATCGAAGAAGGTTGGCGATATGCTGGAACCAGGCAACCAGCTCTGACGGCAGATAGACGCCGGCGACAAGCACCAGCATGAGATGAGCATACATCGGCACATAGGATGCCTCGGCGGGCGCCGTGCTGCCGCGGGGCTGTCCGAACACCGCTCCCGTGAGCCGCAGCAGCAGTGCACCGAAAGCGACCAGCAATCCGAAGACGAGCGGAATGGCGAGCAGCGGTTGCTTTGCGAAAGCTGAACTGACGATCAGGAACTCGCTCATGAATATCCCCGCCGGCGGCACGCCGGCGATGGCGACAACGCCGGTCAGCAAGCCCCAGCCCAGCCCCGGATGCGTTTCGCTGAGGCCGCGGATGGCGGAGAGCCTTTGCGTTCCCTTGACCTGGGCGATATGGCCGACGGCGAAGAAGATCGCCGATTTCGTCAGCGAATGCATGACCATATGCAATAGTCCGGCGAAATTGGCGAATGGTCCGCCGAGGCCGAAAGCAAAGACGATCAGGCCCATGTGCTCGATCGAAGAATAGGCGAACAGGCGTTTGATGTCGCGGCGGCGGTAGAGCATGAAGGCCGCGAAAATCAGCGAGGCGAGCCCCATCGTCATCATCAGCGGTCCAGGCGCAAGAGCTTCGGGATTGGCCGACAACAGCATCTTGAAGCGCAAGACCGCATAGAGCGCGACATTCAGGAGCAAGCCGGATAGGACCGCCGAGATCGGCGTCGGGCCCTCGGCATGGGCATCCGGCAGCCAGGCATGCAATGGCGCGAGACCGATCTTGGTGCCATATCCAAGCAGCAGAAATACGAAAGCGACGTTGAGAAGCGCCGGATCGAAGGCCGAGGCGTGCTCAATCAGAATGGTCCAGACCATGGCGTCATAGCCTTCGCCGACGACCGGCTGCGCCGCCAGGTAGATGAGAATGGTGCCGAAGAGCGCAAACGCGATGCCGACGCTTCCCAGAATGAAATATTTCCAGGCAGCTTCCAGTGCTTCGTGGGTACGGTAGATGCCGACCATCAGCACGGTGGTGAGCGTTGCAAGCTCGACGGCGACCCACATCAGGCCGATATTGTTGGACACGAATGCCAGATTCATGCCGAACATCATGATCTGATACATGGCATGGTAGAAACGAAGGTTTGCAGGCGTCAGCCGGCCGATATCCAGTTCATGCGCAATGTAGCTGGAACTGAAGATGCTGGTGGTAAAGCCCACGAAGCTGTTGAGGACGATGAAGACGATATTGAGATCGTCGACGAGCAGATATTGCCCCGGAGCCGGCCGTTCGGCCGGGAACAAGGAAAGCGCGGCGAGCAAGGTCAGCAGGCTTGCAAATACGTTCAGCCGTGCGGTCATCCGATAACCGGGCAAAAGCGCCAGGAGGGCAGCCGCAACGAGCGGTATCACAAGGACGGCTGTCACGGCATCGAAGGCCACGACGGAGGAGAACGCATTCATTTCCGCCGTCTCCCTTTGAAGTCATCCAGCGCGCGGACATCGACCGTGTCGAAGCGTTCGCGGATGCGAAACAAAAAAACGCCGATGACGATGAAGGCGATCAGGATCGAGAAGGCGACGCTGATCTCGACGACGAGCGGCATGCCCTTGGCGCCGGTCGCGGCGAGCACCAGCCCATTTTCGAGCGACATGAAGCCCACGACCTGACTGACCGCGTTGCGGCGGGTGACCATGATCAGCAATCCCAGCAGCAGGACGGATAATGCGAAGGCGAGGTCCTCGCGCGCCAAAGGATCCGCCTCCGGCGTCACCCGCAGCATTATAACCGTCGCCAAAGCGACGAGAGCGATGCCAGCGAGCATGGTGGAGCCGATGCCGACAACGGCCTCGATCTCGCGGTGGATGCCGAGTTGGCGGATCATGCGATGGAGTACGACGGGGATAACGATTGCCTTGAAGACGAGAGCGATCGCCGCCGTGACATAGAGATGCGGAGCATCCTGGACGAAGGCCTGCCAAGCGACCGACATCGTCAATATCAGCGAATGCAGCGCGAAGACGTTGAGCAATGCGTAGAGACGGTCCTGATAGAGCATCATCATGCTGACCAAGACCAGGCCGCCGGCGAGCATATGGGCGATATCGAAGACCGCACCGTTCATCAAAGGCTCCTTGAAACGAAGCGCAACAGAGTCGCGAGCAGGCCGAGCATCAGCGCGGCGCCAAGAAATTCCGGCACCCGGAAAACCCGCATCTTGGCGGTTGCCGTTTCGAACAGGGCGAGGAGAGCACCGCCGACTGCGAGCTTGGCGAGATAGGCAAGGATGCCAGCCAGATAGGCAGAAGGGCCTTCTCCCAATTCGGCGAGTTTCCACGGAACGAACATGCAGGCGATCAACGAGATGTAGAGTTCGAGCTTCAGGAAGGCCGCCAATTCGATAATTGCGAGGTGCCGTCCGGAATATTCGAGCACCATGGCCTCATGCACCATGGTCAGTTCCAGATGGGTAGCGGGATTATCAACGGGAATACGCGCGTTTTCGGCGATTGCGATCATGACGAGCGCGATCAAGGCGATCGCCAGCGAAACCCGCAGCCCCACCTGCGGTGACGTCATGAAGGCGGCGATGCTCGAAAGCTGGGTCGAGCCGGCGATCAGGGCGAGCGTGAAGATGATGAGCAGCATCGACGGTTCTGCCAGCGTTGCGATCATCACTTCGCGGCTCGATCCGATGCCGCCGAAGCTGGTGCCGACGTCCATGCCGGCGAGCGCCAGAAAGAAACGCGCGCTGCCAAGCAGTGCGATGATGGCGATCAGATCGGCCGTCCAGCTAAAGATGAGGCCAGTGGCGAAAGTCGGGATGACTGCAGCCGCGACCCAGGTCGCGGCGAAGATGAGGTAGGGCGTTATCCGGAACAGCCATGACGCATTCTCGGCCAGCACCACTTCCTTGCGCACGAGCCGCAGAATGTCGCGGTAGGGCTGGATCATGGAGGGCCCCCGCCGGCGCAGCAACCGCGCCTTGATCAGACGGATAAAACCGGTCAGCAGCGGCGCGATCAGCACGACGAGCGCCATCTGAACGGCCTGGACGAGGAGAGCGGAGATCATGACCATAGCGCCAGCACCAGAAGCAGGAAGACGAGCGCGAGGAAGACCAGGCTCAGATAGCGCCGGATCGTCAGGAATTGCAGATGGTTGAGCTTTTCGGCGGCAAACCCGACGGCGCCGACGATCGGCAGGTAGAGCCCTTCCCAAATCAGGTCATGCGCCTCGACGGAAAAACGCGCCGGCCGAAGATCCCCCGGCGGCGGCATGTCCACCCTTTCGCGGACGCGGAAAACCACTGTCCCGAAAACGCGCCGAACCGGCTGGGCAAAGCTGCCTGCCGTGTATTGCGTCGCCGGGTTGATTTCGGGAAAGCCGCAATCCCAGGCGGGCGCCCGGCGCAGCGCCCGCGAGGCGAAACGGTGGATGAGATAGGCCGTCGACGACGCTGAGAAGAGGGTGAACAGGAATACCAGAAGACCATTATAGGTACTGCGGCTCTCGGCGATCGGCACAATCGACAGCCATGGAATATCCGTCTGCATCGGCACCTGTTCCCCGATCAGCGACAGCGTTACGGGCGCGAGCGCATCGATGACGATCCCCGGCAGGATGCCCGCCAGAAGACACAGCGCGGCCAGCACGCACATCGCCGCGAGCGAGAAGCGATCGACCTCCACCGCCTTCTCGGCCACAATGGTGCGAGGACGACCGAGAAAGGTCACGCCGAATGTCTTGACGAAACAGGCAGCCGCCAGGGCAGCCGATAAAGCCAGCATGCCGCCCACCGCCGGCACCAGAATCTTCAAGCCCCATTGCGGCAGAACCGGGCTCTGCAGCATAGCCTGGAACGACAGCCACTCGGAAACAAAGCCATTGAATGGCGGCAGGGCCGAGATCGCGACGCAGCCGACGAGGAAAACGACGCTCGTGACCGGCATGCGATGGATAAGGCCGCCGAGCTTGTCCATGCTCCGCTCACCGGTCGCCGTCAGCACCGCGCCGGCGCCGAAGAAGAGCAAGCTCTTGAAGAATGAATGGTTGAGGACATGAAATAGCGCGGCAGTCAGCGCTAATGCTGCCGCCAGCCCCATACCGTTCGCCTTGAAGGCAAGCGCCAGCCCGAGGCTGACGAAGATCACCCCGATGTTTTCGATGGTGCTGTAGGCGAGCAATCGTTTGAGATCGCTCTCCATCAGCGCCTGCAGGATGCCGAGCACGGCGCTCCCGCTGCCGATGATCAGCACGACGATACCCGACCACCAGGTCGGCATGCCGAGCAGATCGAAGACCACCCGGATGAAACCATAGACCGCGACCTTGGTCATGACGCCGCTCATCAAGGCGGAAACATGGCTTGGGGCTGCTGGATGCGCCAGCGGCAACCAGACATGCAGCGGCACGAGACCAGCCTTGGAACCGGCGCCGAGCAGCAGCAGGACAAGCGCGAGGCCGGCCACAAACGGACTGTGCGCCGATAACCGCATGGCTGCGAAGCTATAATCGCCGGCAGATCCTGCAAGCAGGCCGAATGCGAGCAACAGGGCAAGCGAGCCGGCGCTCGCCATGACGATGTAGACGTAGCCGGCCTTCCGGTTATCGGCATCGCGATGGTGGGCCATCACCAGCGCCCAGGAAGCAAGCGACATGAACTCCCAGGAGATGAGGAAGGTGAAGGCATCGTCTGCCAGGATCACCAGGTTCATGCCGGAGAGGAAGGCGGGAAAGAACGGCAGCACGCGATGCGGCGCATGTTCGTGACGGCCGTAACCAAGGGCGTAGAGAGCCGAAAGGGCACTACCGAGATTGACGACGATTATGAAGAAGGCAGCGAGCGCATCGAGCCGGAAATGGCTTCCCAGCCACGGGAGGCCGATAGGAAGGGCAAGCAACGATGCTTCGGCGGAAGGAAGCCCTCCGCCAAGATATGCGAGGGCAGTGACAAAGGCGATGGCGGAGAAAGCCAGGCTCACACCGTAGACAACTGGCGTCGACCGGCTCGAATGAGTGAGCAGTACCGCCAAAACCGCCGTCCCAAGCAATGCCGCCGCGCATAACAATAGGACTGAAACCGATGTCACGAGTTCGTCCTCGCTGTGGACAAGGACGCCAACCGTTCCGTGGTTGCGCTCTCTGAGGGCTTGGTCTTCGCTTTAAGCCTGACCCCGCGCCCGCCATCCGTGCTAACGGCTCCCTCGTTGATCACCTCGACACCTGCACTGTCCAGCGCCGCCAGCAGACGCATCAGGGTGTCGACATTCCCGCGCACCACATCGGCACTCGCCTCCATTCTCTGGATCGTCGGAACCGAAACTCCCGTCAGTTCGGCCAACTGCCGCTGGTCGATACCGAGAATGGCCCTGGCGGCCCGCATCTGAGCTGCAGTGATCACGATTAAACATCGCTTATCTTGCGCACACTCTGACAGTTGAGGTCCATGATGTGCCTATTGATGTCTGAAATCAATATTCTGATGTCTAGGCAGAGGTTTTGATATGAACCATCGCGAAAAGATTGATCGCGGTGAACGGCGTGCGGCCGGTCCGTGGAGCCGGATCAATGATCATCTGGAGGCGCGGGGCTGGAGGCATCGCCCTCGGCGGGCGTAATCGACAGCTAATCGTATGTTCGTAGGGAGAAACTTACGAAGCCGGCTTGCCCAGCGCCTTTTCCATCGCCGGATACAGGCCTTCCTTCAGGCTGATGTCGTCGAAGGGGCCGACGCGCTTGTAGAGGATGGTGCCGTCGGCGCTGACGAGGTAACTTTCCGGGATGCCGTAGACGCCCCAGTCGATCGCCGCCTTGCCGTTTGGATCGATGCCGATCGCTTGATAGGGATTGCCGAGTTCGCCAAGAAAGCGCAGGGCGTTCTCATTCTTGTCCTTGTAATTGATGGCGACGATGTTCAGCCGGCCGTCTTTGGCGAGTTCCTTGAGAATAGGGTGTTCGTCGCGGCAGGGGATGCACCAGGAGGCGAAGACGTTGACAAGCGTCAGCTTGTCTTTGATCGCGGCGTCGGTCAGCGCTGGCAGGTTGGCGCCGTCGAGTGGCGGAAGGTTCAGCGACGGCGCCTTGGTGCCGATCAGGGCGGACGGGATTTCGGCGATGTTTTTGCCGTGGAAATCCTGGTCATAGAGCATCTTCGCGGCCGTCGCCGCAATGCCGCCGAACACGATCAGCGGCAGAAGCGCCAGGGCGTAGCGGCCAAGTCCTCGGGGCTTGGCAGTTTTGGTGTCGGGCGTCTCGGTCATTCGCCATCCTTTGGCCGCGCCGAGCGGCGGCGGATACCGGCGGCTTCGAGGCTCGCAAGCTCGCGGCGGCGCGCCCGGCCGTCGGCCCAGGTCCACAGGATGACGGCGAGTGTCACCAATGCGGCGATGCCATAGGATGCATAGACATAGAAGGCGTGCGTCACGGCCTATTCCTCCCGGCTGGCCATGCGGGCGGCGAGACGGCGCTGGGCGGCGACGCGGCGGCGCCAGATCTCGTTTCTCATGGCCATGAGGTGCAGGGTGAAGAAGAGCAGCGTGAAGGCGGTCGCCATGACGAAGAGCGGGCGCAGGAATTCCGGATCGATCGCCGGGCCATCGAGGCGCATCACGCTTGCCGGCTGATGCAGCGTGTTCCACCAGTCGACGGAAAACTTGATGATCGGGATGTTGACGAAGCCCACGAGGATCAGCACGGCGGAGACGCGTGCGGCCCTCGAGGGATCGTCGATGGCGCGGCTCAGCGCAATGAGGCCGAGATACATCAGAAAGAGGATGAAGACAGAGGTCAGTCTGGCATCCCAGACCCACCAGGTGCCCCACATCGGCTTGCCCCAGAGCGAGCCGGTGATGAGCGCCAGCAGCGTAAAGGCGGCGCCGAGCGGGGCTGCGGCCTTGGCGGAAACATCAGCGAGCGGGTGGCGCCACACCAGCGTGCCGATCGCCGAGAAGCTCATGATCGTATAGCACATCATCGACAGCCACGCGGCGGGCACATGGATATACATGATGCGCACCGTCTCGCCCTGCTGGTAATCGCCTTCGGTCGCGAAGCTCAGATAAAGACCGACCGCAAAACAGAGAACGGTAATGCTGGCCATCCAGGGAATGATGCGCGCGGCCAGCGCCAGAAACCGCGTCGGGTTGGCGAGATCGCTGATTTTGCTGATGGCAAGGCTGGTTTGGCTCATGAGCGCTTCCTTACCTTGATCCGGCTTTTCCCGCAATCGAAAGGCATTCAATCCGACGTGTTTCGCAGCGCCAAGGCGGCGGCGGCGGGGCCGATGACCGCAAAGAACAGCGTCAGTGCGATCAATATGAGGAAGGGCGGCAGGAATGGCGCAGGATCCTCGACCGCGGCATAGGTGGCGCTGACACCGAAGATCAGCACGGGGATCGTCAAAGGCAATACGAGGATCGAGACCAGCAGACCGCCGCGGGGCAGGGCAACGGCGACGGCAGCCCCGACGGCGCCAATGAAGGTGATCGCCGGCGATCCGACGAAGAGCGTCAGCATGGTGGCGCCGATCGCCGTCTCGTCCATGTTCATGAACAGGCCGAGCAGCGGCGAAGCGATGACCAGCGGCAGGCTGGTCGCGGTCCAGTGGGCGAAGCATTTGAGGAGCACGGTGAGCACAAGTGGCGTTTCCTGCATCAGCATCAGGTCGAGCGACCCATCGTCGCGCTCGGCCTGGAACAGCCGGTCGAGGCCGAGAAGGGCGGCAAGCAGCGCGCCGATCCAGACAATGGCGGGGCCGATGCGCGAGAGCAGCTTGAGATCGGGTCCGACGCCGAAGGGGATGACGGCGACGATGGTCAGGAAGAACAGCACGCCGATCAGCGCGCCGCCGCCGGCGCGGATGGAAAGTTTCAGGTCGCGGAGAAAGAGGGTGGTCATCCCCACACTCCCTGATCCACGCCGGCAAAGCCCGTCATCTTCAATTCCTGCACATTCTGGAGCCCCAGTGGCTGATGAGTTGCCGCCAGCACGATGCCGCCTTTTGCCAGATGCGCTTCGATCAATCCGGCAAACAGCCGGTCGGCGCTGGCGTCGAGGGCCGCGGTGGGCTCGTCGAGGATCCAGATGGGGCGGTGGGCGACGAGCAGCTTGGCGAAGGCGAAGCGGCGTTGCTGGCCGGCGGAGAGATAGCCGAAGGGAAGGTGGGTGATCCCTAAGAGGCCGACGGCTTCGGCGGCGTCAT
Source organism: Rhizobium sp. NLR10b (assembly GCF_019685435.1). Taxonomy (NCBI): domain Bacteria; kingdom Pseudomonadati; phylum Pseudomonadota; class Alphaproteobacteria; order Hyphomicrobiales; family Rhizobiaceae; genus Rhizobium; species Rhizobium sp. NLR10b. The sequence goes on along the minus strand of NZ_JABDWV010000006.1, from coordinate 101,521 downwards.
CGACAGGGAGGCCGGCGGCGCCCGGGCTGCTGAGGAAGGACTGCCAGAATTCCAAATTCTCTGCAACCGTAAGTTCATTCTTCATCGCATTTCGATGGCCGAGGTAATGGCTGGCCTCGCCCGGATGGCGGCCTTGCGGGCTCTCTTTATCGCGGAAGATGACAGTTCCCTTTTCGGGCTTAAGAAGACCGGCGGCAACGCGCAGCAAAGTGGATTTTCCCGATCCATTTTTGCCGGTCAGAACGAGGGCTTCTCCGGCCGTCAAGTGAAAGGAAATGTTTACGAAAATGAGATCCTCACCGCGCCTTGCAGCCAGATTTTCGGCGGTGAGTTGCATGCGTCTGCTCTTTCTTCGTTGCGGCTTTCGGAAGGCTCAAAAAATGTCTGGTTTTGGCAGTGCTCGGGTATGGCAAGTTTTTAGGAAATTATCTATAAGACCGGCAACCACGCCAGCGGTCGGCGTGAATTTCATCCTTGCGCCGAACTTGGAGCATCTGCTCCACGTGCGGACAGCGGAAATGGCCGTACCCGCATCCTGATGTGCATTAAGTGCATAGGCGTTCGCACGACTGTGTTGGCTATCAGAACGGGGTTTCTCGTGTCTAAATCTCTTGACAGTTTCAATTGTCGTTCCACGCTTTCCGTTGGTGGAAAGGACTATGTCTATTACAGCCTGCCCAAGGCTGAGGCAAACGGTCTGGCCGGCGTATCGAAGCTTCCCTATTCGATGAAGGTGCTGCTCGAAAATCTGCTGCGCTTCGAAGACGGCCAGTCGGTGACCAAGGAGCACATCCTCGCCGTCGCCGCGTGGCTGAACAACAAGGGCGCTGTCGAAAACGAAATCGCCTATCGCCCGGCGCGCGTGCTAATGCAGGACTTCACCGGCGTTCCCGCCGTCGTCGATCTTGCCGCGATGCGCGACGCGATGGTGTCGCTCGGCGGCGATCCCGAGAAGATCAATCCGCTTGTTCCTGTCGACCTCGTCATCGACCACTCCGTCATCGTCGACGAGTTCGGCACGCCGCAGGCTTTCGCCAAGAATGTCGAGCTGGAATATCAGCGCAACGGCGAGCGCTACCGCTTCCTGAAGTGGGGCCAGCAGGCATTCAAGAATTTCCGCGTCGTTCCTCCGGGCACCGGCATCTGTCACCAGGTCAATCTCGAATATCTCGGCCAGACCGTCTGGACCAAGGAAGAGGACGGCGAGACGATCGCCTATCCCGATACCTGCGTCGGCACCGACAGCCACACGACGATGATCAATGGTCTCGGCGTTCTCGGCTGGGGTGTGGGCGGTATCGAGGCTGAAGCCGCCATGCTCGGCCAGCCGGTTTCGATGCTCCTGCCTGAAGTCATCGGCTTCAAGCTGACCGGCAAGCTCAAGGAAGGCGTCACCGCGACCGACCTCGTTCTGACCGTCGTGCAGATGCTGCGCAAGAAGGGCGTCGTTTCCAAGTTCGTCGAATTCTTCGGCCCCGGCATGGACAACATGCCGCTCGCTGACCGCGCGACAATCGGCAACATGGGTCCGGAATACGGCGCCACCTGCGGCTTCTTCCCGGTTGACGGCGAAACCATCAACTACCTCACCATGTCCGGCCGCACGCATGACCGCATCGCCCTCGTCGAAGCCTATTCGAAGGCCCAGGGCATGTGGCGCGAAGGCGACGGTTCCGACCTCGTCTTCACCGACACGCTGGAACTCGACCTCGGCGACGTCGTGCCGTCGATGGCCGGCCCGAAGCGTCCGGAAGGCCGCATCGCGCTTGAAAACATCGCTTCCGGCTTTGCCGGCTCGATGGATGCCGACTACAAGAAGCCCGGCCAGCTTGCCAACCGCTATGCGGTCGAAGGCACCGATTTCGATCTCGGCCACGGCGACGTCGCGATTGCCGCCATCACCTCCTGCACCAACACCTCCAACCCGTCGGTGCTGATCGCGGCCGGCCTTCTCGCCCGCAACGCCGTTGCCAAGGGACTGAAGACCAAGCCGTGGGTCAAGACCTCGCTGGCTCCGGGATCGCAGGTGGTCGGTGAATATCTCGCCAAGTCAGGTCTGCAGGCCGATCTCGACAAGCTCGGCTTCAATCTCGTCGGCTTCGGCTGCACCACCTGCATCGGCAATTCCGGCCCGCTGCCGGCGCCGATCTCGAAGACGATCAACGACAAGGGTCTGATCGTTTCCGGCGTGCTCTCCGGCAACCGCAACTTCGAAGGCCGCATCTCGCCCGACGTCCAGGCGAACTATCTTGCTTCGCCACCGCTTGTCGTCGCCTACGCTCTCGCCGGCACGGTGCAGAAGGACCTGACCAAGGAGCCGATCGGCGAAGACCAGAACGGCAAGCCCGTCTACCTCAAGGATATCTGGCCGACCTCGCACGAGGTGCAGGAGTTCATCCAGAAATACGTCACCCGCGAACTCTACGAAAGCAAATATGCCGATGTCTTCAAGGGCGACATCAACTGGCAGGCGGTTCAGGTTCCGCCGGGCCAGACCTATGCCTGGGACGACAACTCGACCTATGTCCAGAACCCACCCTACTTCGTCGGCATGGGCAAGAAGGGCACCGGCGTTGCCGACATCAAGGGCGCCCGCGTCCTCGGCCTGTTCGGTGACAAGATCACCACCGACCACATCTCTCCGGCCGGCTCGATCAAGGCGGCATCGCCGGCCGGCGCCTACCTCATCGGCCATGACGTCGCGGTTGCCGACTTCAACCAGTACGGCACGCGGCGCGGCAACCATGAGGTGATGATGCGCGGCACCTTTGCCAATATCCGCATCCGCAACCATATGCTCGGCCCGAACGGCAAGGAAGGCGGCTACACCATCCACTACCCGTCGAAGGAAGAGACTTCGATCTACGACGCCGCCATGCAGTACAAGGCCGAAGGCGTTCCGCTCGTCATCTTCGCCGGTGTCGAATACGGCAACGGCTCCTCGCGCGACTGGGCTGCCAAGGGCACCAACCTGCTCGGCGTCAAGGCTGTCATCGCCCAGAGCTTCGAGCGCATCCATCGCTCGAACCTGGTCGGCATGGGCGTCATCCCCTTCGTCTTCGAAGAGGGCACGACCTGGCAGAGCCTCGGCCTCAAGGGTGATGAGCTCGTCACCATCGAGGGGCTGGACAAGATCAAGCCGCGCGAGAGGAAGATCGCCAAGATTACCTATGGCGACGGCACTGTGAAGGAAGTTCCGCTGCTGTCGCGTGTCGATACGCTCGACGAGGTGATCTACCTCAACAATGGCGGCATTCTGCAGACGGTCCTGCGTGATCTCGCTGCCTGATTTTCAGGGCATGATGCCGAAAAGTGTGAGCGGTTTTCGGACGACATCATGCTCTTCTTCTTTGATGTAGATCCGGATTCAGATTTTAGGCCGGTCGGCCTAAAATCACCCGGGTCTAGGAGAGTGGATTGATAATGGCCGCCGGAGAGCGTTTCCGGCGGCTTTTTCTTTGCTGCAAGAGTCTTTGCCGGGGGCTCACGATGATTTGTTTCAGCTGCGTTCCGGCCGAGCTAGGGTCTCACCCGTTCGTGATTTTTCGTTTGGACCCGGAAGGATTATTCGTACGTTCATATCTCAGAGCCTTCAGTTCCAAACGCCGCCGGCGCTGAAAAAGAGGTGCAGGTGAATGTCCCCCCGTTTCTTGATTCCGCTGATCGTCGGCATCGCTTTTTCAGGCTCGCTGCAGGCCGAAGACGGCAAGCCCAAAGGCGTCGTCGAGCTTTTCACGTCGCAGGGCTGCTCCTCCTGTCCTCCCGCTGATGCCGCCTTTCGCAAGCTGGTGAACCAGGGCGATGTCATCGCGCTCGCCTATCACATCGACTACTGGAATTATCTCGGCTGGGCCGACACGCTGAGCTCGAAGGAAAATACCGAGCGGCAGTACGGCTATGCCAGGACGATGGGTCGCAGCAACGTCTATACGCCGCAGGCGATCGTCAATGGCCGTGGCCATTTGGCCGGCGCCGATCTCACCGGCATCAACAGCAAGATCGACACCTACAGCAGCGAAGGCAACGGGCTGACCATCCCCGTCAGCGCGGCAATGCGCGGCGACGAGCTGGAGATCAAAATCGGCGCAGGGCAGGGAAAGGCCAATGTCGTGATGGTCTATTTCGACAAGGAAAAGACGATCGACGTCGAAAAAGGCGAAAACAGCGGCAAGAAGATCTCCTATCTGCACAGCGTCACCAATGTCGAAACCGTAGGCATGTGGGACGGCAAGGCGACCAGTCTGACGCTGCCGGCGAGCGTCCTGCAGCGGCCGCAGCTCGAGGGCTGCGCGATTCTGCTGCAGTCGGCAACGGCCGACGGCGATCCGGCAGCGATTCTCGGGGCGACCGTGGTAATGGCGGGAAAAAATATCTGATATTTCAACCGATTACGGGTGAAATGCCGGGCGGCCCGGCCGAGCGTATTCGGGGCTGGGGTTAAGGTCGATACGCTCCGCCGGGCCCTTTGGCGCGCTGGCGCCAAACCGGGATGCATAAATCCCCTGCAAATGAGGCGCTGTTTTGACTGAAATGCGGCGCTGGGGAGAAAGCACTGCTTCGTCCCCAGCGAAAGGTGTCTGGACGTGCGGCGCTGCCGTAGGCCGAATGTGAGGGGCCGCGCTCTTGCAATTTGCGGCGGCTCGGGCAAACTGTCACTCTCCTGTCACAAGCGGAGGCCTTGGAGACCTGATGACAGATCAGCCGGATTTGCGACACGGCGAAAGCCGCTCCGTCGACAATAGTTCCTCGGTCGTCGTCGATCTCAGGGAGTACAAGCAAAGCAAGGACCCGCTTCCGGTGACCTTCCACCGGCGCGAGCTGGACGCGATCCTCTGGATCTACGGCCGCATGGTCGGCGAGGGGGAATGGCGCGATTATGCCATCGACCATCTGAAGGACAGAGCAGTCTTTTCCGTCTTCAAGCGCTCCGGCGAGATGCCGCTCTTCCGGATCGAAAAGAACCCGAAGCTTGCCGCCAAGCAGGGCGCCTATTCTGTCATCAACGTCAACGGCATGATCCTGAAGCGCGGGCACGAGCTGAATCAGGTCCTCAAGGTGTTCGACAAGGCCTTGAAGCTTGTCGATAAATAATTCTCATCAGCCCGCAAACAGCGTACCGGGATAAATGGAGGGATCCGGATCGGTCCTCATGCCCTCGCCGAGGCTGCGCTGCATGAGCATCGTGTCCAGCCAGCGGCCGTGCTTGTAGCCGGTACCCTTCATCAGTCCGACCTCCACAAAACCTGCCTTCAGATGAAGCGCGATCGAGGCCGGGCTCGCGCCGCCGATGACGGCTACCATCTGACGAAAGCCAAGCCCGGTGCAGCGGTCGATCAGCTCGGCGATCAGTGCCTTGCCGATGCCGCGGCCGCGGGCTTCGGGTGCCAGGTAGATCGAATCCTCCACCATCCAGCGATAGGCAGGGCGGGTGCGGAAGGCCGACGCATAAGCGTAGCCCAGGAGTTTCCCGTCAGCATCGGTTGCGGCGATATAGGGATATTGCTGGCTGACGATCACGGAAAACCGCTGGGCCATTTCGGCCTCGGAGGGCGGCGCAATCTCGTAGCTTGCAACGCCATTGAGGACCGAGTCGCGATAGATCTCCGTAATGGCGGTGATGTCGGTTTGGGAGGCGTCGCGCAGGAGGAAGGACATCGGGCGGCAGGTCCGTCGGAAGGAGCAGGCTCCTCTAAAACCACCCCTGAGAAACCGGTGCAACAAAAAAGGCGGCCGAAGCCGCCTTTTCGATCTATCAATGCGCCTGTTATCTGCGGTTACCCATGAACTGCAGCAGGAACATGAACAGGTTGAGGAAGTCGAGGTATAGCGTCAGTGCGCCCATGATCGCCTTGCGACCGGCGACAGCGACGTCATCCGCTTCATAGTAGAGTTCCTTGATCCGCTGCGTGTCGTAGGCGGTGAGACCTGCGAAGATCAGCACGCCGATCACCGAGATCGCGAACTGCAGCGCGGATGAAGCCAGGAAGATGTTGACGAGCGAGGCGATGATCAGGCCGAAGAGACCCATGATCAGGAACGAACCCATCGCCGACAGGTCACGCTTCGCCGTATAGCCGTAAAGAGACAGCGCGCCGAAGGAGGCGGCGGTGACGAAGAAGGTCTGAACGACGCTCTGGCCTGTATAGACCAGGAAGACCGACGAGAGCGACAGCCCTACCAAGGCGGCGTAGATCCAGAAGGTGGTCTGGGCGGCGGACACGCTCATCTGATGAATGCGGAAGCTCAGGAAGAAGACGACCGCAAGGGGGGCAAGGATCACGACCCAGCGCAACGGCGACTGGAACAGAAGCGCGCCAAACTGGGTGAGCTGGCCGTCCTGGACCGCGAAGTTGAATCCGAGATATGCTGCCACGCCGGTGATCGCCAGGCCCAGCGCCATCAGATTGTAGACCTTGAGCATATATGCGCGCAGGCCTTGATCAATCATCTCGCCGGTCTGGACGCGGCTTTGATAGTTACGAAGATCAGCCATAGTTTCCTCTTACAAGCTCCGAAGGAGATACGGTGTCGGGGTTTTCGACCCGGGCGCCGCTGCGGAGCTCCAGCATGCCTGCAGACAATATGAGGCTTTCGCCCTTTGCAAACAAGGGGCTTGCAAAGGCGCGGCCGGTTAAATCGCCGTAACGTGAAGTCGTGTCGACCGTGCTATCCGTCTAAAGCTCACGCAGCACCGGTGCGGCCTTCTGCCCGAGGATGCGCCAGGTGCCGATGAGGCCGATGCCGATGGTGAGCACGAGCGCGGTGACGAGCGTCAGTCCCGCCACATCGGGCAGGAAGGCAGACGGCAGTCGCATGATGCGGGCGACGATGAACCAGGCGGCGATACCGCCGGCAAAGAGTGCGAAGATCGCGGTGGCCAGCCCGAGGATCAGATATTCGTAGCTGAAGGCGCGAATCAGCATAGCGCGCGTGGCGCCGAGCGTCTTCAGCACCACCGCGTCGTGAGTGCGCGCCCTGTTGCCGGCGGCGAGCGCCCCGGCAAGGACAAGAATCGACGCGACGAGCGCCACCGATGCGGCGGCGCGGATCGCTGTCGCAAGCTGGGTGACGAGCTGGTTGACGATATCGATCGCATCCTTGACGCGCACGCTGGTGATCGTCGGATAGGTGTGGGTGACGGATTTCAGGATGGCAGCATCTTCGGCCGGTGTTGAGGAGGGATCGGTTAGCGTCGCCAGCCAGGCATGCGGGGCGCCGCGGAACGTGTTCGGCGAGAAGACCATGACGAAATTGATCGCCAGCGATTCCCACTCGACACGGCGCAGATTGGCGATCTTTGCAGTGATGTTGCGGCCGAGCACGTTGACGGTGACGGTATCGCCGATCTTGAGGCCGAGTTCATGCGCTTCTTCCGAGGAGAAGGAGACGAGCGGCTCGCCGCTGTAATCCTTGTCCCACCAGCTGCCTTCGGCGAGCGCGGCATTTTCGGGCAGCGTGTCGGCGTAGGTGATGCCGCGATCGCCGTTCAGCACCCAGCGGCCGGCGGCCGGCACATTCATCTTGGTGACATCCTCACCATTGAAGGCGACGATCCGGCCGCGCAGCATCGGCACCTCCATCAGCTTGCCCCTTGGCGCTTGCGCCTGGACGAGATTGCGGAAGGCATCGACCTCGGCACTCTGGATATCGACGAAGAAGAAGTTGGGTGCCCCCTCGTTCATGCGGCCGGTCAGTTGCTGGCGCAGGTTGCCGTCGATCAAGGTCAGGGTCACCAGCAATGCCAGGCCGAGGCCGAGCGAGAGGACGACCGAGGGCGTCAGCGCTCCGGGGCGGTGGATGTTGCCAATCGCGAGCCTGAGCGCCGGCGAGTGAACGCGCGGGCTGCGGCGCGCGAGCCAGGCGATCAAGGCGGCGACGAGGCGCAGGACGACGAAGGCGAAGATGATTGCGCCGACGAAGACGACGGCGATAAAACGATCATAGGCGGTGAGGATGGCAAGGCTGGCAAGGGCCGCCATGAAGAGGGCGGCAAGCAGGATATAAGGCCAGGACGGCAGCCGGCGGGCTTCGAAGCCCTGCTCTCGGAAGAGCGCCGTTGCCGGCACTTCGCGGGCATGACCAAGCGGCAGAATGGCGAAGGCGAGCGTCGTCAGGATGCCGAACAGCGTCGCGAGCAGCAGGGCGCCGGGATAGAGGGTCGGCGCGGTTGAGACCGGCAGGAATTGCGCCAGGAACTGTGCCGCAAAGATCGGCGACAGGGCGCCGATGACGAGGCCGGCCAAGATGCCGCCAAGGGCGATGATGGCGATCTGAAAGAGATAGATCAGAACGACGACGGCGGCTGGAGCGCCGAGGCATTTGAAGGTGGCGATGGTGGTGCGCTTGGAATCGAGGAAAGCACGCACGGCATTGGCGACGCCGACGCCGCCGACGATCAGCGCGGTGAGGCCGACCAGCGTCAGGAATTGCGAGAAACGGGTGATATTTTCGGTGAGGGAGGGTGCTGCGCGATCACTGGTACGGATCGCCCAGCCGGCGGAGGGAAACTCCTTGGAGGCGCGGGCCTGGATGCCCGACATGGCGCCCTTATCTTCCAACCGGATCTTATAGGCGTGTTCGACCAGACTTCCGGTCTGGATCAGCCCCGACGCTTCGAGCGCCTGGCGGCTGACGAGCAGACGCGGCGCAAAACCGAAGCCTTCCGACAGCGCGTCGGGCTCGGTCTTCACCGTGCCGGTAATGCTGAGCTTGACATTGCCGAGCAGCAATTCGTCGCCGACCGCAAGGCCTAGCCGATCGAGAAGCAGCGGGGCGGCGACCGCGCCATAGGTGCCCCCTTGGCTGGAGAGCAGGGCTGCAAGCGGATAGTCCGGTTCGGCGACGAACCTGCCGTAGAGCGGATAGGCGTCGTCGACGGCCTTGACCTCGACCAGCGCCTGGTCGGAACCGTCGGGCTTGCGGGCCATCGAGCGAAGGCCGGTTGAAACCGAAATGGTTCCCAGGCCCTGAAGGAAGCTCATTTCCTGAGATGTCGCCTGGCGATTGTTGAGCTCGAAGCGGACGTCGCCCGCCAGCAGCTCCTGCCCTTGCGAGGCGATCGTGTCAGTGATCGACTGCGAAACGGAATTGACGGCGGCGATCGCACCGGTGCCGAGCGCGATGCACGCCAGGAAGATGTAGAAGCCGCGAATGCCACCGCGCAGCTCGCGGAGCGCCAGGCGAAAAGCGAGCGCGACGCGTGGCGTGACCGTGCTCATGCGATTGCCGCCTCGCTGCGGCGGGCGGCGCTGTCGCCCTCGATCCTGCCGGAACGGACGCGGATCTGGCGCGAGCAGCGGTTTGCAAGCGAGACGTCGTGGGTGACGAGAAGCAGGGTCATGCCGCGTTCGGCCTGTTTGGCGAAGAGAAGGTCGGCGATCTGTCGGCCCGTTTCGGTATCGAGATTGCCTGTGGGCTCGTCGGCGATCAGCAAGGCGGGCGAGGGAGCAAGCGCTCTGGCAATCGCCACGCGCTGCTGCTCGCCGCCGGAAAGCTGGCCGGGATAGTGGTTCAGCCGTTCGCCGAGGCCGACCGAACTCAGTTCGCGATGGGCGATTTCGAAGGCGTTGCTGATATTGGCGAGCTCCAGCGGCACCGCGACGTTTTCCAGCGCCGTCATGTTGGCGATCAGGTGGAAGGACTGGAAGACGATGCCGATGTTGCGGCCGCGGAAATCGGCGACCTCATCCTCACTCAGGGCATGGAGCGGCGTGTCGTTGATATTGATTTCGCCGCTGTCGAGCTTTTCCAGTCCGGCAAGCACCATCAGCAGGGTGGATTTGCCGGAACCGGAAGGTCCGACGATGCCAACGGATTCGCCGGCAGCGATATCGAGATCGATGCCCTTCAGAACATGGACGGAGGCGGCCGCACTGCCAAGGGTGAGATCGGCGCCCTTCAACTCGATGATGGTTTTTGCCAACAGAAATCGACCTATATTAATCTCTAACGCAATGGCCGCATCACGGCACCTCGCCAATCTAGGGAAGCCAGAATGAGATTTAAAGTTGCCGCGCTTCAATTCACCGTCATCGCGGTGTCGCTGATCTTTGCCGTTGGAGTCAATGCGCGGACGATCAATCTCGTCGGATTCGGGGACAGCCTGATGGCGGGTTATCAGCTGCCGCCCGGCGAGGGCTTTCCGGAAAAGCTGCAGGCGGCTTTGAAGGCCAAGGGGCTCGACGTTTCCATTGCCAATGCCGGGGTTTCGGGCGATACCACGACAGGTGGGCTTGCCCGGGTCGACTGGTCGGTCCCCGACGGCACCGATGGCGTTATCCTCGAGCTCGGCGCCAATGATGCGCTGCGCGGTATTCCGCCGGAAGAGAGCGAGAAAAACCTCGATCAGATGATTGCCCGGCTCAAGGCGCGCGGCATAGCGGTGCTGCTTGTCGGCATGATGGCGCCGCCGAACATGGGAGCGGATTATGCGGCGCGCTTCAATCCGATTTATCGGAAACTTTCCGACAAATATGGAGTTCCACTTTATGCCTTCTTCCTCGACGGGGTTGCGCTCGATGCGGGGCTGAAGCTCGATGACGGCATGCATCCAAACGCGAGAGGTGTCGACGTCATGGTCGAGAAAATGGAAGCTGATGTCACAAATTTCATCGATACGATTTCTTCTGTGAAGAATTAGGGGCTTGCACGGCCATTGATTGCGTGATTCCGTGTAAGCACCTGCAAAAGATTCGGGGAGTGCTCGTTATGCCGAGACTGTTTACCGCCCTCGAAATTCCGCGCAATGCGGCAATGAGCCTTTCATTGCTGCGCGGTGGCCTCCCCGGAGCACGATGGATCGATGTGGAAAATTACCACATCACGCTGCGCTTCATCGGTGATGTCGACGGCCGAACGGCCGATGAAATCGTTGAACGCCTCGACCGGATCGATCGGCCGGAATTTCAGTTCCGGCTCGAAGGCATCGGGTCCTTCGGCTCGAAGAAGCCGCATTCGGTCTGGGCGGGCGTTTCTCAGTCGCCTGAGATGTACGCCCTGCAGGCTGAGATCGAACGGATCTGCCAGCGCATCGGCCTGCCGCCGGATCCGCGCAAATTCACGCCGCACGTGACGCTGGCCCGGCTGAAATCCTCGCGGCTCGACGATGTCGTGCAATATCTGAGTGGGCGTGGCAACTTCCACACCGCGACCTTCACGGCGCCGCGTTTCGTGCTGCTTTCATCGCGCGAATCGGTCGGCGGCGGGCCCTATCTCACCGAGGAAGTGTTCCCGCTGCACGAAGTACGTTCGGGGACCAGCGTTTCGAGCAGGCTGCTGCAGCCGGTCAAGAGCTTGGTATAGAGCAGCTCGAAACCTTCCGGACCGCCATCATAGGGGTCGGCAATGTCCTCCCCGTTCCCAGCGCGATATCGCCGAACAGCTGGATGTTCGCCTCGGGAGGGGCGATCCTGTTGAGTTCCGCAACATTGTCGCGGTCCATGGCGACGATCAGATCGACACTGACGAAATCGATCGAACGGATGCGCCGGGCGCGTTGCCCTGCTATGTCGATGCCATGGTGGCGGGCAACAGCGATCGAACGGCAGTCGGGCGGTTCACCTTCATCTCAGCCGCCGGTGCCGGCGGAATCGATCGTGAAACGATCGGTCAGCCTCGCCTCGGCGGCAAGGTGGGTAAAAATTCCCTCCGCAAGCGGAGAACGGCATATATTGCCCATGCAAACGAAAAGGATGCTGATGTCTTTCATCGGTGACCTGCTGACAGATGAGAGGACCATGGCATGAAACAGGAAAGACTGGAACGGGCGGCGGCCGAGGCACGACTGGCTGAGCTTTCAGGCTGGGCGCTCAACGATGCGGCCTCTTCAATCTCGAAAACGTTCAAGTTTTCAAATTTCATCGAGGCCTTCGGCTTCATGACGCAGGCAGCGATTACGGCCGAGAAACTCAACCACCATCCCGAATGGTTCAACGTCTATTCCCGGGTGGATGTGACGCTGAACACGCATGATGCCGGCGGGCTGACGGAACTGGATTTCAAGCTCGCCAGGGCGATGGACAAGGCGGCGGCACGCGGTGCCGTTTGAAACGAGCGCTGATTGAAAGCCGAAGCGCCATCACCATATGTTCGCATGGACGAAAGGATGTCAGGAATGGACGAGGTCAAATTCGGGGAAATCCTGCTGCCGGGCGACGAGGACACCCAGAGCCGGCGGGAGGAAACCGTACGGCAGAAGTTCTGGCCGACCTTCCGCCGGGCCGTGCGCCAGATTCCCTTTTCGCGCGACGTCGTCGCGGGTTTCTACTGTGCGCTCGATCCGCAGACGCCGACCAAGGTGCGCGGCGTGCTGCTGGCCGCGCTGGCATACTTCGTCATGCCGATAGACATGATCCCGGATATTTTCGCTGTTATCGGCTTTTCTGACGACATCGCCGTGCTTTCCGCCGCCTTCGCCATGGTGCGCGGTCATATCCGGCCGAACCATTACGACGCAGCGGACCGCGTCCTTGCCGACCGGCCTGCGGACACGATGAAAACGATTTGAAGGCCGCGGCGCGGTTCACCTGAGTTCCTGCTCGAGCATCTTGCGAAGCTTTCCAAACGCAAGCCGAATACGTGATTTCACCGTGCCGAGCGGCAGCCCGGTCGCTTCGGCTATCTCAGAATGCGATTGGCCGAGAAAGAAGGCTGCACGCAGCATATCGCGCTGTTCTTCGGACAGTTGCTCGACAGCGGCGCGCAGCTTGGCATCGCGATCGCCATTGGCGACGATTTCATCGGCACCGATCTCAGCCGGTGGCAGCAGGGTCGGGTCCGTTTCGTCGAAAGTGCGGGTGCTGGTGCGGCGCCGCAGATCGATGCGGCGGTTGCGGGCGATGCGAAAAAGCCAGGTCGACAGAGAAGATCGCGTCGCATCGTAGAGATAGGCCTTGTGCCAGAGCACGATCATGATCTCCTGGACCAGCTCTTCGGCCTCGCCTGATGTCATCTTCTGGCGCATCAGCCAGCTCTTCAGGCGCGGCGCGAAATAGTCGAACAGGATAGAAAAGGCCTGCTGGTCGCGATCATCCGCGACGGCCTTTGCGAGGGCAGCGAAACGCTGTCTTTCCTCGGCATCCATGTCGTCTCACCAGCCCCCTGCGGCGAAAATTTCGTCCCGGATTTCCAAAGTCTTAATGAGGTACAGCGGATTTTTGAAAGGTCAAACTGTTGCCTGAATCTTTGTGTCTTAAGTTCAGCCGAACGGCCAGTCGGTGCCATCGGCGCACCGGCATCGCAGCCGATTTCGGCAAGGGGCAAAGGTGGTAGTCGAGCTGAAATGACACAGGCACATACAAATCGCAGCTATTGTTGACCATTTGGTAACCTGAATTAAGTCAAAATAAAGCAGATCGTGATTATGCGGCGCCCGCTATGATCGCTTCGGGCCTTGAATCGCAAGAACCGGCAGGAATCCATGTTTGTAAGAAGTATCGTATCCGCCCTCGCCCTCACCCTGACAATGGCCGGAGTGGCGGCAGCGCAGCAGGCCGCGCCGACCCGCATTCAGCAGTTCCAGGCATGGGGCGCCTATTCCTATAAGTCGGGCAATAGCACCGTGTGCTACGTGCTGTCCGTTCCAACGGCAAAGCAGCCAGCAAGCGTCGACCATGGCGACAATTTCTTCATCGTTTCGCAGCGGCCCGGCCAGAACATCTCCTACGAGCCGCAGGCGATGATGGGCTACACGGTGAAGGAAAATTCGAAGATCAATGTCGTCATCGACAACAAGACCTTCGTCATGTTTACCAAGGACAAGGCGGGCTGGGTCGAGAATGCTGCCCAGGAGCCGGCCCTCGTCGCGGCGATGAAGACCGGCCATTCGATGACCGTCAATGCGGTTTCGCGCAAAGGCACCGGCACGTCCTACAGCTATTCGCTGTCGGGCATCTCGGCTGCGCTCAAGCAGATCGAAAGCTGCAAGTAAGCGGGACTTTCGGTCACAAAGTTTCAAGAGCCGGCCTTGTGCCGGCTCTTGCCGTTTAGGTCTCTGCTGTATGCATGTCGTTTTTCCAAAACCGCTTCACACTTTTGGGCGACATGCATTAGTGACGCGCGGGCAAAATAATGCTAAAGGCCGCGCAAACAGCGGACAGATCGCGATATCAGTCGCCGTCCGCCATCAATTTCTGCCAATGTGCCGTCATGCCTCCGCAAGTCTTCCGGATCAGATCCCGAAGTCCGCGGCTTGCGGAACGGTTACGTGTTCGAATTCGGGGTCAGAAGCCTATGTCCGTCATGGATGCGATCGTCATCAACAAACCTCAGGCCGCGCGCCCGTCTTCCGGCGCCGAGAAGCCGTCGTTGATCGGGCTCTCCCGGGAGGAAATGGCGGCGGCGCTCCGGGAAAAAGGCGTGCCCGAAAAGCAGATCAAGATGCGCGTCTCGCAGCTCTGGAATTGGATCTATGTGCGCGGCGTCTCCGATTTCGACTATATGACCAATATCGCCAAGGATCTTCGTGAAATGCTGAAGACGCATTTCACCATCGCGCGTCCGGAAATCGTCGAGGAGCAGGTCTCGAACGACGGCACGCGCAAATGGCTGCTGCGTTTTCCCGCGCGGGGCGCGGGCCGCCCGGTCGAGATCGAGGCCGTCTACATTCCGGAAGAGGGCCGCGGCACGCTCTGCATCTCAAGCCAGGTCGGCTGCACGCTGACCTGTTCCTTCTGTCATACCGGTACACAGCGCCTGGTGCGCAACCTGACGGCGGAGGAAATTCTGTCGCAGTTGCTGCTCGCTCGCGACCGGCTCGGCGACTTCCCGGATCGTGAAGCGCCGCAAGGCACGATCATGCCTGCCGAGGGCCGCAAGGTCAGCAATATCGTCATGATGGGCATGGGCGAGCCGCTCTATAATTTCGACAGCGTCAAGCAAGCGCTGCTGATCGCCACGGATGGCGACGGCCTGTCGCTGTCCAAACGCCGCGTGACGCTTTCCACCTCCGGCGTCGTGCCGGAGATCTTCCGCACCGGCGAGGAGATCGGCGTCATGCTGGCGATCTCGCTGCATGCGGTGCGCGACGACCTGCGCGATATTCTGGTGCCGATCAACAAGAAGTACCCGCTGAAGGAACTGATCGACGCCTGCAAGGCCTATCCGGGCCTTTCCAATGCCCGGCGCATCACCTTCGAATATGTGATGCTGAAGGACGTCAACGACAGCCTCGAAGACGCGAAGGGTTTGATCAAGCTCCTGAAAGGCGTGCCGGCGAAGATCAACCTCATTCCGTTCAATCCCTGGCCCGGCACCAATTACCAGTGTTCGGATTGGGAGCAGATCGAAAAGTTCGCCGATTTCATCAATTCGGCCGGTTACGCTTCGCCGATCCGCACACCGCGCGGCCGCGACATCCTTGCCGCCTGCGGCCAGCTGAAATCGGAATCCGAACGCATGCGCAAGACCGAGCGCCTGGCCTTCGAGGCAATGATGATCGCCAATCACGGCGCCGACGACTGATCAGCAAGTTTGATCCTCGCTACAATTCTCCTGCATTGATTTAAGCATGCGCTTTTCCTAATAGTGCCGCCAAAATCATTCAGGAGGACATCCATGCGCCCGATTTTGCTCGCTCTTGCCGCCACTTTGGCCCTTTCCCTGCCCGCCAAGGCCGATAATGTGACCGTTGCCGTCACTGCGATCGTCGAGCATCCCGCGCTCGATGCCGCCCGCAAGGGCGTTCTCGACGTGCTGACGTCGGCGGGCTACAAGGAAGGCGAGAACCTGAAATTCATGTTCGAATCGGCGCAGGGCAATCCGGCGACGGCAGCCCAGATTGCCCGTCAGTTCGCCGGCGACGAGCCCAACGTGATCGTCCCCATTTCCACGCCGTCGGCCCAGGCCGTCGTCTCGGCGACGCGCGACATTCCTGTCGTCTTCACGGCCGTCTCCGATCCGCTCGGCGCCCAGCTCGTCAAGAACATGGACAAGCCGGGCGGCAACGTCACCGGCCTTTCCGACATGTCGCCCGTCGGCGAGCACCTGGCGCTGATCAAGGAAATCCTGCCGAAGGTGAAGACGATCGGCTATCTCTACAACTCCGGCGAGGCGAATTCGGTTTCGCTGCTCGCCGTGCTGAAGGCCGAAGCCGAAAAGGCCGGCCTGACGGTGGTCGAATCGGCCGCGACCAAATCGGCCGAGGTTCAGGGTGCCGCCCGCGCCCTCGTCGGCCGCGCCGATGCCATCTATATTCCGACCGACAACACGATCATCTCCGCGCTCGAGGGCGCCGTTGCGGTTGCCGAAGAGAGCAAGTTGCCGCTCTTCACCGCTGATACGGATTCGGTTTCGCGCGGTTCGATCGCCGCGCTCGGCTTCAATTATTACGACGTCGGCAAGCAGACGGGCGAGATCGTCGTGCGCGTCCTGAAGGGCGAAAACCCGGGCGACATCGCGGTCAAGACCGCCGCCGGCAGCGATCTCGTCGTCAACAAGGCGGCTGCGGCCAAGATGGGCGTCACCCTGCCCGAGAGCGTGCTTTCACGCGCCAACAAGGTCATCGAATAAGCGCTCATCGTCGCATCAACCATTCACATTCAGCCGCTCCCGTTTGCACGGGGGCGGCTGAAGTATTAAAAGGCTGCGGTTTCGCGACGGGCGGAACGAAAACAAAAGGGGCTGAAAGCCTTGAGCCAAATCGCATTCTGGGGGGCCGTCGAGCTCGGCCTGGTCTATTCCTTCGTCGCCCTCGGCGTCTATCTCGCCTTCCGCGTCCTCGATTTTCCTGACCTCACGGTAGACGGTTCCTTTCCGCTCGGCGCGGCGGTTACCGCGGTGCTGATCATTGCCGGCGTCAATGCCTGGCTCGCGGCGCTGATTGCGATGGCGGCGGGTGCGGCGGCCGGCATGGTGACGGCGCTACTCAACGTGCGCTTCAACATCCTCAACCTGCTCGCCTCGATCCTGACGATGATCGCGCTGTTTTCGGTCAATCTGCGGGTGATGGGAAAACCGAACGTCGCCCTCATCAATGCCGATACGATGATCAGCCCGTTTTTCGGCCATGGCCTGCGTGATTTCTACGTGCGGCCGCTCTTCGTCGGCGTTCTGGTTATTGTCGCGCTGATCATTGTCTGGCGCTTCCTCGACAGCGATGCCGGGCTTGCGATGCGCGCCACCGGCGCCAATGCCCGCATGGCCCGCGCCCAGGGCGTCGACACCAGCCGGCAGATCTATCTCGGCATGGCGATCTCGAACGCGCTGGTGGCGTTCGGTGGCGCCTTGTTTGCCCAAACCAACGGATTTGCCGACGTCACTTCGGGCGTCGGCACGATCGTCGTCGGTCTTGCCGCCGTCATCATCGGCGAGACGCTGCTCGGACGCCGGGGCCTGCTGATCGCCCTCGTCGGCTGCGTGCTCGGCTCGATCCTCTATCGCATCGCCATCCAGCTGGCGCTGTCGAGCGACGTCATCGGCCTGCAGGCCTCCGATCTCAATTTCGTGACGGCGGTGCTCGTCACCTTCGCGCTCATTCTCCCCCGTCTTCGCCGAGGTGCCGCATCGTGATCAGCGTCAAGGATATCAAGGTCGTCTTCGGACGCGGCACGCCGCTGCAGAAGCAGGCTCTGAACGGCGTCAGCCTGACCATCGAACAAGGCTCCTTCGTCACCGTCATCGGCTCCAACGGCGCCGGCAAATCGACGCTGCTCGGCGTGCTCGCCGGCGATGTCATCCCGAGTGAGGGACAGGTGCTGATCGGCAAGAGCGAGGTGACGCGCAAATCGACGGCAGCGCGCGCCGGCCTGGTGGCGCGCGTCTTCCAGGATCCGCTGACTGGCAGCTGCGGCTCGTTGTCGATCGAAGAGAATCTTGCTCTGGCGGCCCGGCGCGGCGAAAAGCGCGGGCTTGTGCCGGCGCTTGGCGGCAAACGTCGGGACTATTTCAAGGAACGGATCGCCGAGCTTAATCTCGGGCTGGAAAATCGGCTGAAGGATCGCATGGATCTGCTCTCGGGCGGGCAGCGGCAGGCCGTGTCGCTCGTCATGGCGACACTTGCAGGCTCCGAGGTGCTCCTGCTCGACGAACATACGGCGGCGCTCGATCCCGGCATGGCTGAGTTCGTGATGGACCTCACGCAGAAGATCGTTGCCGAGCGCAAGCTGACGACGATGATGGTAACGCATTCCATGCGCCAAGCGCTGGATTACGGCCATCGCACGATCATGCTTCATGGCGGCGAGATCGTTCTCGACGTGGCGGGTGACAGCAGGAAGGACCTGCAGGTCGAAGATCTGATCGCCATGTTCCGCAAGATGCGCGGCCAGACACTCGATGATGACGCTTTGCTGATCGGCTGAGCCGATCGGCGAAGCCGATAGCGGCCTATCGCGCTTGGGTGAGCAGGATTTTGGCGGCGAAGACCGAGAAGACGCCGGCGAAGGTATAGTCCATGCCGCGCAGAACCTTCTTGTTGTTCTGCAGCCAGGACGCCAGCCAATCGGCGGCGAGGATCACGCTGGCATTGACCGGCATGCCGATCAGGATGAAGCAAAATCCGAGAAACAGCAGTTTCTGCGTAACGGCGGGATCGCCGGCGCTGACGAATTGCGGCAGGAAGGTCATGAAGAAAATGATGACCTTGGGGTTTAGAAGATTGACCCAGAAGCCGGATGAGATGTTGGCAAACGCGGTCCCCTTCTGCGTCTCGACCTTGGCGACCGTAAGTTTCGATCCGAAGCGGATCGCCTGTACTGCGAGCCAGAACAGATAGGCCGCGCCGCCGGTCTTCAGGATCAGGAAAGCCGTTGGTGAGGCAGTGATCAGCGCCGAGATGCCGAAGGCGACCAGCATGGTGTGGACGACGATGCCGAGGCTGGTGCCGACGACGACGAAGAGGGCAGACTTCTTTCCTTGGGCCAGCGCGCGGCTGATCGACAGCGTCATGTCGGGGCCGGGCGTCGCGGCAAGGAGGAGCGTCGCGGCGGCAAAGGCCAGAAGTGTTGGCAGGCTGGGCACGAAATCCATGGCACTCTCTGCAAGCCGGAAAAAACCTGACGATCTCTAATCCGGCTTTCAGAAAATTACCAATCAAACCTCCTGATGGCGACGATCACTTCTGCTCCAGGAAGGCCTTGAATTTGTCGGCATAGTCCTTGTGCCAGCGCGACAGCGGCGGGCGGTTCTCGATGATGTCGCCGGCCGCCCAGGCCATGCGGCGTTCATCGACCGGGCGGGTGACGTCGTTGTCCGGGCAGAGGATATAGAAATCGCCGCGTTCCAGGCTCTCGACCATGAAGTCGACGGTCTGTTCCGGTGTCCAGGCGCCAGCCGGCTTTTCCGCGCGGTCACCCTTGGTGAGGCCAGTGAAGACGAAGCCGGGGATCAGCAGGTGCGCCGAGATTTTTGACCCCGCGGTGTTGCGAAGCTCGTGTTCGAGCGCTTCGGTAAAGACTTTAACGCCAGCCTTGGAGATATTGTAGGCGGGATTGCCCGGTGGCGTGGTGATGCCCTGCTTGGAGCCGGTATTGATGATCAGGCCGGGCTCGCCATGGGACAGCATCTTCGGCCCGAAGACGCGTGTGCCGTTGACGACGCCCATCAGGTTGACGGCGAGGATATGGTCCCAATTGCCCTGCGGGCTGAAGATCGAGGTTTCCGGACCGATACCGGCATTGTTCATCAACACGTGGACGCGGCCAAAACGCTGGAGCACGGCGCGTTCAAGCGCCTCCAGGGAGTCGCGGCTGGCGACGTCGGTCTCGACCGCCATCACATCCTCTTCGCCGGCAATGGCCTTGAGTTCGTCGGCGGCGTTAGCCAGCCGGTCGCCGCCGAGATCGGCGATGACGACGCTCATGCCGCGCCCGGCAAAGTACTTCGCCGCCGCAAGCCCGATGCCGGAAGCGCCGCCGGTGATGACGGCAACATTGGACTTCTTGAAAATGTCTTGAATATTCGTCACGGGGACAGCCCCTCCTCGAGCGTTGTTCGCACGCAGCCGAATATGGGCGCCGCTTTCGCAGTGTCAAACGCTATCGGCGCCTCAGCGATCGCACTTGCCCTTGCGTCACGCGCCAATCTCGCTAAAAGTGCCGCGACACCGGGTTTTCGCCGGCCTTATGCAACGGACCTCATCATCATGGCATCATACAAAGACGTGAAGAAAGTCGTGCTCGCCTATTCCGGCGGCCTCGACACCTCGATCATCCTGAAGTGGCTGCAGACGGAACTCGGCGCCGAAGTCGTCACCTTCACCGCCGATCTCGGCCAGGGCGAGGAGCTGGAGCCGGCGCGCAAGAAGGCCGAGATGCTCGGCATCAAGGAGATCTACATCGAGGACGTCCGCGAGGAATTCGTCCGCGATTTCGTCTTCCCGATGTTCCGTGCCAACGCCGTTTACGAGGGCGTCTATCTGCTCGGCACCTCGATCGCCCGTCCGCTGATCTCAAAGCATCTGATCGATATCGCCCATAAGACCGGCGCCGATGCGATCGCCCACGGCGCGACCGGCAAGGGCAACGATCAGGTTCGCTTCGAGCTCTCCGCCTATGCCCTGAACCCCGACATCAAGATCATCGCGCCCTGGCGCGATTGGGCGTTCAAGAGCCGCACGGAGCTGCTGGCCTTTGCTGAACAGCACCAGATCCCGGTCGCCAAGGACAAGAAGGGTGAAGCTCCCTTCTCCGTCGACGCCAACCTTCTGCATTCATCTTCCGAGGGCAAGGTTCTCGAGGACCCTGCTCAGGAGGCGCCGGAATATGTGCATATGCGCACGATCTCCCCGGAAGCAGCGCCCGACAAGGCGACGACAATCAAGGTCGGCTTCCGCAAGGGCGATGCCGTGTCGATCAACGGTGTCGAGATGTCGCCGGCGACGCTGCTCGCCACGCTCAACACCTACGGCCGCGACAACGGCATCGGCCGTCTCGATCTCGTCGAGAACCGCTTCGTCGGCATGAAGTCGCGCGGCGTTTACGAAACGCCCGGCGGCACGATCCTGCTCTCTGCGCATCGCGCTATTGAATCGATTACGCTCGACCGGGGTGCCGCCCATCTCAAGGATGAGATCATGCCGCGTTACGCCGAGCTGATCTATTACGGTTTCTGGTTCTCGCCGGAGCGCGAGATGCTGCAAGCGCTGATCGACAAGAGCCAGGAGCATGTCGAAGGCGAAGTGACGCTGAAGCTCTACAAGGGCAACGTCATGGTCATCGGCCGCGAGAGCGAAAAGTCCCTCTACTCCGACAAGCTCGTCACTTTCGAGGACGACCAGGGCGCCTACGATCAGAAGGACGCGGCCGGCTTCATCAAGCTCAACGCACTGCGCCTGCGCACGCTCGGAAAGCGCAACCTCGCGAAGTAATCGCGGAATTCGTCTTCGGACGGACATCGGCCCGCCGGCATCGCCGCGCGGGCTTTTTATTGAATGAGTGGCAAGCGCGCCAATACCTCTCGGGGCATCCAAGATGACCGGATTGCCCCAACGACGCTCATCAATCGTCGCTGTTCGCGCGCCATCGCCTGCGTCCAGGTCTTGCCGATACCCTCTCCGCCAACGGTCAACAACTCCAGTTGACATGATCGTAAAATGGTGTCACTAGAAGCGACATTAATACATCATGAGAGACATAATGTCCCAACAGTCGCCCACACGAAAGTACAGTTCCCCCTTACGGGAATCGCAGGCCCAGGAAACACGGGAGCGCATCCTGCGCGCCACCTCAGACCTTCTCAACGGCAATGCGTTCGCGGACATTTCCATGGACGATGTTGCGCGGTCTGCCGGGGTGGAGAGGCGAACGGTGTTTCGGCATTTTGCAACGAAGGAAGCGCTGTTCGACGCGTTCTGGGTCTACATTAACCAGAACATGAATGCGGCGACCCTGCCAACGACCCTGGAGGAGCTTCTTCGCTCGCCCCTCGACGCCTTTCCGCAGTTCGACAAGAACGAAGGTATCATTCGCGCCACCCTTCATACGCCCACGGGTCACGCCATGCGGATGCGGACGGTCAAGACACGGCGCGTTGCGTTCCGGACGTGCCTCGAAGACGCCAATCTGGATATAAATTCCAAGAGCGCCCGCAAGGTCGAGGCGCTCTTCCACCTTCTCTACAGCGCCAGCGCCTGGGAAACGCTTAAAGACTACGGCGGATTGACGGGGAAGGACGCGGGACAGGTCGCGTCCTGGGCGATGCAGGCGCTGTTGAAGGCTGCCGAGACTGACGAGAACTGATCAAACACATGCCGGCAAGAGCCGGCCCGACGATGGAGCCGATAATGGATCAAGCATTCAAGACACGAGAGACCGCGGACGTCCTTTGGGTCATTCGCGACAAGGTGCAGTTCATGGGCGAAGTGCCGGAGAAGGGCTTGTCGATCCTGGAGGTGACCGTGCCTCCCGGTTCCGGTACGCCGCCGCACAAGCACGAATCCGTGGAGATATTCCGGGTCCTGAGCGGTGAGATCACTTTCACGGTGTTCGACAGCGTACCTCCCTCGCAGATGGTCGCGCGGACCGGCGACGTTCTCACCCTGCGGTCCTTCCAGCCGCACAATTATGCCAACACCGGAAGCCTTCCCGCCCAGATGATCGCAGTCGTGGAAGATTCGATGAGCCACTTCTTCCGCGACATCGGCCAGAGCGAAGTTCCGCCGGATGGCCCCCCCTTCGGCGGAGGAAATCGGCGCGGTATTGGCGGCGTGCCAGAGGCACGGAATTGAGGTCCTGGGCACCTGATGGGTGACCGGGCGACGTCGCATCCGTCACCCGGCCGACGGCGACCCGTTGCGGAAGCGCCCCGGACGCGGCGCCGGGCTCGAGCCCGGCCGATGCCAACCGGACGGTGATGACGACATGCAGATTGGGATTGGAGCGGTTCAGCTTCTCACGGAGCGCAGAACCGCTCTGACCTTTTCATGGCCGTGTCATCGCCCTTGACGGATGCCTGCCATCGCTTAGTCTGCTCCGGTCATTCTTCGGAGCATGTCCATGACGCAGTCCCTGCTCTTCGGCGCCTTTCTGGCGGCGCTGTTCTATGTGCTCATACCAGGCCCCGCCTTTCTGCAACTGCTCGGCATCGGCGCCGGGCAGGGGCGCAAGGCCGGCGCCTTGTTCATGATGGGGCATCTGGTCGGGGATCTCATCTGGTCGTCGCTGGCGCTGATTGCGATCGTCGGCGCCAAGACGATCGGAACCTTCGTCTTCGATCTGCTCGGGCTCGCCTGCGGTTTCTACCTCGCCTGGATCGGCTGGGGCGCCGTCAATGCCAAGCCAAAAGCGGATGGGCAGGCGCTTGTCGTGATCGAGCGGCCGTTCCGGCGTGGCCTGATTTTCGGGGTCACCAACCCGAAGGGGTACCCGGTGGCGCTTGCCACCTTCACGGCGCTGGTCGCGGGCTCGGCCGGTGCACTCGATTTCGAGGCGCTGCCGGTGCTTCTCGCTGTGTCCTTCCTGGGTTTCGTGACCGCCGACATCATCCTGATCGGCGTCATTGGCGCGGGTGCGGTGCGGCGCTTCTATCGCGCCCATGAGCGGCTGATCGTGCGCTCGTCCGGCGTCCTGTTCATGGGCTTTGCCGCCCAGGCGCTATGGCACGCCACGCCCGGTCTCATCGGTTGGCGCAAGGCCTAACTGCGATCATGCATTCAAGAAACTGACGATCGATTTCAGCGTCTGAACCTCATGAGGATCGCCGATCGACATGGCGACCTGCAGCTGGTTCTTGTAATAATCGAGGAAATTGAAACTCGTGCCGTCGGTGACGCCGGAGAGATCGATGATATTGCCTAGCGGATCGATCGCATGCATCGGCAGCGGTTCCGAAATCGCGGCGTAAGTGTTCTGGTCGATCAGGCCGCTATCGAAGCTTTGGCGGGCGTAGTTGCGCAGCTCGCCGGGGCTGACCGCGGTGAAATCCGGCCCTTGGTCGAGATTATCTTCGATGTGGAACGAGACCGGAGCCGGAGCCTTGGTCTCGATTTGAATATCGGCTGTCTTCGAATTTCTTGCGTTATTAGGGTTGTTTTTAAATAGCAAACTCTGAGAAGACCGCAGGGAAAAAATTTCCATGGCGCATGTCCCCTGGCAGGAAAGATCACCGGGAAACTAGCGCTTGTGGGTGATTCGCGTCAATCGTTAACAAACGGTTAATTTTCAACTGTGAAATCTTGCCCACCGGCTGACGTGCGTCAGATCGCCGAATGAGACAAAAGCCCATCGCGACGACATACCAATTCCGTGACGGCTCTCCTATATTGACCATCCCGCATACCAAAAGGAATTCTCCGATGGCTTCTCCCCACGATTTCAATCCGGCGCTCATCAACTGGGACGCTCTCCACGGCCTGCCACGGTTCGATGCCATCGATGACGGCGATTTTTCCGCCGCTTTCGACGCCGCACTCGCCGCGCACGAGCAGGAGATCGACGAGATTGCCGGAAACAGTGATGCGCCGACATTCGACAATACGGTGGTGGCGCTGGAGATTGCCGGCGATGCGCTCTCGCGCGTTTCGGCGCTGTTCTGGAACAAGGCGGGCGCACATACCAACGAGGTCATCCAGGCGCTGGAACGGGAGATCTCGCCGAAGATGTCACGCCACTATTCAAAGATCGGGATGAACGCCGCGCTCTTTGCCCGCATCGATACGCTTTGGGAGAACCGCGAGAGCCTCGGCCTGACGCTGGAGCAGACGCGGGTGCTGGAGCGGCATTGGAAGGGTTTTGTCAAATCCGGCGCCAAGCTTGAAAAGCCCCAGCAGGAGAAGCTTGCGGCGATCAATGAAAAACTCGCGGGCCTCGGCACGCAGTTCGGCCAGAACGTCCTGGCCGACGAGAAGGCCTGGGCGCTTATGCTATCCGAGGGCGCCGAGCTCGATGGGCTGCCGGAATTCCTGCGCGACGCGATGGCGGCGGCGGCGCGCGAACGCGGCGAGGAGGGCAAATATGCTGTGACGCTGTCGCGCTCGATCATCGAGCCGTTCCTGACCTTTTCGGAGCGCCGAGATCTGCGCGAACAGGCTTTTAATGCGTGGGTGGCGCGCGGCGCAAACGGCGGGGAAACCGACAACCGCGCCGTCATCAAGGAAACGCTGGCGCTGCGCCATCAGGTGGCGAAGCTGCTCGGCTACGGCAATTTCGCCGAGCTGAAACTCGACAACACGATGGCGAAGACGGCAGATGCGGTGAACGGCCTTTTGAAAGCCGTCTGGGCGCGGGCGGTCAAACGCGCCGGCGAGGAAGAGATCGACATCGCGGCGCTGATCGCCGAGGAGGGCCGGAACCACGAGGTGATGCCCTGGGACTGGCGCCACTACGCCGAAAAGATCCGAGCCCGGAAGTTCGATTTTTCCGAGGCCGAGCTCAAGCCCTATCTGCAGCTCGAAAAGATCATCGACGCCTGCTTCGATGTGGCCGGCCGGCTGTTCGGCATTCGCGGGGTCGAGAAGAAGGGTGTCGCGGCCTATCACCCCGACGTCAGGGTGTTCGAAATCAGGGATCGGGACGACAGGCTGGTCGCCCTCTTCCTCGGCGACTATTTCGCTCGTAGTTCGAAACGCTCAGGCGCCTGGATGAGCTCACTGCAATCGCAGCACAAGCTGCAACTGAAGAACGGCCGCCGCGGCGAGTTGCCGATCATCTACAATGTCTGCAATTTCGCCAAACCCGCCGAGGGCAAGCCGGCGCTGCTGTCGCTCGACGACGCCCGCACGCTGTTTCATGAATTCGGCCATGCGCTGCACGGCATGCTTTCAAACGTCACCTATCCCTCGGTTTCCGGCACCGGCGTCTCGCGGGATTTCGTGGAGTTGCCCTCGCAGCTCTACGAGCATTGGCTGACGGTTCCCGCCATCCTCAAGGAATATGCCGTGCATTTCGAGACAGGCGAGCCGATGCCGCAGGCGCTCCTCGACAAGGTGCTGGCGGCCCGCACCTTCAATGCCGGTTTCAACACCGTCGAATTCACCTCGTCGGCGCTCGTCGATATGGCGTTTCACACGCGACAGGCCGTCGACGATCCGATGGCGGTGCAGGCGGAGGTGCTGGCCGAGATCGGCATGCCGAAGTCGATCGTCATGCGCCATGCCACACCGCACTTTCAGCACATCTTCTCCGGCGGTTATTCGGCCGGCTATTATTCCTACATGTGGTCGGAAGTTCTCGACGCCGATGCCTTCGCCGCCTTCGAGGAGACGGGCGACGCTTTCAACGGCGAGATGGCGCGCAAGCTCAAGGAAAATATCTATTCCACCGGCGGTTCGGTTGATCCCGAGGATGCCTATAAGGGCTTCCGCGGCAAGCTGCCGAGGCCGGATGCTATGCTGGTCAAAAAGGGACTCGCCACCTTCGAGGAATTGACAGGCAGCGACGCTTAAGACAGTTTGATGACAGAGAAGCGAGCGGCATGGCGGCAGCCATGCCGCAGCTTTCGCGCGCGACCCCCTTTCGCAATCGCGAAAAAACCGGTAAGAGCGCGCCAAACGTAAATGGCGCGTCCACTTGGCGTAGCGCCCCAGCCTCAGAGATTATGACATATGGCACTTCGCAACATCGCGATCATCGCGCACGTTGACCATGGCAAGACCACTCTCGTTGACGAGCTTCTGAAACAGTCCGGCTCCTTCCGCGAGAACCAGCGCGTCATGGAACGCGTGATGGATTCCAACGACATCGAAAAAGAGCGCGGCATCACCATTCTCGCCAAGGCGACCTCCATCGAATGGAAGGATACGCGCATCAACATCGTCGACACGCCCGGCCACGCCGACTTCGGTGGTGAAGTCGAGCGCATTCTCTCGATGGTGGACGGCGCGATCGTTCTCGTGGACGCTGCCGAGGGCCCGATGCCGCAGACCAAGTTCGTTGTCGGCAAGGCCCTGAAGGTCGGCCTGCGTCCGATCGTTGCCATCAACAAGATCGACCGTCCCGACGCCCGCGCCGACGAAGTCGTCAACGAAGTCTTCGACCTTTTCGCCGCCCTCGATGCGACCGACGAGCAGCTCGACTTCCCGATCCTTTACGGTTCCGGCCGCGCCGGCTGGATGAACTACGATCCGGCAGGCCCGAGCGACGAAGGCCTCGCACCGCTGCTCGACCTCGTCGTCAAGCACGTGCCCGAGCCGAAGGTTGAGGAAGGTCCGTTCCGGATGATCGGCACGATCCTCGAAGCCAACAACTTCCTCGGCCGCATCATCACCGGCCGCATCGCGTCCGGTTCGATCAAGCCGAACCAGGCCGTCAAGGTTCTCGGCCAGGACGGCAAGCTGATCGAACAGGGCCGTATTTCCAAGATCCTCGCCTTCCGCGGCATCGAGCGCCAGCCGATCGAGGAAGCGCATGCGGGCGACATCGTCGCCATTGCCGGCCTTTCCAAGGGTACGGTCGCCGACACCTTCTGCGATCCGTCGGTGACGGAAGCCCTGAAGGCGCAGCCGATCGACCCGCCGACCGTCACCATGTCCTTCATCGTCAATGACTCGCCGCTTGCCGGCACCGAAGGCGACAAGGTGACGAGCCGTGTCATCCGCGACCGCCTGTTCAAGGAAGCCGAAGGCAACGTCGCCCTCAAGATCGAGGAAAGCGCCGATAAAGATTCGTTCTTCGTCTCCGGCCGTGGCGAACTCCAGCTCGCCGTTCTGATCGAAAACATGCGCCGCGAAGGCTTCGAGCTTGCCGTTTCGCGTCCGCGCGTCGTCATGCACAAGGACGAGAGCGGCCAGCTCCTGGAGCCGATCGAGGAAGTTCTGATCGACGTCGATGAAGAACATTCCGGCGTCGTCGTGCAGAAGATGTCCGAGCGCAAGGCAGAGATGGTCGAGCTTCGCCCGTCGGGCGGCAACCGCGTCCGTCTGGTGTTTTACGCGCCGACCCGCGGCCTGATCGGCTATCAGTCGGAACTGCTGACGGATACGCGTGGTACGGCGATCATGAACCGCCTGTTCCACAGCTACCAGCCCTACAAGGGTGAGATCGGCGGCCGCGTCAACGGCGTGCTGCTCGCCAACGAAGCCGGTGAAGCCGTTGCTTACGCCCTGTTCAACCTGGAAGACCGCGGCCCGATGATAATCGACGCCGGCGAAAAGGTCTATATGGGCATGATCATCGGCATTCACACGCGTGACAACGACCTCGAAGTCAACGTGCTGAAGGGCAAGAAGCTGACCAACATCCGCGCCGCCGGCAAGGACGAAGCCGTCAAGCTGACCCCGCCGATCCGCATGACGCTGGAGCGCGCGCTCTCATGGATCCAGGAAGACGAACTCGTCGAGGTCACGCCGAAGTCCATTCGCCTGCGGAAGATGTATCTCGACGCCAACGACCGCAAACGGTTCGAAAAGACCAAGGCGGCTCTCTAAGAGCCCAGTCGTTCCCCCTTTCAAACCCCGGCCTTCGAGCCGGGGTTTTTTATTGTGCGCTGCGCTGATTCCGACTTGTGACAATCGTTAAAAAAGCGTTAAATTTTATCCGTCGTCCACATATCAAGTCTGTGGGCAATCGATCACGATGCGCTCGCCGCATATGGTTAATTGCCTGCGGCAGGACCAGAGTAAACGTTATGAAGACGTTGTCGATCGATGTCCGGCGGGCCGAACCGCACGATGCCCGAGCCATTTCGGAAACGCACAGGCTCGCCTGGCAACACACCTATGCGGGCATCATTCCGCATCGCGCGCTGACGCAGATGATCGAGCGACGCGGCGAAAATTGGTGGCGCAAGGCAACACGCGGACCCGCGACGTTGCTGGTTCTCGATGTGGCAGGGACAGTCGCCGGTTATGCGACGCTCGGTCTCAACCGTGCCCGCGCCCTGCCGCAGGAAGGTGAAATCTACGAGCTTTATCTTCGCCCCCAATATCAGGGAATCGGTCTCGGCCACATGCTGTTCGGCGAGGCGCGCCGGCTGTTGAAGTCGCTCGGCTGCAACGGGCTGGTCGTCTGGTGCCTTGAAGAAAACGAGGCCGCCAGCCGCTTCTACCGCCATCATGGCGGGACCGATTTCTGCGAAGGCATGGAAAATTTCGATCACAAGCAGTTGAAGAAGATCGGTTTCATCTGGAACTGATCGGCCTGCTCGAGCGTCGCACACCTCTCCTCTAAAGTTTTTGCGGCATCACGCCTGTGTCATCACGCATCGGTGATCTGCCGTGTTGCGTTGCGAGATGAAACTGATTATCTGGCTTCGAGCAATTCAACCCCGCGGGAGTATCCTATGCGCATCGACGCCATTTCAATCGGTAATAATCCACCTGAAGACGTCAACGTTATCGTCGAGGTTCCTGTTGGCGGTCATCCGATCAAGTATGAAATGGACAAGGATGCCGGCACGCTGGTCGTTGATCGTTTCCTCTACACGCCGATGACCTATCCGGGCAATTACGGTTTCGTACCACACACGCTGTCTGAAGATGGCGACCCGATCGACGTGCTGATCGCCAGCACCCGACCGCTGGTTCCGGGCTGCGTCATCAACGTGCGTCCGATCGGCGTCCTGAAGATGGAAGACAATTCCGGCAAGGACGAGAAGATCATTGCCGTGCCGTCGCCGAAGCTGACGCTGCGCTACGAGAAGGTGAAGGACTTTACCGATCTTCCGGAGATCACGCTGAAGCAGATCGAGCATTTCTTCGAGCACTACAAGGACCTGGAGCCCGGCAAGTGGGTGAAGATCTTCGGCTGGGGCGATTCCAAGGAAGCCGGCCAGCTCATCATCGAGGCCGTCGAGCGGGCCAAGAAGGCGAAGGGCTGAACCCTCAGCCCAATAACGCTTCGAGCTTTTTTACCAAATCCTCCGGGTCGCCCTCAATCCGGAGGATTTTTTTACGCGCCGTCTCGCCGGAGACGAGGCTGATGCTGGATTTCGGAATGCGCAGCGACCGGGCGATCAGAAGGATCAGCGCCTTGTTGGCCTTGCCCTTCTCGGGCACTGATGTGACGCGCGCCTTCAACAGGGTCTCGCCGTCGCCATCCGCTTCGACGCCATCGATCGCGTCACGCCCGCCATTCGGCGTCAACCGAACGGCCAGGCGCAGCTGATCGCCGGAAAATCTCCAGGGAGGGCTCAAGCGACCAGCGGGTATAGCGTAGTCCAAAGGAAGGTACGCAGGAAGAAGATGATCACCAGCAGGATGATCGGAGAAATATCGATGCCGCCGAGATTCGGAAGCAGACGGCGGATCGGCTTCAGCGCGGGTTCGGTGACATTGTAGAGGAACATGCCGACCGAATTGACGAACTGGTTGCTGGAATTGATGACGTTAAACGCATAGAGCCAGGAGAAAACGGCACTGGCAATCAGGATCCAGGTGTAAATATTCAAAACCAAATCAATGGTTTGAAACAAGGCAAACATCGTCGTCTCCAATTGGTTGTTGACAGACATGTAGACATTGGCGACTAAACGGGCAAGTGCCGTGTCGAAACGCATGGCAGATCATGTTTAACGGGCGGCCTCGCAGCCATTCCGGCGCGCCCGCTTCCTCGGACAGGGCCCCATGTCGTTTTCGCCTACCGGAGACCGTTTCGCCGCGTTTCGGCATTCGTCCTACACGCGTTTCTTCTTCGCGCGCTTTCTGCTTTCCTTCTCGCAACAGATCGTCAGCGTTGCCGTCGGCTGGCAGATGTACGACCAGACCGGCAAGGCGATCTATCTCGGCCTGATCGGGCTCGTACAGTTCCTGCCGTCGCTGCTGCTCATTCTCGTGACCGGTTCGATCGCCGATCGGCACAATCGCCGGGCCATCGCCGCTCTTTGCTCTCTGGTGAGCGCGCTCTGCACGCTGGCGCTGCTCGTCATGACGGCGACGGGAACCTTCGCGCCCTGGCCGGTCTTTGCGGTGCTTCTGATTTTCGGGATCGAGCGCGCCTTCATGTCGCCGGCGGTGCAGTCTCTCGCACCCAACCTCGTGCCCGAGCGCGCCCTTTCCAATGCGATCGCCTGGAATTCATCGTCCTGGCAGCTTGCGGCGATCACCGGGCCTGTAATCGGCGGCCTGCTCTATGGGGTCAGTGCGACGACCGCCTATACGGTGGCGGTCATCTTTTCCGTCCTCGGGGCGGCTCTCCTCTTCATGATCCCGAAGCCGGAACAGAAGACGACGGGTGAGGCGAAGAGCTGGGCGATGATCCTCGGCGGCTTCAGTTTCATCCGCGCCGAAAAAGTCGTGCTCGGCGCGATCTCGCTCGATCTCTTCGCCGTTCTGCTCGGCGGCGCCACGGCGCTGATGCCGATTTTCGCCCGCGATATTCTGACGCTTGGCCCTTGGGGCCTTGGACTGCTACGGGCAGCACCGGGGCTCGGCGCCATCGTCATGGCGATCTTCCTCGCCGCCTATCCGCTGAAACACCGCGCCGGCCTCTATATGTTCATCGGCGTCGCTCTGTTCGGTGTCGGCACCATCATCTTCGGCGCCTCGTCCAATACAGAAATTTCGATCGCAGCGCTGGCGCTGATGGGCGCGGCCGACATGGTGTCGGTCTATGTGCGCGAGAGCTTGATCGCGCTCTGGACGCCGGATCAGCTGCGCGGGCGGGTCAATGCGGTCAACATGGTCTTCGTCGGCGCTTCCAACGAACTTGGAGAGTTCAGGGCGGGCACGATGGCATCGGTCTTCGGCGCGGTGCCGGCAGTCGTCATCGGCGGGCTCGGAACACTGGCGGTCGCGGCGATCTGGGCTTCAAGTTTCCCGAAGCTGCGCAGGATCGACACGCTCGACGCGCCCGCCTGACCACTAAACGGGATTATGCTCGCAGAGCGATAGACGGTGTCGCCTTCGCCGACTTTCCCTCGAAGACGAGATCGAGGAATTCTGTCAGCCAGGCTCTCAGCGGCGCGTCGAACAGCATGCGGCCTTCGAGGTGTTCGCGGCCCTGCTGGGCGTTCGGCAGAATGAAGCGATGCGCGCCGTGCACGACCCAGCGATGCATCATCACTCGGGTGAGTTCGGCATGGAACTGCAGGCCCCAGGCGTTGCCGTCGTAATGGAAGGCCTGGTTCGGGTAGGCATCGCCTTCGGCGAGCAGATCGGCGCCGTGTGGCAGCTCGAAACCTTCGCGGTGAAAATGATAGACCATCTTCGGCCAGTGCATCAGCAGGCGGCCTTTCTCGGTCGGGTGCAGCGGGTACCAGCCGATCTCCGTCGAGCCGTCGGCATTCGGCTGTACCTTGCCGCCGAGATGACGCACCAGCATCTGGGCCCCGAGGCAGATACCGAGAAAAGGGCGTTTTTCCCGTAGCGGAACCTCGATCCAGTCGATCTCCTTCTTGACGAAGTCATCCGGATCGTTTGCGCTCATCGGTCCGCCGAAGACGACGGCGCCGGCATGGTCTGCGAGCGTCGTCGGAAGCGGATCACCGAGGACCGGGCGACGGACATCGAGGCAGTAGCCTTTTTCGACCAGCAATTGCCCGACACGGCCGGCACTAGACCGCTCCTGATGCAGGACGATAAGGATCGGGCGCCGGTCGCGGCCCGGATTTTGCTCAGTCGGCATCATCTTGCGCAACCTGGATATCCGTGACCCTGGCGGCCGCCTCCTGCCGCTTCTGAATGCGTTCGCGTGAGGAGACGCCGAGCAGATCGGCGATACGCCAGATGACATGGTCTTCCATCTCGCTGCGCTCGCCATCGGCGTAAACGATGTCCCAGAGAATGCCGATCAGCTCCAGCCGTTGCTCGGTATCGAGATGGCGTTTCAGGTCGGCGGTGAAGCGATAATAGTCGACGGCGGAGCTTTCGGCTTCGAGGCCGGCGGCCATCAAAGCATCGAGCTGCTTGCTGTCGAGCGAATACTGCTCCTTCAAGAGCTTGCGCAGCCGCTTCTTTTCACTAGCCTTGATCTGACCGTCGGCTTCCATCACCTGCATGCAGAGTGCTGCCACTGCGATGCGCGGGTCATCGGGGGCAAAACCTTTCTTTGGACGATCGGCGGTGAGCTTCTGGAAGAATGCCTGAAAGCGTTCGAACATGCGGGTTTCGTTCCGTGTCAGAAAAGGCGAAGCCGTGTCTTGGGTTCCGGTTCCGTCCTGGGATCGCGAACGCCGGGATCATCCGGCAATCCGCCGAAAAAGGGCTTTGTTTCGTTCGGTGCTGGCGCTTTGTCGCTGGCGGTGGATTCGGCCGGTTTCGGCTTTGCCGGTGCCGGTGACTGTGCCGGCGCCGGGCGCACGGCCTCGGCGATCGTCGCGGCGCGTTCCAGTTCGATGATGCGATGATCGTTGACCGGGCTCTCTGGCCTGACGTCACGCAGCGGCGGCAGGGTCTTCAGAGCCGTTTCGATCGAGGCGGGCGCCGACCCTTCTTCGAGCGGCCCCTCGATCTGACCGAAGGGCGCCTTCCATTCGAAGGCGTCGAGACGACCCGTGACCGGCGACACCGGCAGCCATTTGTCGGAGACGAAACCATCCGCCACCCAGGCGGGATCGCGCGGGGCTTTCAGTGCCTGGGCCAGCCAGTGGCGCACGCGGCCCTGGTCGCCGGTCTCGGCTTCCTCTATGTCGGCGAGCAGCAGAAAGGCGGCTTCTCGCGGTTCAATACGCGCCGCCGCTTCCGCCTTGGCGCGCGCCTTGGCGAATTCCTGCGCGTCGAGCGCCGCCTGGGCGACGACGAGAAGAGATTCGACATTGTTCGGGCGCATCGCTTCCAGGCGTTCGGCGCGCTTCAGCCGGTCGAGCGTGGAATCGCCGCTGCGGGCTCTGACATAGGTCTGGCCGATCTCGGGATGAGGCGCCGATTTCCACACCTGTTCGAGGATCGAAGCGGCCTTGCGCAGACCGCCTTCGCGGAACAGTGCCTTTGCGGCAATGAGAGCGGCCGGAACGAAATCGGCGGCGAACTTCAGCGCCTGCAGGGCGTCGTCGCGGGCGCCGGCCGGGTTGCCTTCCAGCTTCTCGGCGGCGCGTGCCGTCAGGAGCACGGCGTGCAGGCGGTTGGCCTCGGGTTTTTCGACGACGCGGGCGGCCTTCTGCTGTTCGAGCAGTCGGATCGCATCGTCCCAGCGGCCAGCCTGGCTGCGATATTCGAGGGTCGCCTGGGCGGCCCAAGGCAGATAAGGTGCATTGTCGGCGGCCTTTTCGGCGTATTGGCGGGCGGCCTCGTTGGCTCCGAGGCGGCGGGCTTCGAGATAGAGGCCGCGCAGGCCAAGCTCCCGCGTTTCCGGGTCGTTGGCCATGGCTTCGAACTTGGCGCGCGCCTCATCATGGCGGCCTTCGATCAGTGCGGCCTGGGCCTCGAGCAGATTGATCAGCGGCTCCTGATCGGCGCGGATGAGGCCACGCGAACGAGCCGCCATCTTGCGGGCGAGCAATGCATTGCCGGCGCCGGCAGCGATTAGGCCGGTCGACAGCGCCTGATAGCCGCGGTCGCGCTTGCGGGCGCGGAAATAGCGGGTCACCGAATGCGGCGAAGTCCAAATCAACCGGACGAACCACCACGCGATCATCACGGCGGCGATGAGGGCGATGATCGCGCTGACGGCGACGATCAGTTTCGTCTGGTAGATCTGGCCTTCCCAGATCAGCGAGATGTCGCCGGGACGATCGGCGAACCAGGAAAAGCCATAGGCGAGAAGCAGGACGAGCAGGGCGAAGATGACAAGCCTGGTCATGGTCTCACCCTTCCTTGCCGGCGCCGGCGACCGCCTTCGACAGCGCCCCGCCAACCAGCTCCTCGACACGGATGCGCGCCTCCAGAGACTGCTTGAAGGCAGCGGAGGCCTGCTTGCCGGCAGCCGGCAGATTGTTCCATTCGGCGGAAGCGCCGGGCAGATCGCCGTTCTTCACCTTGTCCTCCAGGCGGGCGGCGATCGCCTCAACGCTTTCGCCTTCGATATTGCCGACGGGTCGGACCGTCACCAGTGATTTTGCGCTCGCCATCAGCCGATCCGACCAGCTCTGGTTTGGATCCGGCTGATTGATCGATTCGATGATGGCGTTGGCAACGTCGGGAACCTGACGCATCAGCTCGGCGCGTGAGGGAACGCCGGTCTCGGCAAAAGCGCGCAGATCCGTAACGGCAGGATCGTCGGGTGCGACGCCAGCGAAGGTATCCAGCTCGGCCAGGAACGGCCCGCCGCGATCGATCGCTGCCTTCAGGGCGGCTGCCGCGATCGCCCGCGCGACGGCAACATCCTCGCGCGGCTCGTTGAGCTTCTTTTCGGCCTCGGCCAGGCGCTTGGCGATATCGGCATCGCTGCTCGTCTGCTGGTCGGAGGACTGGGCAAGCATCGAGCGCAGCTGATCGACCTGACTGCTGAGCTCCGCAACCTTCTGGTTGAGAGCCTCGACATTTGCCGGATCCGCCGATGGCCCCGCCGCGGAGTTCTTCGCAGCCGTTTCCAGCGCGGCGATCCGCGTCTCAAGCGCGCCGTCGCCCGTGTTTGCGGGATTGGCGGCAAGGTTGGCGACGGTCTGTTTCAAGCCGTCGATCTCGCCGGAGAGATCGGCCACCTCGGGCGAGGTGGTCTCAGGCGCGGAGGAACCCGGGAGGTAACCGGCATATTGAATGACGCCTGCGCCAAGCAGCGCCACGAGGCCGCCGAAAATGCCGGCGGCGATAAGACCGGAGGTGCCGGCGCCCCGCGGCGCGGGCTGTTCGGCAGGGGGCGTGAAGGAAGGTTCGGCGACTGCCGGCGTCTCCTCCTCCGGCTCCGATTCGGGCTTGCTTTCAGGTTGAGGCTGCGACGCCGCTTCGGTTTCCGGCGCCGGGCCAAGATCCGCAGGGGGGCTGTCGGCGTCGCCGGCATCGTTGTTCACCGGCTTTGTGGTATCGGCTTCGGAGGCGAAGTCCTGTGCATCGAGGTCGATCGTGACCGGCTCATCGGCGCTCTTCGAATGGCGTGGCGGGTTTCCCGATACCATGAGGTCCTCTTTATCCTGCATTGCAACGAAACTAGACAGTGATGCCAATTAAGGGAAGAGGTTAGATCAAATTTGGGCGGTTTGGGCCTTTCCTGGTCAGATTGAAGCATTCTGTTGGCTCAAACGGAGTCGGAGGGTCGACCGGCCGGCGCGCGTCGTAGCCAAGCTCCACGGCCAAGCCGGCCGGTCGATCAGCCGGCCCGTTTCAGCCAACCCTCCCGCAGATTTGCGTGGCAAAACTGCAAGACTTTGGAATCGCCGGACGCACTTGTCGCTTCGCCACGGCGAAGCGGTGCGGCCGGTGGGCCGGGCATGTTTCCGCCAGGATCAGAGGCGATCGGCTCGGACGTACCTTGGGGTATGCCCGTCGCCAATCGCCTCTGCCCTGACGAAAACCTGCTCCGGCAGAATGCTTCAATCTGACCAGGAAAGGCTCAAAAGCCTTCAAAGCAGCGACAAAAGACTTTGCTCATCCGGCATGGATGAAATCGCCACAGTTTTTTTCAGGGACATCGGAATGGCCTGCGCCACCGTTTCGCTCAGGCAGAGAAGGTGGATTTCGCGGTGTCCCGACAGGGCTGATCGCAGCTCCGCCAGGCGAAAAAAATCTTCCACCGTCTGCCGGGAATAGAAGAGAACGGCGTTAGGGCAGCCGCCGGAAAAGACAGCTTCGATCTCGGCCGGGCTCGGAGCAACCGGCGTCATGCGATAGCATTCGGCGACCGAAAAGCGGATGCCGAGTTGGCGCAATCTTGTTTCGAAGGTTTCGGCGCGCGGCAGTCCGGCGAGGTAGAGCAACTCCTCCGCTCCCTGCGTGGCGATGAGATCGGCGAGATCGCGGCCGTTGCCTGCGGACGCGGCGACCGAACGGAAGCCGAGTCCGCGCGCCTCTTGCGCCGTCATCTCGCCGACCGCAAAAAGCGGGCGGACAAGATGCGGACGAAGTTTCTCGCCGAGCGCGGATGCGACCCTGACGGCTTCGGCGCTGGTCACCGCGATCGCGCCGCTGGTGGCTTCGAGCGCGGCCGCGGCTGCGGCACTGTCGTGCTGTGGCCGGCGCAGCGGCAGCAGCAGAGGCTCGTGGCCCATATCGCGCAGACGTTGTGCTGTTCTTGTCGCTGAATGCGCGGGGCGGGTGACAAGCACACGCATGGCTGCTTCAGTGCCAGTCGTCGAAGAAGGTGCTGCCGGCTCTTGCGCGCACATCCTGGCCGGCGCGGGTGCCGAGTGCGGCCGCATCGCGGCGGTGGCCGTCCGTCGTCACCGCATGCTGGCTGCGGCCGTCTGGCGTGAGGATCAGGCCGGAGAAGCGGATCAGGTCGCCCTCGCAGACGGCATAGCCGGCGATCGGCGTGCGGCAGGAGCCGTCGAGAGCAGCGAGGAAGGCGCGCTCGCAGGAGACGGTGTCGAAGGTCGCGGCATCGTTGACCGATGCCAGCAGCTCGTCGATCCTCGTATCGCCGATCCGGCTCTCGATGCAGATTGCCCCTTGGGCGGGCGCCGGCGGGAAGGCGTCGGGGTCGAGGATATCGGTCAGCGCTTCGACCTTGCCGAGGCGCTTGAGGCCGGCAAGCGCCAGCAGCGTCGCGTCCACCTGACCTTCTTCGAGCTTGCGCAGCCGGGTTTCGACCGAACCGCGGAAGACTATGACGTTGATGTCGGGTCGCATGCGGCGGATCAGCGCCTGGCGGCGCAGTGACGAGGAGCCGACGGTGGCGCCATGCGGCAGGTCGATCAGTTTGGGTGCGGTGCGGCCGATGACGGCGTCGCGGATATCCTCGCGCGGCAGAAAGGCGGACAGATGCAGGCCGTCCGGCAGGTGCGTCGGCATGTCCTTGGCGGAGTGCACGGCGAAATCCAGCTCGCCTGAGACGAGCTTCTGTTCGAGCTCCTCGGTGAAGAGGCCTTTGCCGCCGATTTCAGCCAGCGACCGGTCGGTGATGCGATCGCCCTTGGTCGACAGCACGACGATCTCGAACATCTCTTCAGGCAGGTGATGCGCCGCCATCAGCCTGTCGCGGGCCTCATGCGCCTGGGCAAGCGCCAGCGGGCTGCCCCGCGTGCCGATCCGGAAAGGTTTTGTTTGCATCCGCTCTGTTCCGTTGTTACCGGAGTTCTCGTAAACGGGTTTCGGCCCCATCGCAATGAACGAACAGGCCTTATGGTTCCCTTTCTGCGCATCCTTGGCATCGAGACGAGCTGCGACGAGACCGCCGCGGCGATCGTCGAGCGCGATGCGGAGGGCCATTCCAGGATACTCTCCGACGTCGTGCTTTCCCAGCTCGACGAGCACAGCGCCTATGGCGGCGTCGTGCCGGAGATCGCCGCGCGCGCCCATGTCGAGGCGCTGGACGAGTTGATCGAGGAGGCGCTGAAGCGCGCCAATGTGTCGCTGGCTGATGTCGACGCCATCGCCGCCACGTCAGGCCCGGGGCTGATCGGCGGGCTGCTTGTGGGATTGATGACCGGCAAGGCGATTGCAAGGGCGGCCGGCAAGCCGCTCTATGCGGTCAACCATCTCGAAGGCCATGCGCTGACGGCGCGGCTGACCGACGGGCTTTCCTTTCCCTATCTGATGCTGCTCGTCTCCGGCGGCCATACCCAGCTCATCCTGGTGCGCGGCGTCGGAGATTATGAGCGCTGGGGCACGACGATCGACGACGCGCTCGGCGAAGCCTTCGACAAGACGGCAAAACTGCTCGGCCTGCCCTATCCCGGCGGCCCGGCAGTGGAACGCATGGCGCGGGACGGCAACGCCGATCGCTTCGATTTTCCGCGGCCACTGGTCGGCGAGGCGCGGCTGGATTTCTCCTTCTCCGGTCTGAAGACGGCGGTGCGGCAGGCGGCGCAGGAGATCGCGCCGCTCAGCGATCAGGACGTGGCGGATATCTGCGCTTCGTTCCAGCGGGCGATTTCACGCACGCTGAAGGACCGCATCGGCCGCGGCCTGCAGCGTTTCAAGGCCGAGTTTCCGGTCAACCAGGAAAAACCGGCGCTCGTCGTTGCCGGCGGTGTCGCCGCCAATCTCGAACTGCGGGCGACGCTGCAGGGTCTTTGCGACAAGAACGGCTTCCGCTTCATCGCGCCGCCGCTGAGCCTCTGCACCGACAATGCCGTGATGATTGCCTGGGCAGGGCTGGAGCGGATGGCGACGGGTGCGGTCCCGGATGCACTCGACGTCCAGCCGCGCTCGCGCTGGCCGCTCGATGCCAATGCGGAAAGGCTGATCGGCTTTGGAAAGAGAGGAGCCAAGGCATGAGCGAAAGGATCGCCGTCGTCGGATCGGGCGCTTTCGGCACGGCGCTTGCCGCCGTCATCGCCCTTGCCGGTCGCAGCACAGTGACGCTCGTCGGGCGCAATCCATCGCTGATGGCCGATCTGAAGAGCGAACGTCTGCATGATGCCGTGCTCCCCGGCATTGTTCTGCCGGAATCGCTCGAATTTGCCGCGGAGGCGGAGGCGATCGCCGGCGCCTCCATCGTGCTTTTTGCGATGCCCTCGCAGGCGCAGGCGGATGCGGCGCGGCATTATGGCCCATATCTGTCGAAAGACGCCATTGTCGTCACCTGTGCCAAGGGCATCGAGCGGGCGACCGGCAAGCTGTTGACCGACATGCTGGAGCGGGAACTGCCGGACCATCCGATCGCGGTGCTCTCGGGTCCGGGCTTTGCTGCCGATATCGCCAAGGGCCTGCCGACGGCGATGGCAATCGCGGCGGCGGATATGGAGACTGCCGAGCGGCTCGCCCAGGCGATATCAGGTCGGACCTTCCGGCTCTATGCCTCCAGCGACCGCATCGGCGTGCAGCTCGGCGGTGCGCTCAAGAATGTGCTGGCGATCGCCTGCGGCATCGTCGAAGGCCGCGGCATCGGCGAATCCGCCCGTGCGGCGCTGATTGCCCGCGGGCTCGCGGAAATGTCACGCTTCGTCGTCGCCAAAGGCGGGAAGGCGGATACGGTGCGCGGGCTATCGGGTCTCGGCGATCTGGTGCTGACGGGAACGAGCCATCAATCGCGCAACCTGCGCTTCGGCATTGCGCTCGGGCGCGGGGAAAAGGCCGATCCGCTGCAGGGCGCGCTGGTGGAAGGCGCGCTTGCCGCCTCGGTCGCCTCGCGGCTTGCCGCGGAGCTTTCGATCAGCATGCCGATCACCGACGCCGTTTCCGCCATCATCGACGGCAGGCTCGATATATCGGACGCCATCGAGCAGTTGATGACGCGTCCAATCACCACCGAATAGGAGAATAGACATGCTTTTCGCCCTGCTCTGCAAGGACAAGCCGGGACATCTGAACGTTCGTTTGGAGACGCGGCCGACGCATCTTGCCTATCTCGACAAGCTCAATGCCGAAGGCAAGCTTTCCATGGCCGGGCCTTTCCTTGACGACGAGGGCAAAGCCTGCGGCAGCCTGGTGCTCGTCAAGGCGGAGACGGCGCAAGAGGCAAAGGCGCTGGCCGACGCCGACCCTTACGCCATGGCCGGTTTGTTCGAAAGCGTCGATATCAAGCCCTTCAACTGGGTCTTCAACAAGCCGGAGGCGTGAGCATGGCGCATTGGCTTTATAAATCCGAACCTGCCTCCTGGTCCTGGGAGCAGCAAAAGGCCGCCGGCGAAAAGGGCACGGAATGGACCGGCGTGCGCAACTATCTGGCGCGCAACAACATGCGGGCGATGCAGATCGGCGACAAAGGGTTCTTCTACCATTCCAATGACGGGCTGGAGATCGTCGGCATCGTCGAAGTCGCAGCGCTGTCGCATCCCGACTCCACCGCAAAAGGCGATCCGAAGTGGGATTGCGTCGATATCCGCGCCGTCATGGACATGCCGAAGCCGGTGACGTTGAACGACATCAAGGCGAACGAGAAGCTCACCAAGATGTCGCTCGTCACCTCCATGCGCCTTTCCGTGCAGCCGGTCACCGACGATGAGTGGGCCGAAGTCTGCCGCATGGGCGGGCTCGACAATCCCCCGCGTTGAAAACCGATCCGGAAGCCTTCATCCGCGCCAATACCAGTCTGATGGCGCCGCCGCATGTGCCGGAAATTTCGCTCCATCTGGCCAGCGAGGCGCATGAGCTCTGGCTGAAGACGGAGGAAGAGCTGGAAGCGATCGGTCTGCCGCCGCCTTTCTGGGCTTTCGCCTGGGCGGGCGGGCAGGGACTGGCGCGCTACATTCTCGATTATCCGGAAATGGTGCGCGGCAAGCGCGTGCTGGATTTTGCCAGCGGCTCCGG
This sequence comes from Rhizobium sp. NLR10b, assembly GCF_019685435.1. Taxonomy (NCBI): domain Bacteria; kingdom Pseudomonadati; phylum Pseudomonadota; class Alphaproteobacteria; order Hyphomicrobiales; family Rhizobiaceae; genus Rhizobium; species Rhizobium sp. NLR10b. The sequence continues at coordinate 60,495 of NZ_JABDWV010000006.1, read as the reverse complement.
CCTCGTCGGGATTGCGGCGATGATGGCCGGTGCGCGTGAGGTGACGGCCGCCGATATCGATCCCTGGGCGGAGACGGCGATCCGGCTGAACGCCAGGGCCAACGGCGTTTTTCTCGGATTTACCGGCGCCGATCTGATCGGACAGGATATCGCCGCCGATGTCGTGCTTGCCGGCGACGTCTTCTACGACCGTGTCTTCGCCGATGCGCTCGTTCCCTGGCTGACGAGGCTGACGGGGGAAGGCATATTGGTTCTGGTCGGCGATCCCGGGAGAAGCTATCTGCCACGGGAACAGCTGGAATTCTGTGCGGCCTATCAGGTGCCGGTGACGCGGGCGCTGGAGGACAGCGAAATCAAGAAGACGACGGTCTGGCGCTTCGGCTCAAGATCTTAAGGCCGGATCACGCAGACATTGGCCTCGTAGCTGCAGGGATCGTCCTGGACGCCGACGTCGATGACCTTCGCATTCGGCGCCTGGGGCGCGAGCCGTGCGCCCGAATAATACCCATAGCCATAGCCATTGCCGCCGACATAAGTCCCGCCATCGATCTGATAGGCATAGGAGCCGGCATAGGTGTCGCCGCTGCCGCCACCCGGCGGCTGGGGCGCGAAGATAACCAGGCTGCTGCGGGCAACGCGATTTGTCGCCGGGGACGAAAACTGCTTCAGGAACGGCATACGCTCCCTGCCGGGTCGGCGAATATAGGCGCTGTCGAAACGGATGCCGCGATCGCGCCAGCCGAGGCGTTGGCCGAGAAGCAAGCCATTGTGCAAGACGTGGCGGTGGCCAAGGAAGCGATGATCGGCAAAGCGATGATCGAAACGGCGCTCGCCGGCGGCGGCAGGCAAGGCGACAAGCGCGGAGAGCCCAAGCAGGGCGACTGCAGACAGACTGCGAAACATGGATGTCGGCCTCCGGAATTCCCGATCGTTAACAAATCGTTAATGCCAGATTGCGCCAAAAGCCGCTGCTTGTCCATGCGCCTGGAAGGAACGGCATAAATATTAAGCCGAGTTTCGTTGGGACGGTTCAGCCTCTTCGCCGAGGCGCAGAACCGCCCTTAACCTTTTGTTCTTACGGAATTCCGGGTGGAAGGCCGCTTCGCACCTTTCTGGAGCTTCTCCCGCCCGCAAACTTCGCGGCAACCCGAATCGATTAAATTAATAGCGCACAGCGATTGTGCTTGTCGTCGGGCTTTCCGGTGAGTAAACGTCGCAATTGATGCAACGCACACAGAGAATTTTGTCATTCGTGTGGTTGACTGAGCATGCTCCGAAATCCGGGAGCGCAGAGAAGCCGCCGCGAGGTTCTGATGGCGAACGTGACAAATAACCGGCCCCTGTCGCCGCATTTGCAAGTCTACAAACTTATTCCCACCATGGTCATGTCCATCGTCCACCGCATCACCGGCGGTGCGCTCTATGTCGGCACGCTGCTGGTCGCCTGGTGGCTGATCGCGGCGGCAAGCGGCCAAGCGTCGTATGACTGGGCCAATTGGGTGCTCGGAAGCCTTCTCGGCAAGCTGGTGCTGCTCGGTTATACCTGGGCGCTGCTGCACCACATGCTCGGCGGTTTGCGCCATCTCATGTGGGATCTCGGCTACGGCTTCGAGAAGGAAGTCTCGACCAAACTCGCCATCGCCAACATCATCGGGTCGCTCTGTCTGACCGTGCTGGTCTGGGTGATCGGCTTCCTCATTCGCTTCTGAAGGTCCTCTCATGGATATGCGCACCCCCCTCGGCAAGGTTCGCGGGCTCGGCTCCGCCAAGGAAGGCACGAGCCATTTCTGGCGTCAGCGGCTGACCGCGGTCTCCAATATTCCGTTGATCCTCTTCTTCGTAATCTTCATGATCACCTATGCCGGCGCGCCCTATGCGGACGTGGTTCGCGCCCTGTCGAACCCCTTTGTCGCCGTTGTCATGGGATTGATGGTGATATCGGGCGTCATCCATATGAAGCTCGGCATGCAGGTCATCATCGAAGACTACGTGCATGGCGAATTCGGCAAGATCGCTCTGCTGATGCTGAACACCTTCTTTGCGATCGTGATCGCCAGCCTCTGTCTCTTCGCCATTCTGAAAATCGCATTCGTAGGATAAGCTCGATATGGCACCGACCTCACCCGCCCAGAATGGCAAAGCCTACAAATATGTCGACCACTCCTATGACGTGATCGTCGTCGGCGCCGGCGGCGCGGGTCTGCGCGCCACCCTCGGCATGGCCGAGCAGGGTTTCCGCACCGCCTGCATCACCAAGGTGTTCCCGACCCGCTCGCACACGGTTGCGGCCCAGGGCGGCATCGCCGCCTCGCTGCGCAACATGACACCGGATAGCTGGCAGTGGCATCTCTATGATACGGTCAAGGGTTCCGACTGGCTCGGCGACGTCGACGCCATGCAGTATCTCACCATGGAAGCGCCGAAGGCGGTCTATGAGCTCGAGCATTACGGCGTGCCGTTCTCGCGCAACGAGGAAGGCAAGATCTACCAGCGCCCCTTCGGCGGCCACATGCAGAATTACGGCGAAGGCCCGCCAGTCCAGCGCACCTGCGCCGTTGCCGACCGCACCGGCCACGCCATCCTGCATACGCTCTACGGTCAGTCGCTGCGCAACAATGCCGAATTCTTTATCGAATATTTCGCGCTCGACCTGATCATGTCTGAGGACGGCAGCCGCTGCACCGGTGTCGTCGCCTGGTGCCTCGATGACGGTACGATCCATCGCTTCGCCGCCAAGATGGTGGTGCTGGCGACCGGCGGCTACGGCCGCGCCTATTTCTCGGCAACCTCGGCCCACACCTGCACCGGCGACGGCGGCGGCATGGTGGCACGCGCCGGCCTGCCGCTGCAGGACATGGAATTCGTGCAGTTCCACCCGACCGGAATCTACGGTTCGGGCTGTCTGATCACGGAAGGCGCGCGCGGCGAAGGTGGTTACCTCGTCAACTCCGAGGGTGAACGCTTCATGGAGCGTTATGCGCCTTCGGCCAAGGATCTTGCCTCGCGCGATGTCGTTTCGCGCTGCATGACGCTGGAGATCCGCGAAGGCCGCGGCGTCGGCAAGAACAAGGATCACATCTTCCTGCATCTCGACCACCTCGATCCGGCCGTTCTGCATGAGCGCCTGCCGGGGATTTCCGAGAGCGCCAAGATCTTCGCCGGCGTCGACGTCACGCGCGAGCCCATCCCGGTTCTGCCGACCGTTCACTACAATATGGGCGGCATTCCCACCAATTACTGGGGCGAAGTGCTGAACGCCGATGGCGCCAATCCGGAGCGGATCATTCCCGGCCTGATGGCGGTCGGTGAAGCCGGCTGCGCCTCGGTGCACGGCGCCAACCGCCTCGGCTCCAACTCGCTGATCGACCTCGTGGTCTTCGGCCGCGCCGCCGCGATCCGCGCCGGCGAAGTCATCGACCGCGCGGCGCCCATCCCGCATCTCAACGTCGCGGCCTGCGACAAGATCATGGACCGCTTCGACGGCCTGCGTCACGCCAGCGGCGGCACGCCGACGGCTGTGCTGCGCGAGAAGATGCAGCGCGCCATGCAGGAAGATGCGGCCGTGTTCCGCACGCAGGAATCGCTGGAATCCGGTTGCCGGCGCATTTCGGCGATCTGGGGCGAGATGCAGGACATCAAGGTCACCGACCGTTCGATGGTCTGGAACTCCGACCTGGTGGAAACGCTCGAACTGCAGAACCTGATGGCCAACGCCATCACGACGATCTACGGCGCCGAGGCCCGCAAGGAGAGCCGCGGTTCGCACGCTCGCGAGGATTATACCGAGGGTGCATTCGCCGGCCGCGACGACGTCAACTGGCGTAAGCATACGCTTGCCTGGGTGAACGAGGCAGGCGACGTCAAGCTCGACTATCGCCCTGTTCACACCGAGCTCATCGCCGAAGGCATCGATCCGCATAAGATCGAGCCAAAAGCTCGCGTGTACTGATTTCAAGAGGAACCGGATATGGTTGAACTCGCTCTCCCCAAGAATTCTCAGATGCGCGAAGGCAAGGTCTGGCCGAAGCCGGCGGGTGCGACCAACACCCGCGAGTTCCGCGTCTACCGCTGGAGCCCGGACGATGGCCAGAACCCGTCGATCGACACCTTCTACATCGATGTCGACGATTGCGGCCCGATGGTGCTCGACGGTCTGCTCTACATCAAGAACAAGATCGACCCGACGCTGACCTTGCGCCGCTCCTGTCGCGAGGGCATCTGCGGTTCCTGCGCGATGAACATCGACGGCACCAACACGCTTGCCTGCACCAAGGGCCTCGACGATATTACCGGCGCGGTGAAGATCTATCCGCTACCGCATCTGCCCGTCGTCAAGGATCTGGTGCCCGATCTCAGTAACTTCTACGCCCAGCATCGCTCAATCGAGCCCTGGCTGAAGACGGTGTCGCCGTCTCCGGCTAAGGAATGGAAGCAGAGCCATGAGGACCGGCAGAAGCTCGACGGCCTTTATGAATGCATCCTCTGCGCCTGTTGCTCGACCTCCTGTCCGAGCTATTGGTGGAACGGCGACCGTTATCTCGGTCCGGCCGTTCTGCTGCAGGCCTATCGCTGGCTGATCGACTCCAGAGACGAGGCGACCGGCGAACGTCTCGACAATCTCGAGGACCCGTTCCGCCTCTACCGCTGCCATACGATCATGAACTGCGCGCAGACCTGCCCGAAGGGCCTCAACCCGGCCAAGGCGATCGCCGAAATCAAGAAGATGATGGTCGAGCGCCGGGTCTGATCGGCATGCATGCCACCGGCGGATTGGACGGCTTCGATCCCGCAGCCGTCGCGGAGATCAGGTCGCGGCTCGCCTCGGTTCGCGAGCAGGGCATCCGCATCGGTCTGGCGATCGAAAGCGGCAGCCGCGCCTGGGGCTTTCCGTCTCCCGACAGCGATTATGATTGCCGCTTTATCTATATTGCGGGCGGCGATTCTCGATCTCGTGCATGTTAAGAAGCGGACCCGTGAGATGGGTGAAGGTCTGCCGCCGGAGCCGGTGCGGTTATTTCTGCGCAGCTCGTTCGAGCACTATTCCGAGACATTGCGGGAGTTTGGCAGAAATCCTGACAGAGATGAGCGTGCGCAACACCTTGCTGACAAATTCTATGTGCAGGAAGTTTTGCAGCAGGGCAGTTGAACTGTATCGTTTTTCGGTTAGGTGTTGTCACGGGCAATTTCTGCAACCCGACTTGATTAACCAAAGCGAATTACGATAATCGAACTTGTCTCACGCCCGTTCTTTGCGGCGATAGCCGAATTCAGGAGTATGATGATGCAGTTGCGATATGCGATGACAGGTCTGGTGGTGGCTCTCGCGCTAGCCGGTTGTCAGCGTACGGCATATGATTACAGCTCCAACTCGAACGCCGGACCGGCGCCGTTGACGGCGCAGCCTGTCCCGTCCGTCCAGGGCGGTCAGCTTCCGCCGCCGACCGGCAGCTCGCAGTTCCCGGCCGCGCCGACGGCGACGGCACCGATGCCTGGGGCACAGTCCGGCGCCATGGCTGCGAATGCGCTCGACGTCACCAAGGAATCAATGGTCGGAAGCTGGCGCGTCAATGGCAGCTGCGATATGTTCCTGACGCTCACCAATCTCGGCAGCGGGTCGCGTGGCGGCACGCGCGGTTGCGTCGGCGAGCTGACGGCGATGGGCTCCTGGGAGGTCGCGGGCAAGCAGGTGCTGCTCAAGGATCGTTCGGGCAACCAGATCGGCAGCGTCTACAAGACAGCCGACAATCGCTTCCAGGGCCAGACGAATACCGGTCAGCAGATCAGCCTCAGCCGGTAAACCAACCGCGCGGTAAACGATCCGGCGGCGCGCCGCTGATGACTGACAGGCGGACGTGCCCTCATGCAGCCAATGCCAGATTATACGCTCAGCGTTTGCGAACAGCTTAAATCGCTGACGCTTGCCGGTGCGTTGCAGGTCGATTCCGCCCAGATGGACGTGGCCAAAAGCCTGGATCGGGTGCTTGCCGGGCTGAAGCAGTTGCGGCCGGCGGCCAAAGCGAGCGCGCTCGGCTGGCTGTTTGCCAAGAAGAAGAAAGCCGCCGACGGCATCAAGGGGCTTTACATTCACGGCAGCGTCGGACGCGGCAAGACCATGCTGATGGACATGTTCTTTGCCATGGCGCCGTGCAGGAAGAAGCGCAGGGCGCATTTCCACGAATTCATGGCGGATGTGCACAACCGTATCGCGGCACACCGGCTGAAGCTCAAGAACGGCGAGACGAAGCAGGCCGATCCGATGCCGCCGGTCGCCGCAGCCCTCTACGAGGAAGCGGAACTGCTCTGCTTCGATGAATTCACCGTCACCGACATTGCCGACGCGATGATCCTGTCGCGGTTGTTTTCCGAACTCTTCGCGCGGGGATGCGTGCTGGTCGCGACCTCGAATGTCGAGCCGGACAATCTCTACAAGGATGGGCTCAATCGCGGCCTGTTCCTGCCCTTCGTCGCTCTGCTCAAGCAGCATGTCGATGTCGTCACGCTGGATTCGCCGACCGACTACCGGATGGAGAAGCAGAATAGCCAACCGGTCTATCTCGTGCCGATCAGCGAACATAACGACATGGCGATGGAGGCGTCCTGGACGCAGGCGCTGCATGGGCGCAAGGCGAAGCCGCTCGATATTCCGATGAAGGGCCGCTCCATCCATGTGCCGCTTGCCGCCGACCGCATGGCGCGCTTCTCTTTCGCGGATCTCTGCGACAAGCCGCTCGGGGCCGCCGACTTCCTGGCCATCGCCGAACACTTCGATACGATCTTTCTCGATCACGTTCCCTTGCTCGGGCCGGAGAAGCGGAACCAGATCAAGCGTTTCATCATTCTGGTCGATACGCTCTATGATCATGCCGTGCGGCTTTACATATCCGCGGCGGCGTTGCCGGAGAACCTGCTCGTCCATCGCCGGGGCACCGAAGGCTTTGAATTCGATCGCACGGCGTCGCGACTGTTCGAGATGCGGAGCGCCGAATATCTTGCGCTGCACCATGAAAAGCGGGCCGCGGAGTAACAATCCAGTGACAAAACATCTTACGTTTACGTAAGAATTTTTGTATCTAAACGATTGAAAACGCTGCATCAAAATTAATGGATTGCCATTTTTAGCCTTTAGGTCTATGCGATTGCGTCATTGAGCGGCCTTGCAGCGTCGTTCGACGAATTTGATCGCAAAGGAAACAGCGAAATGGCGCGTAATAAGATCGCACTCATTGGTTCTGGCATGATTGGTGGCACGTTGGCGCATCTGGCCGGCCTGAAGGAACTGGGCGATATCGTCCTCTTCGACATTGCCGATGGCATTCCCCAGGGCAAGGGTCTCGACATCGCACAGTCCTCTCCGGTCGAAGGCTTCGACGCCAATCTGACCGGCGCCAGCGATTATTCGGCGATCGAGGGTGCCGACGTCTGCATCGTCACTGCCGGCGTTCCGCGCAAGCCGGGCATGAGCCGCGACGATCTTCTCGGCATCAACCTCAAGGTCATGGAGCAGGTCGGCGCCGGCATCAAGAAATACGCGCCGAACGCCTTCGTCATCTGCATCACCAACCCGCTCGACGCCATGGTCTGGGCGCTGCAGAAGTTTTCGGGTCTTCCCGCCAACAAGGTCGTCGGCATGGCCGGTGTTCTCGACTCCTCGCGCTTCCGTCTCTTCCTCGCCAGAGAATTCAACGTCTCCGTTCAGGATGTGACCGCCTTCGTTCTCGGCGGCCACGGCGATACGATGGTGCCGCTCGCCCGCTACTCCACGGTCGGCGGCATTCCGCTCACCGACCTCGTCACCATGGGCTGGGTCACCAAGGAGCGCCTCGAAGAGATCATCCAGCGCACCCGTGATGGCGGCGCCGAGATCGTCGGCCTGCTGAAGACAGGTTCCGCTTATTATGCGCCGGCTGCCTCGGCAATCGAAATGGCCGAATCCTACCTCAAGGACAAGAAGCGCGTCCTGCCTTGCGCCGCCCATCTGACCGGCCAGTACGGTGTCAAGGACATGTATGTCGGTGTACCCACCGTCATCGGCGCCGGCGGCGTCGAGCGCGTCATCGAGATCGACCTCAACAAGACCGAGAAGGAAGCCTTCGACAAGTCTGTCGGCGCCGTCGCCGGTCTTTGCGAGGCCTGCATCAACATCGCGCCTGCCCTGAAGTAATCGGCGCTGAAGTAATCGAAACAGGGATAGACCCATGAACATTCATGAATATCAGGCCAAGGCTCTGCTGAAGGGCTATGGCGCGCCGGTTGCCGAGGGTGTGGCAATTCTCAAGGTTGAAGAAGCCGAGGCGGCTGCCAAGTCGCTTCCCGGCCCGCTTTACGTGGTCAAGAGCCAGATCCATGCGGGCGGCCGCGGCAAGGGCAAGTTCAAGGAACTGTCGCCGGAAGCCAAGGGCGGCGTACGTCTCGCCAAGTCGATCGAAGACGTCGTTGCCAACGTCAAGGAGATGCTCGGCAACACGCTGGTGACCGCGCAGACCGGCGAAGCCGGCAAGCAGGTCAATCGCCTCTATATCGAGGACGGCGCCGACATCGAGCGCGAACTCTACTGCTCGCTGCTGGTCGACCGCTCGGTCGGCAAGGTCGCCTTCGTCGTCTCCACTGAAGGCGGCATGGACATCGAGGCCGTCGCCCACGATACGCCCGAGAAGATCCAGACGATCGCCATCGATCCGGAAGCCGGCGTGACGGCTGCCGACGTCGCCAAGATCTCCGCCGCTCTCAAGCTCGAAGGTGCTGCCGCAGAAGACGCCAAGTCGCTCTTCCCGCTGCTCTACAAGGCCTTCAACGAGAAGGACATGTCGCTTCTCGAAATCAATCCGCTGATCGTCATGAAGAATGGCCATCTGCGCGTTCTCGACGCCAAGATGTCCTTCGACGGCAATGCGCTCTTCCGTCACGACGACGTCCGGGCGCTGCGCGACGAGACCGAAGAAGATGCCAAGGAAATCGAGGCCTCCAAGTGGGACCTCGCTTACGTCGCGCTCGACGGCAATATCGGCTGCATGGTCAACGGCGCGGGCCTCGCCATGGCGACGATGGACATCATCAAGCTATACGGCAAGGAGCCGGCCAACTTCTGCGACGTCGGCGGCGGCGCCGGCAAGGAGAAGGTCGCTGCGGCGTTCAAGATCATCACCGCAGACCCGAAGGTCGAGGGCATTCTCGTCAACATCTTCGGCGGCATCATGAAGTGCGACGTCATCGCTGAAGGCGTCATTGCCGCGGTCAAGGAAGTCGGTCTCAAGGTTCCGCTCGTCGTGCGCCTTGAAGGCACCAATGTCGAGCTCGGCAAGAAGATCCTGAACGAGTCGGGTCTCGCGATCACGGCGGCTGACGACTTGGACGATGCGGCCAAGAAGATCGTCGCGGCGATCAACGGCTAATTTTGAGGGATCGGAAAGAATGTCTATTCTCGTCAATAAAGACACCAAGGTCCTCGTTCAGGGTCTGACCGGCAAGACCGGCACGTTCCACACCGAACAGGCGCTCGCTTATTACGGCACCCAGATGGTCGGCGGCATCCACCCGAAGAAGGGCGGCGAAACCTGGACCGGCGCGAAGGGCGAAAGCCTGCCGATCTTTGCAACCGTTGCCGAGGGCAAGGAAAAGACCGGCGCCGACGCCACCGTCATCTACGTTCCGCCGGCGGGCGCTGCCGATGCGATCATCGAAGCGATCGACGCCGAGATCCCGTTCATCACCTGCATCACCGAAGGCATTCCGGTCATGGACATGGTGCGCGTGAAGGCTCGCCTCGACCGCTCCAAGTCGCGCCTGCTTGGGCCGAACTGCCCGGGCATCCTGACGCCGGAAGAATGCAAGATCGGCATCATGCCGGGCTCGATCTTCCGCAAGGGTTCGGTCGGCATCGTGTCCCGCTCGGGCACGCTGACCTATGAGGCCGTCTTCCAGACCTCCAATGAAGGCCTCGGCCAGACGACGGCCGTCGGCATCGGCGGCGACCCGGTCAAGGGCACCGAGTTCATCGATGTGCTGGAGATGTTCCTCGCCGACGAAGCCACGACTTCGATCATCATGATCGGCGAAATCGGCGGCTCCGCCGAAGAAGACGCAGCCCAGTTCCTGAAGGATGAGGCCAAGAAGGGCCGCAAGAAACCGATGGCCGGCTTCATCGCAGGCCGTACGGCACCGAAGGGCCGCACCATGGGCCATGCCGGCGCCGTGGTATCCGGCGGCAAGGGCGACGCTGAATCGAAGATCGCGGCGATGGAATCGGCTGGCATCAAGGTGTCTCCGTCTCCGGCCCGCCTCGGCAAGACGCTGGTGGAAGTCCTGAAGGGCTGAAGCCACCTGTAGACCGGGCGGAGGAACGGCATCTGCGCCTTCCGCCCGGCTCGCATGCGAGAGCAGCAGATGCGCCGCGGACAGGCGGCGATCGGAATGCGGCAGCCGGCGATCGATCCGGCAAATTCATCAAGTCAGGAGGCGGACCGAAGCGTCCGCATATCACCATGGCACGGCAAGAAGCCAACGAGCAATTTCAGATCACCTCGTTTCTGGATGGCGCCAACGCGGCCTATATCGAGCAGCTCTATGCGCGCTACGAAGAGGATCCGGCGTCGGTCGACGATCAATGGCGCGCTTTCTTCAAGGCGCTGGAAGACGATCCTGCCGATGTGAAAAAGGCGGCCAAGGGAGCCTCCTGGCGCAGGAAGAACTGGCCTCTGGCAGCCGGCGGCGATCTGGTATCGGCGCTCGACGGCGACTGGGGCATCGTCGAGAAGGTGATCGAGACGAAGGTGAAGGCCAAGGCCGTAGCCGAGGGCAAGCCCGCCGACGGCACCGACGTGTTGCAGGCGACGCGCGATTCCGTCCGCGCCATCATGATGATCCGCGCCTACCGCATGCGCGGCCACCTGCATGCCAAGCTCGACCCGCTCGGAATCGCCGCCGCCGTCGACGATTTTCGCGAGCTGTCGCCGGAAAATTACGGCTTCACATCAGCCGATTACGATCGCAAGATCTTCATCGACAACGTGCTCGGCCTGGAGTACGCCACCATCCGCGAGATGATCGAGATCCTCGAGCGCACCTACTGCTCGACGCTCGGCGTCGAATTCATGCATATCTCCAACCCGGAAGAGAAGGCCTGGATCCAGGAACGCATCGAAGGCCCCGACAAGGGTGTGGCCTTCACGCCTGAGGGCAAGAAGGCGATCCTTTCCAAACTCGTCGAAGCCGAAGGCTACGAACAGTTCCTCGACGTCAAGTTCAAGGGCACCAAGCGCTTCGGCCTCGACGGCGGCGAATCGCTGATCCCGGCGCTGGAACAGATCCTGAAGCGCGGCGGTCATCTCGGCCTCAAGGAAGCCGTGTTCGGCATGGCCCATCGCGGCCGCCTCAACGTGCTCTCCCAGGTCATGGGCAAGCCGCACCGCGCCATCTTCCACGAATTCAAAGGCGGTTCCTACGCACCCGATGAAGTCGAAGGCTCCGGCGACGTCAAGTACCATCTCGGTGCATCCTCGGACCGCGAATTCGACGGCAACAAGGTACACGTGTCGCTGACGGCAAACCCGTCGCATCTCGAAATCGTCGATCCCGTCGTCATGGGCAAGGCTCGCGCCAAGCAGGACATGAGCGCCACGGTGTGGGAAGGCGACATCATTCCGCTTTCCGAACGCTCCAAGGTTCTGCCGCTGCTGATCCACGGCGATGCGGCCTTCGCCGGCCAGGGCGTCATTGCCGAAATCCTCGGTCTTTCCGGTCTGCGCGGCCACCGTGTTGCCGGCACCATGCACGTGATCATCAACAATCAGATCGGTTTCACGACGAACCCGGCCTTTTCGCGCTCGTCGCCCTATCCGTCCGACGTCGCCAAGATGATCGAAGCACCGATCCTGCACGTCAACGGCGACGATCCGGAAGCGGTCGTCTACGCAGCCAAGATCGCGACCGAATTCCGCATGAAGTTCCACAAGCCTGTGGTGCTCGACATGTTCTGCTATCGCCGCTACGGCCACAATGAAGGCGACGAGCCGTCCTTCACGCAGCCGAAGATGTACAAGGTCATTCGCGCCCATAAGACCGTGCTGCAGCTCTATGCGGCGCGCCTTGTCGCCGAGGGCCTGCTCACCGAAGGCGAAGTCGAGAAGATGAAGGCCGACTGGCGCGCGCATCTCGAGCAGGAGTTCGACGCCGGCCAGCACTACAAGCCTAATAAGGCCGACTGGCTGGATGGGGAGTGGTCGGGCCTGCGCACGGCCGACAACGCCGACGAACAGCGCCGCGGCAAGACCGCGGTGCCGATGAAGACGCTGAAGGAGATCGGCCGCAAGCTCTCGGAAATCCCGGCGGGCTTCAATGCGCACCGCACGATCCAGCGTTTCATGGAAAACCGGGCCAACATGATCGCCACCGGCGAAGGCCTCGACTGGGCGATGGCCGAAGCGCTCGCCTTTGGCGCGCTCTGCTTGGAAGGCCACAAGATCCGCCTGTCGGGCCAGGATTGCGAACGCGGCACCTTCTCGCAGCGTCATTCGGTTCTCTACGATCAGGAGACCGAGGAACGCTACATTCCGCTCGCCAATCTTTCGCCGACACAGGCCCGCTACGAAGTCATCAACTCGATGCTTTCGGAAGAGGCCGTGCTCGGTTTCGAATATGGCTACTCGCTCGCCCGCCCGAATGCGCTGACGCTCTGGGAAGCGCAGTTCGGCGATTTCGCCAACGGCGCGCAGGTCGTCTTCGACCAGTTCATCTCGTCGGGCGAACGCAAGTGGCTGCGCATGTCCGGACTCGTCTGCCTGCTGCCGCACGGCTATGAAGGCCAGGGTCCGGAGCACTCCTCGGCTCGCCTGGAGCGCTTCCTGCAGCTCTGCGCGGAAGACAACATGCAGGTCGCCAACGTCACGACGCCGGCGAACTACTTCCATATCCTGCGCCGGCAGCTGAAGCGCGACTTCCGTAAGCCGCTGATCCTGATGACGCCGAAGTCGCTGCTGCGTCACAAGCGGGCCGTTTCGACGCTTGCCGAACTGGCCGGCGAATCCGCCTTCCACCGCCTGCTGTGGGATGATGCCGAGGTTATCAAGGACGGCCCGATCAAGCTGCAGAAGGACAACAAGATCCGCCGTGTCGTCATGTGCTCCGGCAAGGTCTATTACGACCTTCTGGAAGAGCGTGAAAAGCGCGGTATCGACGACATCTATCTGCTGCGCGTCGAGCAGCTCTATCCGTTCCCGGCAAAGGCGCTGATCAACGAGCTGTCGCGCTTCCGCAATGCCGAGATGGTCTGGTGCCAGGAAGAGCCGAAGAACATGGGCGCATGGTCGTTCATCGACCCGTTCCTCGAGTGGGTGCTTGCCCATATCGACGCCAAATATCAGCGCGTCCGCTATACCGGCCGTCCGGCCGCCGCCTCGCCGGCGACGGGCCTGATGTCCAAGCATCTATCGCAGCTTGCCGCATTCCTCGAGGATGCATTGGGCGGCTAAATCAAGGGGGGCGCAATGGCTTACTTCTTTTTGAGACTGCTGCCGCCGCGCCCCACTTTTCCGCATGACGGGACGGGGGAAGAAATGGCGGCGATGAAACGCCATGTCGAATATTGGCATCGGCAGGCCCTTGCGGGATCGGCAATTGTCGTCGGTCCGGTGTTCGAGGGTCAAGGCGCCTTCGGCATGGCAGTCGTCGAAGTGGAGGATCAGCCGGCGGCGCAAGCTCTTGTCGACGGCGATCCGATCATCGCTTCCGGTTTCGGTTTCCGTTTCGATGTCTTGCCGATGCCCTCGATCATTTTGCGGCCGCCCGCCGTCTGAAACGCATAAACGAAAACACACGAAATCAGGATTTGAACAATGGCCACAGAAATCCGCGTTCCAACTCTCGGTGAATCCGTCAGCGAGGCAACCGTCGGCACCTGGTTCAAGAAGGTCGGCGACGCCATCAAGGCCGACGAGCCGATTCTGGAGCTTGAAACCGACAAGGTGACCATCGAAGTTCCCGCGCCCGCCTCCGGTACGCTGTCGGAAATCGTCGCCGCCGCCGGCGAGACCGTCGGTCTCGGTGCACTGCTCGGCCAGATCGCCGAAGGCGCCGGTGCTGCCGCCGCCGCGCAGGCTGCCGCCGCACCGGTCGCCGCTCCCGCTCAGCCGGCCCCTGCTGCTGCTGCCGCACCGGTTGCCACCGCCGCATCCTCGTCGAGCGCTTCCGTCTCCACCATGCCGCCGGCACCGGCAGCTGCGAAGATGCTTGCCGAAAGCAATCTTTCCGCCGATCAGGTCGACGGCAGCGGCAAACGTGGTCAGGTGCTGAAGGGCGACGTCATTGCCGCCGTTGCCAAGGGCATTTCCGCTCCCGCCGCGGCACCGGCTGCAGCGCCTGCGGCTGCACGTGGCCCGTCGACGGTCGAGGATGCCTCGCGCGAAGAGCGCGTGAAGATGACGCGCCTGCGCCAGACGATCGCCAAGCGCCTCAAGGACGCCCAGAACACTGCCGCCATGCTGACCACCTATAACGAGGTGGACATGAAGGCAGTCATGGACCTGCGCAACAAGTACAAGGACATTTTCGAGAAGAAACACGGCGTCAAGCTCGGCTTCATGGGCTTCTTCACCAAGGCGGTGACGCATGCGCTGAAGGAGCTGCCGGCAGTCAATGCCGAAATCGACGGGACCGACGTCATCTACAAGAACTACTGCCATGTCGGCATGGCGGTCGGCACCGACAAGGGCCTCGTGGTTCCTGTTATCCGCGACGCCGACCAGATGTCGATCGCCGAAGTCGAGAAGGAACTCGGCCGTCTTGCCAAGGCAGCCCGTGACGGATCGCTTGCTATGGCCGACATGCAGGGAGGCACCTTCACCATCACCAACGGCGGCGTCTACGGCTCGCTGATGTCTTCACCGATCCTCAACGCGCCGCAGTCCGGCATTCTCGGCATGCACAAGATCCAGGAGCGGCCGGTTGCGATCGGCGGCCAGGTGGTCATCCGTCCGATGATGTATCTGGCGCTGTCCTACGATCATCGCATCGTCGACGGCAAGGAGGCTGTCACCTTCCTCGTCCGCGTCAAGGAGAGCCTCGAAGATCCGGAACGCCTGGTTCTCGATCTCTAAGGAGCGCTTTCGATGCGGAACCGGATATTGCGAGCGGCGCGGCTTCTTCTTTGCGCTGCCGCCGCGCATGCCCCGGTCCCCGCATCGGCCGCCGGCTGGGATGTCAGCAAGGCCAGCAGCAATTTCGGACTCGTGGCGCTTGATGCTGCCGAACTCTCCAGCCGGTCGATCGATGTGGTCCATATGGGCGATGTCGAGCTGACCTCGGGTCGCATCGTCGCCGCTGATCCGCTTGCCCAGCCGGATCGTGCGGCGCTTGCAAGAACGGTGGCGCCGGGCGACTATCCGGTGACGCTCTACCATGCCTTCGGGCGCATCGCGGCGGCCAGCATGCGGTTTGCCGAGGGCAGGCCCGATCACTGGGAACTGGCCGTCGTGCCCGGCCAAGACCCGGCGACACTGAAGGACGACGAGATCTTCGGCTATCCCGTCGATGCCGGCGTCGGCTGTTATATGGACGCCGATACGCTGGCGCTGATCGATGAGCGGGAAACGCAGGTCCAGGCGCAGAAGCCGGACGCCGATATCAATTATTACGATGACGTGCTGGCGTCGGAGCTTGACGCCAACAAGCGCCACTATGCATTGCACCGGCCGGTTGCCGGCAAGAAGGGCAATGTTGCGGTGTTTTGGAGCGGCTGGGGTGATGGTGTCTATCCTGTCTTCTGGGGCCTCGACAAGGACGGTTGCCCGCTGGTGCTGTTGACGGATTTTGGCATAATCCAGAATGCCGACGGGCGGAGAGAGCCGAAGGTGCAATGAGCGGGACGATCGGGATCATGGCAGGGCGGCGAGGTGCGGCTGCAATTGCGGCCGTGGCGGTTTTCGCCGTCCCGGTTGCCGGGTTCGCCGTCGACTGCAAACAGGAGCAGGCCGTCTACGTCGACCGTGACGGCGCCTATGAACTGCGCTTCGCGCCGCTGAACTCGGCGTCGGCGGCCGCCAGCAACCAGTTCAAGGTCAGCGCCCTCAAGACGGCCGTGGTGATGGAAGGCTATATCATGCCGTCGGAGGATCCGGTGCGCGCCATCGGCATCCTGATGTTCAACTGTCCGGAAGGCGATGTGACCGGCGCCGATCTCGATGCCTGCACGGTCTGGCAGGGCGCCGTCTATGGCATGGACGCCAAGGGCGAGATCGACAACCTGCTGCCGGAGGGCGCTGCTGCCGCCGAAAAGCTGGTGCTTCCCGGTCTTGGTCCCGCCATTCGCGAATCCAGCGCCTGGGGCGAGGGCAAGGCCTCGGTGGCGCCTTGGGACGTGCTGACATTCAAGGAGTGTGCGACATGAGCGATACACCTGTTGTTCTCGTCACCGGCGGAAGCCGGGGCATCGGCGCGGCGGTCTGCCGGCTTGCTGCGCGCGGGGGTTGGCGCGTCGCGGTGAATTACGCCACGAGCCATGAAGCGGCGGATGCCGTCGTTACCGCGATCATCGAAAGCGGCGGCGAGGCTGTGGCAATTAAGGGCGATGTCGGCAAGGCCGCGGATATCGCCGCGATGTTTTCGGCGGTTGATCGTCAGTTCGGGCGGCTCGACGGGCTGGTCAACAATGCCGGCATCGTCGATTATCCGCAACGAGTCGACGAGATGTCGGTCGAGCGGATCGAGCGCATGCTCCGCGTCAATGTGACCGGCTCGATCCTCTGCGCCGCCGAGGCCGTGCGCCGCATGTCGCGCCGACATGGTGGGCAGGGTGGGGCGATCGTCAACGTCTCCTCGATGGCGGCAGTCCTCGGTTCGGCGACGCAGTATGTCGATTATGCGGCATCGAAAGCGGCGATCGACACCTTCACCATCGGGCTTGCGCGCGAAGTTGCCGGGGAAGGGATTCGCGTCAATGCCGTCAGGCCCGGCATCATCGAAACCGATCTCCATGCATCGGGTGGCTTGCCGGACCGGGCGCGCGAAATGGCGCCATCGGTCCCGATGCAGCGGGCCGGCCTGCCGGAGGAGGTGGCGGATGCAATTCTCTATCTGCTTTCACCTTCAGCGTCCTATGTCACCGGATCGATCCTCAATGTGAGCGGCGGCCGTTAGAAAGACAGGGCGGAATCAATATGAGCTACATCTTCGAATTCCTCGGCCTGATGGCCGTCTTCTCTATTTTCATCGTCGTGCCGGGCGCCGATTTCGCTGTCATCCTGCGCCAAAGCATCATGCATGGGCGCCGCGCCGCCATCATGACCGGGCTCGGCATGGGCTTCTCGCTGCTCTTTCATATCAGCTACACGATCCTTGGCCTCGGCCTGATCGTCTCCAAGTCGCTGATGCTGTTTGCGATGATTAAATGGGCGGGTGTCGGCTATCTCGTCTATCTCGGCATCAAGTCGTTCCGCGAACCGGGATTCAATGTGCAGGAGATCGCCGTCACGGCCGACGAGCGCAAGTCGGCCTCGATGCTGTCATGCCTCGGCATGGGGTTCATCACCAATGCGCTGAACCCGAAGCCGGTGCTGTTCTTCCTGTCCTTGTTTTCGACGCTCGTCCACCACGACACGCCAGCACTGATCCAGTTCTCCTATGGTATCGGCATGGCGACGGCGCTGGTCGCCTGGTTTGCCGGCGTCTCCTATTTCTTCACGGTCAAGACGATCCGAGACCGCTTCATCGCCAGCGGCAAATGGTTCAACCGCATCACCGGAGCGGCACTCGTCGCCTTCGGCTTCCGCCTCGCGCTGTCGCGCGCAGCCGACTAAACGAAAAATCCAAAGGGAAAGAAGCAATGTCCTACGATGTGATCATTATCGGAACCGGTCCGGGCGGCTATGTCTGCGCCGTCAAGGCAGCCCAGCTCGGCCTCAAGGTCGCCGTCGTCGAAAAGCGCGCGACCTATGGCGGCACCTGTCTGAACGTCGGCTGCATTCCGTCGAAGGCGCTGCTGCATGCTTCCGAAATGTTCCATCAGGCCGGCCATGGATTAACCGCGCTTGGCATCGACGTGTCGGCGCCGACGCTCAACCTCGCCAATATGATGGCGCACAAGGATGCGACGGTGAAGTCGAATGTCGACGGCGTCGCCTTCCTGTTCAAAAAGAACAAGATCGACGCTTTCAAGGGTACCGGCAAGATCGTTTCGGCCGGCAAGGTTTCCATCACCGCCGAGGACGGGACCGCGCAGGAAATCGAAGGCAAGAACATCGTCATCGCGACCGGTTCGGATGTCGCCGGCATTCCGGGCGTGCAGGTCGAAATCGATGAAAAGACCATCATCTCGTCGACAGGCGGCATTGCGTTGGAAAAGGTGCCGGAAACGTTGATCGTCGTCGGCGGTGGCGTCATCGGCCTCGAACTCGGCTCGGTCTGGTCGCGTCTCGGCGCCAAGGTCACCGTCGTCGAATATCTCGACACCATTCTCGGCGGCATGGACGGCGAGGTCTCCAAGCAGTTCCAGCGCATGCTCGCCAAGCAGGGCATCGATTTCAACCTCAGCGCCAAGGTCACCGGCGTCGAAAAGGGCGATAAGGGCGCCAAGGTCACGTTCGAGCCGGTCAAGGGCGGCGACACGGTGACGCTCGACGCTGAAGTCGTGCTGATCGCCACCGGCCGCAAGCCCTATACCGCAGGTCTCGGCCTAGAAGAGGCAGGTGTTGTGCTCGACAATCGCGGCCGCGTCGAGATCGACGGCCACTTCAAGACCAATGTCGCCGGCATCTATGCGATCGGCGACGTGGTGAAGGGGCCGATGCTGGCGCACAAGGCCGAAGACGAGGGCGTGGCGCTTGCCGAAATCCTTGCCGGTCAGCATGGCCACGTCAATTATGAGGTCATCCCGAGCGTCGTTTATACCCAGCCGGAGATCGCTTCGGTCGGCAAGACTGAGGAGGAACTGAAGGCGGCAGGCATCGCCTACAAGGTCGGCAAGTTCCCGTTCACCGCAAACGGCCGCGCCCGTGCGATGCTGGCGACCGACGGCTTCGTCAAGATCCTCGCCGACAAGGAGACCGACCGCGTGCTCGGCGGCCATATCGTCGGCTTCGGCGCCGGCGAGATGATCCACGAGATCGCCGTGCTGATGGAATTCGGCGGCTCGTCGGAAGATCTCGGCCGCAGCTGCCATGCACATCCGACGATGTCTGAAGCCGTCAAGGAGGCTGCACTCGCGACCTTCTTCAAGCCGATCCATATGTAATCTTACATCTTCGTAATGAAGCGCGCAGCCGCTTGCCGAGAGGCAAGCGGCTGTTTTAGTTGATCGCAGAGTTCGACCATCCGGGGGAGATCAGCAATGCAGCAGCCGTCCATCCCGAGTTACAGTCTCAGCCAGCGTTTCCTCCACTGGGCGGTGGCGCTGCTGATCTTCTTCAATCTGCTGTTTCCCGACGGGATGAATATATGGCACCGGCTCGTTCGCAGGGGCGAGGTGCCGACGCCCGAGCAGATTGCCTCGGCCAATATCCATGCCTATGTCGGCATCGCCATTCTGCTGCTTGCCGTCCTCAGGCTCTGTCTGCGCTTTATGCAGGGTGCGCCGCCTGAGGCTTCGCAGGAGCCGGCGATCGTTCGTCTCGGGGCAAAACTCGCCCATGCCGGGCTTTATATCCTGCTCTTCGCGATGCCGCTTTCGGGCATCGCCGCTTACTATTTCGGCATCAATCCCGCCGGCTTCGTTCACGCGGATGTCTTGAAGGTCATTCTTTGGGGGCTGATCGCGGCCCACGTCGCAGGCGGGCTCGTCCATCAGTTCTATTATAAAAGCAATGTGCTGCGCCGCATGACGCTCGGCTGACCGACAACGAGTTCAGTTCACGGCGGTAACGGTGAAGCCCTGCTTGCGCAGCAATTCGATGACGCCGCCCTCGCCGGGCAGATGCAGGGCACCGACGGCCATGAAGACGTTTCCGTCGTCGAGAATGGGTGCGGCGCGTTCTGCCATGACCTTGTTTCGATCGAGGATGACCCGCTGTTCGAAGGCGGCATAGTCGCTGCTTTCGCCTTCGGTCTCCGGTGTCACGGTCTTCAGCATCGGCATGGTCAGGCCGATATCGCCGGAGAGGTAGAGATCGGTCATCGTTTCGACCACATCATTCATCTTGGCTCCGAGTTCCAGCGTCTCGATCAGCGACTTCATATGGAATTCGACCGGCAGATCAGCCATGGCCTGGATCTGCTCGGCAAGGGTTTCCAGCCCCTTGACCTCCTTGCCCTCGGCAACGGCGTCGGTGGCGATTTTCTGGTCGAGAAACTGCACGCCCCTGGCCTTGCGGGCGAGTTCGCAGGCCGGAAGGGCAACGGCGCTGGAGATCATCCATGGCCGCATGCGGGAGACGGCGCTGAGCGGGATGCCGCGCTGCTTGAGGCCGGCCTCCAGGCGCTTGTAGTCCTCGGCAGAGAGCAGCTTGTCGATCGTCGTGCCGTCGGTGAACATCGTCAGTTCCGGCCGCGCGAGCAGGGCGGCGGTTGCCTTTCGTTCATCGAGGATCTCGTCGGATTCGATGATGATCGTGTTGGCTGCGTCGTGGGCCGCCTGGGCGCGCGGCGGCAGGGCGAGCACACGGGGATCGGTCACATGCATGCTGCCGAGCAGCCATGAAGGGGCAAGTCCGGGCTTTTCGATCTTCCAGAAGATGCCCTTGCCGTTCGGCGTTGCTTCGGCTTCCTTGACCGCCTCGGCGTATCGGGCGGGGTCGCTCTGCTGCAAGTCGACCATCAGATTGCGGCCGGTGCAGGCAGTGTCTTCGGCCGCCGCCGGCCTTGCGGCGAGGAGGGCGACAAACAGAGCCGCAACAAGCAGCATGTGGAAGGCCGCAATCAGCCAGAGCAGCAGATTGCCGGGTGCTAAGAGGAAAAAAGCCCGGCGGCTGATTGAAGTCGTCATCATGGTATTCCCCACATGCCCTATCGCTTCTGCTCTACGCTCGGCTTGCGCATAATCCTTTAAGAGAATGCGTTAACGAAAAATTAGCGCGTCGATTCAGGCCGGATTCATGGGCGCTGAGCTTGTCGACAATATGGGATGCTGTCGTCAGAAGCGCTGCGCATTCTGGACGAGATGCATCAAGCGCGCGGATGGGCTCGATCATACACCTCAAGCAGCCGCGATGCATCCACGCCGGTGTAGACCTGCGTTGTCGAAAGGCTGGCGTGGCCGAGCAGTTCCTGGATGGTGCGCAGATCGCCGCCGCCAGCAAGCAGATGGGTGGCGAAGGAGTGGCGGAGCGCATGCGGCGTCGCCGTCTCCGGCAGGCCGAAGGCGCCGCGCAGCTTCTGCATGGCGCGCTGGATGATCGCCGCCTGCAGCTTGCCGCCGCGGGCGCCGCGAAACAGCGGCTCACCGCTTTCGAGATAATAGGGACAGAGGGCGCGATATTTTTCGACCGCATCGAAAACGACGGGCAGAAGCGGCACCAGCCGTGTCCTGTTGCCTTTGCCGGTGATGCGCAGCGCTGTGGCGCCCTTCGGCAGGTCGGCGGGAACGAGACCCAGCGCTTCGGAAATGCGCAGGCCACAGCCGTAGAGCAGAGTCATGACAGCCGCATCGCGCGCGGCGATCCAGGGTTCGTCATGCAGTTGGGCTTCATCGCTGACGATGGTGATCGCCTGCGTATCCGACAGGGGTTTGGGCAGCGACTTCGGCTGTTTCGGCGAACGGATCGCACCGGCGCCGGCGGCATTGACCAAGCCCTTCTTTTCCAGGTGACGCAACAGCGAACGAAGGCCGGCGAGATTGCGGCCGAGCGAACGGGCGCCGGAGCCTTGCCTGCGCCGGGCAGCCAGGAAGGCGCGGAAATCGACGGGACGCAATTCCCTGATGTCGGCGAGGGTCGCCGGGCCGGCAAGATGACCGGTCAGGAAGGTCAGAAACTGGCGGGTGTCGCGCTCATATGCATCGAGCGTATGCTCGGAAAGGCGGCGTTCACGAGCGAGGTTTTCGAGCCACGCAGCGCGTTCCGCCATCAGGCGCGGGTCGGCGATTACAAGCAGTTCATTCACGTCGCTGGCCTTGAATTTGCCTTCAAGTCCGCCAATTTGAAGCAGGAACGGTTATGGAATTGCTAATGCCGGCCAAGCCTTTGTCATCCTTCGATCATATTGTACTGCGATAGCTTATAGCCCATAGACAGGATCTTTCATGGCACGGCGCGATTCCATGACGGCTTTCGGACAACTCGCGGAAGCGATCGCTCTCGTTTCACAGGGAAAGCCCGGTCACATCGTCGACACGCTGATCGCCGAACGCGGCCAGAGGATCGTGAAACATCCGCTCTGGCCGGTCATGCGGCCGTTCCTCTACACGCTTCTGCGCTACAACAAGGCGATCGAATTCGCCAATGCGGTGGCCAAGATGCCGGGTTTCCAGTCGTTCGAATATCTGAGCGACGTGCTGAAGCTCGACATCGGCGTCACCAACGGCGAACGCATTCCCGATAGCGGCGGCTTCATCCTCGTCAGCAATCACCCCACAGGCATTGCCGACGGCGTAGCCGTTTTCGACCTCCTGAAAACGCGCCGGCCCGATATGATGTTCTTTGCCAATCGCGATGCGATCCGCGTCAATCCGCGTTTTGCCGAGATGGTCATTCCGGTCGAATGGCGCGAGGAGCACAAGAGCAAGCTCAAGGCGCGCGAGACGCTGCAATTGACGAACCACGCGGTGCGGGAAGGCAAGGCGACGGTGCTCTTTCCATCGGGCCGCATCGCCTATTGGGCCAATGGCCGGCTCAATGAACGCCCCTGGAAGACGTCGGCGGTCGGGCTGGCGCGCAAATACAATCTGCCGATTCTCCCCGTCCACATGACGGCGCGCAATTCCGGCCTGTTCTACTGGCTGGCAAAGTGGTCGACGGAGCTTCGCGACATGACGGTTTTCCACGAACTCTTGAACAAACGCGGCGACCGTTTCGATTTCGTGATCGGCAATCTCATTCCCGCCGAACATCTCGACGGCGATGTCAACGAGGTGACGAAGGCGCTGGAGAAACATACGGTCCACGACATGGCCCGCGATGGGGACGCGACCTTCGTGCCGGTCGGCGGGCCGGCTGCGGCGATGCCGTGCGAGATGTCGGTTCTGGCCGTCTAGAATCGTGACGATAGATATTCGCATCTTCCATGATGGGTTGCCGGAGGCAATGGCGGGGCTTGCGCACCAAGCCCAACAGGAAGGCCATCTCCATATCGGCCGGCTTATCGATGACTGGGCAGCTGGCGACATCCGCTTCACGCGTGACGGCGAAAGGCTGCTCGGCGCTTTTGAGGGCGAAACACTCGTTGCTGTCGGAGGCGTGACCATCGAACCCGCCCGGCCGGAAGCGCTGCGGATGCGGCGTTTCTACGTTCGCCCCGCAATGCGCGGTCGCGGCGTCGGGCGGATGCTTGCTCTGGCGCTTCTGGATCACGCGCGGCGCTTCTGCCGCTGTGTCACTGTCCATGCGGGAAATGATGGTGCGATGAGGTTTTGGGAGTCGCTCGAGTTTCGTCCCCTTGACCAGGATGGCTATACCCTTGTCCTAGACCTGCGCGGTTGAGGCGAGACCGCACACCATTATGCGCCGATCTCCTGGAGGCGGACGGCCTGGCGGGCCAAGAGCCGCTCGACATCGGCAATGTCGAGCGCCGAAAGCCTGGGCCCCGGCTTGCGCAAGGCGGCGGATTTGATCACGCCGCGCTTGGCAAGCACGTATTTGCGGCAGGCAAGACCGACGCCCTGCTGCTGTTCATAGCGAGCGAGCGGCAGATAGGCATCGAAGATTTCGTGGGCGCGCTCGGGATCGCCGGCGCTATAGGCTTCGACGACGCCGACCATCATCTCGGGATAACAGAAGCCGGTCATGGCGCCGTCGGCGCCGCGGCCCATCTCCTCCGGCAGGAAAAGCCCGCCATTGCCGCAGAGGATGGAGATGCGCCGCATGCCGCCCTTGTCGCTGGCTGCGCGAAGCGCGGTGATTTTCGACAGGCCCGGCCAATCCTCGTGTTTAAGCATGACGCAATTCGGCACCTCTCTGACGATGCGCTCGATGACCGCGGGTGCGATCGTCACATTGGTGGTAAGCGGATAGTCCTGCAGCGCGAAAGGCGTATCACCCAGGGTTTCACCAACCGACTGGTAGAAGGCGAAGACCTGATCGTCGGTCCTGATGGTCCAGGGCGGCGCAACCATGACGCCGGCGGCACCTTCGCCCATGACGACCTTGGCGAGCTCGCTCATCGGGGCAAGCCCGGGCGCCGACACGCCGACGACCACCGGCAGGCGTCCGTCAAGGCGCTTCAGTACACGCTCGACCACGATCCGCGATTCCTCGGCGGTCAGCTTCGGAGCCTCGCCGAGCTGGCCGAGCACCGTCAGGCCGGTGACGCCGGCGCCTTCATAAAACTCGACCATGCTGTCGATGCTTTGGAGATCAAGCGTGCCGTCGTCGGCAAAGGGAGTTACAGCGATAACGTAGACGCCTTTGGCATTCTCGCTCAGTCTGGCCATTCATGCTCTCCGATTCAGCTGTCGAACAATCTTCCGGCAAACTAGGCGGCCAATTGCTTGCCCGGCAACCTTTTCGTCAAGGCGCGGTTCATCTTGGCGAGCCTTCGTTATCCACATTGTCGCCAGTCGAGCCATCTCTTCTTTGCGGTTCCAATTCCATCGATTTGCGGGCATGGTCTCGCGCGATGAGCATAGATTCGTCCGATCTCTTTGGCACGCTTTTCGAAGCACCGCCCGTGAACCGAACGGTTCCGGTGCTGGTGCCGATGCCGGCGCCGAAACCCTATTCCTACTCGGTGCCGGAGGGCATGGCGGTCGAGCCCGGCTCGGTCGTGCAGGTACCGCTCGGGCCGCGGCAGGTGATCGGCGTCGTCTGGGACGGCGGCGAAGATGGCGTCGATCCGAAGAAGCTGCGGCCGATCAGCCATGTCTTCGATTGCCCGCCGCTTTCCAAGGAGATGCGGGATTTCATCGATTGGGTGGCGAGCTACACGCTCTCCCCGCCCGGCCTCGTGGCACGCATGGCGCTCAGGGCGCCGAATGCCTTCGAGCCTGAGCCGATGGTGGAGGGGCTGAAATTCGTCGGCGGCGAACCTGAGCGGATGACACCGGCGCGTGCTCGCGTGCTTGCGGCCGCTTTCGACGGCCTGTCATGGACGCGCAGCGGTCTGGCGCATGCGGCCGGCGTTTCGACGAGCGTCGTCGATGGGCTGATCACGCTCGGCATTTTCGAGACGGTGTTCCTGCCGCCGCCGCCCGTTGTGGCGATGCCGGATCCCGGCTTTGCCGCCGCACGCCTCGAAGGGCCGCAGAAAGAGGCGGCGGCGGAGATCGTCTCCGACGTCCGCAGGGGCGAATTTTCGGTGTCGCTGATCGACGGGGTGACCGGCTCCGGCAAGACCGAAGTCTATTTCGAGGCGATCGCCGAGACGCTGAAGCGCGGCAGGCAAGTGCTGATCTTGCTGCCGGAGATCGCGCTGACGGCGAGTTTCCTCGAGCGTTTTCAGGATCGCTTCGGGGCAAAGCCGGCCGAATGGCATTCCGACCTCGCCCCGCGCATGCGCGAAAAGGTCTGGCGCCAGGCGGTGACCGGGGAAGTGCGGGTCGTGGCCGGCGCCCGATCGGCGCTCTTCCTGCCTTTCGAAGACCTTGGTCTCATCATCGTCGACGAGGAGCATGATCCTGCCTACAAGCAGGAAGATCGGGTCTTCTATAATGCCCGCGACATGGCCGTGGTGCGCGGCCGCATCGGTGATTTTCCCGTCATCCTGGTGTCGGCGACGCCGTCGGTCGAAAGCCAGGTCAACGGGCAGAACGGCCGCTACAGCACCGTCCACCTGCCCACGCGTTTCGGCGACGCGGCGCTGCCCGATCTGCATCTCATCGATATGCGCAGGCACGCGCCGGAGCGCGGTGGCTTCCTGTCGCCGGTGCTGATCCGGGCGATCGGCAAGACCGTGGAGAGGCGCGAACAGGCGCTGCTTTTTCTCAATCGGCGCGGTTATGCACCGCTGACGCTCTGCCGGGTCTGCGGTCACCGCTTCCAATGCCCGCAATGTTCGAGCTGGCTGGTCGAGCATCGCTTCCGCAAGCAGCTGCAGTGCCATCAATGCGGCCATGCCGAGCGCACCCCGGAGGCCTGTCCGGAGTGCGGCACGCTCGACCATCTCGTCGCCTGCGGGCCTGGCGTCGAACGCATCGCCGAAGAGGTGGAGCGACATTTCCCAGAGGCGCGGACAATCGTTCTGTCCTCGGATATCATGGGCGGTGTGAAGCGGTTGCGGCTGGAGCTTGATGCAATCGCCAAGGGCGAGGCCGATATCGTCATCGGCACACAGCTCGTCGCCAAGGGGCATAATTTTCCGCTGATGACGCTGGTCGGCATCGTCGATGCCGATCTCGGCCTTGCCAATGGCGACCCGCGCGCGGCCGAGCGCACGTTTCAACTTCTGTCGCAGGTGACGGGCCGCGCCGGACGCACCGGTCTCAAAAGCCACGGGTTGCTGCAGACCTACCAGCCGCAGCATCCCGTGATGCAGGCGATTGTATCAGGCGATTCCGATGCCTTTTACGAGCGCGAGATCACCGAGCGCGAACGCGCCGCACTACCGCCTTTCGGCCGGCTGGCTTCGATCATCGTATCGGCAGAAACGCGCCACGACGCCGAGAACCATGCGCGCGGCATGCGCAACGCAGCGCCCCAGGTCTCCGGCATCTCAGTGCTCGGCCCGGCGGAAGCGCCCCTCGCCTTGGTGCGCGGCCGCCACCGCTTCCGCCTTTTGGTCCACGGACGGCGCAACTCCGACATCCAGGCGTTTTTGCGGGCGATGCTGTCGCAGTCGCCGAAGGAGCGCGGATCAGTGCAGGTGCAGCTCGACATCGATCCCCAGAGCTTTCTGTAGATCGTTCCGCACGCTGCGTTTCCGGATGCGGCCGATCATGGCATAAACGCAGAATCAGCGGATGATTTGGGGTCGAGGCATGGAATTTGAGTTTCCCACGGAATTTGGCGAGCAGCTTGCCTTCGGCGCAGCCGCCTTCACGGCCATCGCCGGCTTCGTCATCATGTTTGCGCCCGGTCTTGCGATGAGGATCTTCGGCCTGGCGCCGCGCGGCGAGCGGCGTGAAGGTTTCAGCGAGGTCCGATCGACAGGCGGCTTCTATCTCGGTTTTGGTCTCGGTTCCGTCGTGCTGGCGCAGCCGCTGATTTATACGGCATTCGGCGCAGCGTTCGCCATGGCCGCGTTCGCCCGCATCGTCTCCATCCTGTCAGATAAGGGGAGTACTTATCTCAACTATTTACTTCTGGTTGTGCAAACAGTTATCGCGGCACTGCCGCTGCTGTATGTTTTCGGCTTCTTCCAAACATGATTTTCGCCGCCGGCGGCGGCTTGCGCGGCCCGCTTTCAGGCCATTGCGCAATTTTGCGAACAGAAATTCATGCGAAAGGCGTATTCGGGCATTACGCGTGTTGCGAGTCCGAACATCCTATGTTAGACGGACCCCGAATTTCGGAAGAAGCAAGAGGCTTCTCTTGTGATTTCTGGGGGAAATCAAAACGAATTCAAGATCATAGGTTCGGCGCCCGCCGAGAGCCGGATTTTGGATTGAAATCAGGGAAATTTGTGCCAGTGGCAGACACGTCCCAGCTTACTTCTGGTGTTGCCGAGCGCTATGCCTCGTCGCTTTTCGAGCTGGCGCTCGAACACGGCGCCGTCGACAGCGTAGCCGCCGATCTTGACCGTTTCCAGGCGATGCTGGATGAGAGCGCCGAACTGAAGCGCTTCGTCGCAAGCCCGGTTTTCTCCGCTGAAGATCAGCTGAAGGCGATTGTCGCCATCAGCGAGAGAGCCGGCATCAGCGGCTTCTTCGCCAATTTTCTGAAGGTCGTGGCGCGCAACCGCCGCCTGTTTGCCCTGCCGGGGATGATCAGGGCCTTCCGCCTCATCGCGGCGAATAATCGCGGTGAAATCTCCGCCGAGGTCACCTCGGCGCATGCGCTCTCCCAAGCGCAGGAAACCGAATTGAAGGCGGCACTCAAGAGCGTCACCGGCAAAGACGTGACGATGGCCGTCACGGTTGATCCGTCAATTCTTGGTGGTCTGATCGTGAAGGTCGGGTCCCGTCAGATTGATACGTCTCTTCGTACCAAACTCTCTACCCTTAAGCTCGCATTGAAAGAGGTTGGCTGATGGATATCCGCGCCGCGGAAATTTCCGCAATTCTCAAAGACCAGATCAAAAATTTCGGCAAAGAGGCGGAAGTCTCGGAAGTCGGCCAGGTTCTCTCCGTCGGTGACGGTATCGCTCGCGTTTACGGGCTGGACAATGTCCAGGCTGGTGAAATGGTCGAGTTCCCCGGCGGCATCCGCGGCATGGCCCTGAACCTTGAATCCGACAATGTCGGCGTCGTTATTTTCGGTAACGACCGCGACATCAAGGAAGGCGACACTGTCAAGCGGACCGGTGCCATCGTCGACGTTCCCGTTGGTCCCGAACTGCTCGGCCGTGTCGTCGACGCGCTCGGCAACCCGATCGACGGTAAAGGCCCGATCAATGCGACGCGCCGTTCGCGCGTCGACATCAAGGCTCCCGGCATCATCCCGCGCAAGTCGGTCCATGAGCCGATGTCGACCGGCCTCAAGGCCATCGATGCGCTGATTCCGGTCGGCCGCGGCCAGCGCGAACTCGTCATCGGCGACCGCCAGACCGGCAAGACCGCCATCCTTCTCGATGCCTTCCTCAACCAGAAGGCCATTCACGACAATGGTCCGGAGGGCGAAAAGCTTTACTGCGTTTACGTCGCTATCGGCCAGAAGCGTTCGACCGTCGCCCAGTTCGTCAAGGTGCTCGAAGAGCGCGGCGCGCTGAAATACTCGATCATCGTCGCCGCCACCGCTTCCGACCCGGCGCCGATGCAGTACCTGGCCCCGTTTGCCGGCTGCGCCATGGGCGAATATTTCCGCGACAACGGCATGCATGCGCTGATTGGTTACGACGACCTGTCGAAGCAGGCCGTGTCCTACCGCCAGATGTCGCTGTTGCTGCGTCGCCCGCCGGGCCGCGAAGCCTATCCGGGCGATGTTTTCTATCTGCACTCTCGCCTGCTCGAGCGCGCTGCGAAGATGAACGACGACATGGGTGCCGGTTCGCTGACCGCTCTTCCGGTCATCGAAACGCAGGGCAACGACGTTTCGGCCTTCATTCCGACCAACGTGATCTCGATCACCGACGGCCAGATCTTCCTTGAAACCGACCTGTTCTACCAGGGTATCCGTCCTGCCGTGAACGTCGGCCTGTCGGTTTCCCGCGTCGGTTCCTCGGCTCAGATCAAGGCGATGAAGCAGGTCGCAGGCTCGATCAAGGGCGAGCTCGCCCAGTACCGCGAAATGGCCGCCTTCGCCCAGTTCGGTTCGGATCTTGACGCTGCGACGCAGCGCCTGCTGAACCGTGGCGCTCGCCTGACCGAGCTCCTGAAGCAGCCGCAGTTCTCGCCGCTGAAGACGGAAGAGCAGGTCGCTGTGATCTTCGCAGGCGTCAATGGTTACCTCGACAAGCTGCCGGTCGCATCGGTCGGCAAGTTCGAACAGGGCCTGTTGTCCTATCTGCGTTCGGAAGGCTCCGCAATCCTCGACGCAATCCGCACGGAAAAGGCTATCAGCGACGACACCAGGGGCAAGCTCACCGCTGCTCTCGACAGCTTCGCCAAGTCTTTCCAGTAATCGGGCCAGGTTAGGACGGATAACGGATGCCTTCACTTAAGGATCTGAAAAATCGGATCGCCTCCGTCAAGGCGACGCAGAAGATCACCAAGGCGATGAAGATGGTCGCCGCGGCGAAGCTTCGGCGTGCGCAGGAGGCGGCCGAGGCCGCCCGGCCTTACTCGCAGCGTATGAACGCGGTCCTTGCGAATATCGCCAAGGCCGTTACCGATGCGGACGGGGCGCCGGTCTTGATGACCGGCACCGGCGAGGACCAGGTGCACCTGCTCGTGGTCTGCACGGCCGAACGCGGCCTGTGCGGCGGTTTCAACTCGCAGATTGCCCGCTTCGCCCGCGACCATGTCCGCAAATTGGTCGCCGAAGGCAAGACGGTGAAGATCTTCACGATCGGCAAGAAGGGTTATGACATTCTGCGCCGCGAATTCGCGTCACTGATTGTCGAGCGCAAGGAATTGCGCGAGGTCAAGAAGATCGGTTTCGAGAATGCCGACCAGATCGGCAAGCGCATCATCGAGATGTTCGAGGCCGGCGAATTCGACGTCTGCACGCTGTTCTATTCCGAGTTCAAGTCGGTGATAAGCCAGGTTCCGACCGCGCAGCAGCTCATCCCCGCCAAGGCCCCGGAAGCCGTCGTCGAGGATGAGGAGCATGCTGGCGCCGTCTACGAATACGAGCCGGATCCGGCGTCGATCCTCGACGATCTGATCCCGCGCAACATCTCGGTCCAGATCTTCCGCGCTCTCCTCGAGAATGTCGCGGGCGAAATGGGCGCCAAGATGAGCGCCATGGACAATGCGACGCGCAATGCTGGTGAGATGATCAACAAGCTGACGCTGAGCTACAACCGCCAGCGTCAGGCGCAGATCACCAAGGAACTGATTGAAATCATTTCGGGCGCGGAAGCGCTCTGAGTTAGGAAAAGAGGGTAAGAAAATGGCTGAGGCAGCTACCCGTTCTGTCGGCAAAGTCACCCAGGTTATCGGCGCCGTCGTCGACGTCGCTTTCGAAGGCGAACTGCCGGCGATCCTGAACGCGCTCGAAACCGATAACAACGGCAACCGCCTTGTTCTCGAAGTCGCTCAGCATCTGGGCGAAAACGAAGTCCGTACCATCGCCATGGACTCGAGCGAGGGTCTCGTCCGCGGCCAGCAGGTCGTCGATACCGGTGCCCCGATCTCGGTTCCTGTCGGCGATGAGACGCTTGGCCGCATTATGAACGTCATCGGCGAACCGGTCGACGAAGCAGGCCCGCTCAACACCGCCCACAAGCGCGCCATCCACCAGGACGCGCCGGCTTACGTCGAGCAGTCGACGGAAGCGCAGATCCTCGTTACCGGCATCAAGGTCGTCGACCTTCTCGCCCCTTACGCAAAGGGCGGCAAGATCGGCCTGTTCGGCGGCGCCGGCGTCGGCAAGACGGTTCTCATCATGGAACTGATCAACAACGTCGCCAAGGCGCACGGTGGTTACTCGGTCTTCGCAGGCGTGGGTGAGCGTACCCGCGAAGGCAACGACCTCTACCACGAAATGATCGAATCAGGCGTCAACAAGCATGGCGGTGGCGAGGGCTCGAAGGCTGCGCTCGTTTACGGCCAGATGAACGAACCGCCGGGCGCGCGTGCTCGCGTCGCTCTGACCGGTCTGACCGTCGCAGAACATTTCCGCGACCAGGGCCAGGACGTTCTGTTCTTCGTCGACAACATCTTCCGTTTCACGCAGGCGGGTTCCGAAGTGTCGGCTCTGCTCGGCCGTATTCCTTCGGCCGTGGGTTATCAGCCGACGCTCGCAACCGACATGGGTCAGATGCAGGAACGCATCACCACCACGACCACGGGCTCGATCACCTCGGTCCAGGCCATCTACGTTCCGGCCGACGACTTGACCGACCCGGCGCCGGCGACCTCGTTCGCCCACCTTGACGCAACGACGGTTCTGTCGCGTTCGATTGCTGAAAAGGGCATCTACCCGGCCGTCGACCCGCTCGACTCCACCTCGCGCATGCTCGACCCGTTGGTCGTCGGCGAAGAGCATTACGAAGTCGCCCGTAAGGTCCAGTCGACGCTGCAGCGATACAAGGCCCTGCAGGACATCATCGCCATTCTGGGCATGGATGAACTGTCCGAAGAGGACAAGGTTGCCGTCGCCCGTGCCCGCAAGATCGAGCGCTTCCTGTCGCAGCCGTTCTTCGTTGCCGAAGTCTTCACCGGCTCGCCGGGCAAGCTCGTTGCTCTCGAAGACACGATCAAGGGCTTCAAGGGCCTCGTTAACGGCGAATACGACAATCTGCCGGAAGCCGCATTCTATATGGTCGGCTCGATCGATGAAGCCGTCGAGAAGGCCAAGAAGCTCGCCGCCGCTTGATGAGCGACGCTCAGGACGAGATATTCTGCTGCGACTCCCTCAAGCGAGTCGTGGCGGAGCTGCCAGAGCCGGCCGCGCCGACCGTCTACCGCGCCGATAACGGCGTGACGATGATGGTTGTCGGGCTGGTTCAGACCGAGGAAGGCCTCGGATATCTCGATCAGGCGATACTGCACTGCCCGTTCTGCGGGACCAAATTGCAAACTGCAAAAGCCATAGCCGAGAAGGTAAGTCACTGATGGCTGACAATTTCAACTTTGAGCTCGTTTCGCCGGAGCGCCTGCTGCTGTCGGAGATGGTGACCGAAGTCGTCATTCCCGCAACCGAAGGCGAGATGACGGTTATGGCGCATCATGCGCCGACCATGACAACGATCAAGCCGGGTATCGTGAGCGTCCGCTCCGGCTCCGGCAGAAAGCAGGACTATGTGGTGTTCGGTGGTTTTGCCGATATCCTGCCGACAGGCTGCACATTGCTTGCCGAGTCCGCCGTTCCGGTTGAAGAGCTCAACAAGGATGAGCTGACCCGCCGCATCGAAGCTGCCAAGAAGGAACTCGAGGATGCCGTGCATCATGAGCACAAGTCCAAGCTTGAGCACTTTATCCTGGAACTGACGCATCTTAGCGGCATCGTCCAGCAGGATTGATCACAGCGACAGCATCAATGAAAGGCGGCCGCGAGGCCGCTTTTCTTGTTTCTGCCGTCTTTGAGCGCGACGATCGAAGCGCATCAACGAAAGTGAAGAGAGAGCAGGCGATCAAAGCCGCTTTTGCCGGTTTACGACGGTGAGGCGACACTTGCAGTGCCGCGCGACTTCAAAGCGCGCGCAAAAGCGCTGCGGCCCTTGATACGCCTATCGTGCTTTCTTTGTTTTACGACTGCATCTTCGTGGCCGCACATTGTGCGCGCGAGGCTTGGAACCGGGCAGACTCTCATTAGAAGCCGGTACCGCCGCGTAGCTCGATGACCAGCGTCTTGAACAGGATTTTCAGGTCGAGCAGCAGGCTGAAATTCCTGACGTAATAGATATCGCAGGCGATCCGGGCCCGGGCTTGCAGCGGCCGTGCCGTCGGTCCGCGCCAGCCCCGTGTCTGCGCGAGGCCGGTGATGCCGGGGCGCATGACGTGGCGATGGTGGTAGTTCGGCACCAATTCTTCGTAAAGCCTGCCGGCTGCGCGCATGTTGATGGCATGGCAGCGCGGACCGACCAGGGACATGTCGCCCCTGAGGACGTTCAGAAGTTGCGGCAGCTCGTCAATGTTTGTCCTGCGGAGCAGAGCGCCGATGCCGGTCACCCGCCTGTCGCCCTTGACGGTCTGCTGGATGCCGCTGGGATCGCAAGCGTCGGTGTGCATCGAGCGGAACTTGAAGACGGTGATCTTTCGGCCGTTCAGGCCCCAACGGATCTGACGGAAGAATACGGGGCCGCCATCGTCGAGTTTGATGAAAATAGCGATTGCCAGGAAAAGCGGCGCCAGCACGAGGAGAGCGCTGGCCGCGATGACGATGTCGATCAGCCGCTTTACGGCCAATCGCAGAGCCGCCTTGCCTTCGACACCAGAAAAGCTGTCCGGCTGGCGAATGTTGGAGTTCGCTACAACCAGAGTCCGGATTTTGTTCTGACGCTGAGACGAATCGAAGCGTGAACTTATCTTCGAAGTAAAAGCATTCATTACTCAAAGCCCAGAAGTTTAGATGCGATACTGAACTGCGGGGAGACAGATACATGCTTACGTATGGTTTGTCATCGTTATAAATAAGAAATCGGTAAGCATAAAGACGCCAAAAATGGGAGTATTTCGCGTTAACCTTAATGCCTCTAGTTGAGTGGCGTTCGAAATTATACTTCTAAAGGAGTAGCCCGATCAGGCGGCGCGATGTGAGGTGATTGCCGAAATCGATTACCGGTCGTTCCAACAGATAATAACTGAGGCTTGCCACCAGAAAAACGAGCGCCGCCGTCAGTGTGCAGGATTGCAGCCAACCGGTGACCACGTTCTCCGAGGAGGCCCCGAACGAGCCGGGGTCGAGTCTCTGGATCAATGTCAGGATGATCTCCTGCCAGATGTAAATGCCGAAGGAGATCTTGGCGACGTAGCGGACAGGAGCGTTATCAAGCAGCCTGCCCAGGCCCTGGGCACGGCTGAGCGAAACGAGCGCTGTTGCGACCGCCAGTGGAAAGACTGGAAATCCATAGGGGATGTCAAGCCAGCCGTAACCTTCGGCCGAGCCGCCAGGTGATATGAGGAGGCGGTAAGCGGCAACCGAAAGGGCCAGGAGTGCCGCGGCGTCGAACCAGGAAGAGCGCCTTGCGGACAACATCACTTCGATGCCAGCGGCAAAGGCACCGAGCGCGAAGACGGCAAAGAAACCGATCGGATTATAGTTGGGCATCCATTCCTTCGCCCCGCCCTGCAGGCCATATGCCCAGCCGCGCCCAATATCGTCGAGCGCAAAGAGCCTCAGGATTACCAGATGGGCAAGAAGGACGACGGCAATGACGCAGAGCCATACGGCGCGGGCGAAGAACGGACGTCGCCGCAGCAGGGGCAAGCGAAACAGCAGGAAAAAGGCGGCCGGCAGGAGCACATAGCTGGTGACCTCGAAGGGAATGGACCAGAGCGGCCCATCGGCTTCGACGGGAAAGAACGTGCGCCAATGCCACTGGCTCATGAACAGCAGTCCCGAGACATAGCGGACGACGAGCTCCGGCGTCAGCGGCAGGGCAAGCAGCGTCAGGCTGAGGATAAAGCCGACGCTGGCGGCGAACCAGAAGCCCGGAGTGATGCGCGCCAACCTGCGGATGGCGTAGTGCCCGAGGCTCGGCATGGCGCCGCCGGCGTCGAGAGCGTGCCAGAAAGGGCGGGCAAGCAGAAAGCCGCTGAGCACGAAGAAGATGGCGACGCCGAAATTGCCGAAGCGGAGGACGTTGGCCGTCGGCGCCAATTCATCCGGAATTCTGCGCATATCCAGCCGGAGCGCGAGATGATGCGCGAGCACCAACAAGCACGCCATCGCGCGCAGAAAGTCGGCTCCGACCAGTTTGTCCTGTGCTCGCATGTCGTTCCCGCCCCGCTCGATTCGGCTCAAACCGCCCAAGCTCAAAGCATTGCCGCGGAAGGCCGCGTCGGCAAGGGCGGGTCGGGATCAGCCGAGGAGTTCGTTGGTGTAATAGGTGGAAAAGTCCGGCTTCTCCCTGAGCACGACGCCATTCGCATCAACCAGGATGCCGTTCTCAAGCAGGAAGCCGCCGATGGCATCGGCCTTTGCCGGGTCAAGGGTGCCGATCACGCCGGCCTCGGATCTCAGGAAATGGCCTTCGATCAATGCCTTCTGGGAAGCCTTTACCAGTTCCGTGTTCATCAGTGCGCCGTTGCTTCCCGATATCAGCAGTTCGCAGGCTTCGTCGGGATGGTCGATGGAGTAGACATAGCCTTGACGTGTGGCCTGGATGAAGGCGCGGGCGTGTTCTCGACTGGCCGAGAGATAGGCGTCGCTGGAAACGATGACCGTCGTCTGCTCGTCGGGAATGCCGTAATCGGAATAGTGGAAGCGGCTGATCTTCCGCTTCTCCAGCTCGGCGGCGATGCCTTCCCAGGTGTAGATCTCCAGCGTGAAGTCAATCGAGCCATTGTCCAGCGCCTCATAGGCGGAGGTGCCAAGGGTGACGGTCTTGACGTCGCCCTTGCCGCCGTCATTGCGGATCATCGCTGAGACCAGCGCGCTTTCCCAGGTGCCGCCGAAGCCGCCATAGGTCTTGCCGTCGAGATCTCTGGGACTCTTGATGTCGTCGCGCCCGCCCTTGAAGATCAGGCGTGCGGTTTCCGTCTGGACGACGCCGTAGACCATCTTCACGTCACCGCCGCCAGCGCGCTGCGTGAGAGCCTCGATCTCGCTGCTGATGCCGAAGTCGGCGACCCCGTTCGACACCAGCGTGCCGGCGCTGGTGTCGGTAAAGGGCAGAATCTCAACATCGAGGCCGGCGGCCGTGTAGAAGCCTTTCGCCTTGGCGACATAGATGCCGATGTGGTTGGTGTTGGGCGTCCAGTCGAGCGCGATACGAACCTTTGCGGGCGCCGATTGAGCGAAGGCGGCGCGGCCGGCGAGGCTTGTTGCGATAGCGGCGAGGATCGTCTGTCGACGGGTGAGAAGCAGCATGGTGACCTCCTCAGGTCTATTAGAGCAGGATCCCGAAAAGTGTGAGCGGTTTTCGGACGACATCGTGCTCTAACTCTTTAAATTGGAACAGGATTCAGATTGCAGGCCGACCGGCCTGAAATCATCCTGTTCTTGCGGATGAAGCAGGGTTTGCAGGATTTCAGTCTCGATTGCCTGGGCCGCGGGCGAACCGAGATCAGCGATGCTTCTCGGGCGGGGCAGGGAAACGCGGAATTCGCGGATGACGCGGGCCGGGCGGGCAGACAGCACGTAGATCCGGTCGGAGAGGAAAACGGCCTCGCGAACATCGTGGGTGATCAGCAGCGCCGTCCAGCGATGTTCGGTCCACATGTCTTGCAGCCACTCCTGGATCTGGATGCGAGTCAGCGCATCGAGCGCGCCGAAGGGCTCGTCGAGCAGCAGCATGTCCTGCTTCTGGATGACGGTGCGCAGCAGTGCAGCACGCTGGCGCATGCCGCCGGAAAGAGAGGCGGGGTAGTGATGCTCGAAGCCGGCCAGGCCAAACCGCTCGAAGAGGGGCGCGACAGCGGCGCGGGCGGCCCGCCGATTCATGCCCCTCACTTCCAGGCCGAGCACGGCATTGTCGATGATCCGGCGCCAGGGCATCAGCGCATCGCGTTGCGGCATGAAGGCAAAGGAATGCGGCGTCTGTTCCAGCGCCGCACCGTTGAAAAGCATGTTGCCGGAATCCGGCCGCAGCGCCTGAGTCAGCAGTCTCAGCACGGTCGATTTTCCCGAGCCGGATGGGCCAACGATCGAGACGAACTCGCCGTTTGCGACCGCGAGCGAAATGTCGTCCAGGACCTTCATGCCGTCGAAGGACTTCGAGATGTTGCGCAGCTCAAGCATCTGACCGGTCATCGGCGCCGTTCCTTGGATGGCTGCCAGGGCATGACGAAACGCTGGATAACCACCGTCAGCGCGAAGAGGCAGAGCGTCAACACAGCGCTGACGATCACGGCGGCGAGCACGAGATCGGGACGGAAATTGTTCTTGGCGTTGAGGATATAAATGCCGAGGCCGCTTGCAGCGCCGGCATATTCGGCAAAGATCGCGCCGACGACGGCATAGGTGATCGAGATTCGAAGGCCGGCGAAGAAATAGGGCAGCGACGAGGGAAGCCGCGCCAGGCGGAAAATGCGCCAGCGACTCGCCTTCATCGAATTCAAGAGCTCGGCGATGTCGCGATCGGTCGCCTCATAACCCTGAAGCAGGGCAACGAGCAGCGGAAAGAAAGTGACGAGCGCCACCAGCAATATCTTCGGCAAAAGGCCGAAACCGAACCAGAGAACGACGAGGGGTGCGATCGCCACCAGCGGCAGAGTCTGGCTGGCGATGAAGATCGGCAGCAGTGCCCGACGCATGAAGGGCATGAAATCCATCAGGATCGAAGAGGCGAAGGCGAAGGCGAGCGACAGGGCGAAGCCGCCGAGTGTCGCGCCGAGCGTCGGCCAGGTGTTTGATATCAGCCCCTCTCGGTTCAGCCAGCCCTGGATAAGAATACGCGAAGGCGCCGGCAGAATGGACGGTTTGATGCCGGAAAGATCCACATAGAGTTCCCATGCCGCCAGAAAGGCAAAGCCTGCGAGCAAGGCGGGCATTGCCCGGTACACGGCGAGACAGAGCGTCGCAAGGCGCGAATCCGATGGTCGTGGCGATGTCATCGGCGTTCGATTTCAGGCTTTCGTCTGGCCGTTAGCGCAAACCTGTCGAGGACATCGGTCTCGATGCGCAGCCTACCGCGATTGGGGGCGGTTGCCTTGACGGCATCGAGAGGGATGCCGGCGGAATTGCCGGACGTCGGGTAGAGTGACACTTGCGCGCCGGAACACATTTGGACCTCGCTCCGCTGGCATTACCCAGATCAGCTTAGAAGGGTCCGGAGGCTTGCGCCTCGCATCTCAGCCCCGGCGATACAGAGCTCCCCTGTCATTCGGCGAAAACTATCATCGGGGTTTTGTTGCCGCAACCGCAAAATTACAAACCCGTCCGGCCGGCCGGGACGGGGCGCAGATGAAAAAACACCCGGACGAGGTCCTGTCCGGGTGTTTTCCGAGGTTCCGTACCTGCCGGGAACGGAACCCGAGCGCTCGCCTCTCGGGCGGCTATATCGGCAGGGGCGATCGGTACCAGGGCGGACAAGCGCCGATGCCATCATTTCAGCTTCGTATCGACCGGATGATCTCGCTGTCGCTCCTTCCTGCGCCCTCGCGCTTTACGGCCGGGGGAGCAGGGGTTATAAAACCTCAACTAATATTGAGGTCAATGGGCGATGAATAGGATTTCTGCGACGCCGCTCGGCAGGCTTCTGACAGTCGGCGAAGTGGCGCAACGCAGTGGTCTTGCCGTCTCGGCACTGCATTTCTACGAAGCCAAGGGGCTGATTTCGAGTATCCGCACGCGCGGCAATCAGCGGCGATACGGACGCGATGTGCTTCGCCGGCTCGGCATCATCAAGGTGGCGCAACGTGTTGGCATACCGCTTTCGGAAATCCAGACGGCATTTGCCTCCCTGCCGCAGGGACGCACGCCGACGGTTGCCGACTGGCAGACGCTGTCGGCGCGCTGGAAGGATGAACTCGACGCGCGAATCAGGCGGCTGAGCCTGCTGCGAGACCGCCTGACCGGCTGCATCGGCTGCGGCTGCCTGTCGATCGAAAGCTGTCCGTTGCGCAATCCCTTCGATCGGCTCGGCGAGGAGGGGCCAGGCGCACGGCTGCTGGAGACCGAAATCGACATATGAGCTTTCAGGGAAAAGCTCTAGCCTCTGGCGGAAAGATGATGCCGCCTTTCTTTCGGCCGGCGCGCTCATATGTTAAGGGCGAATGGCGCAACAGGCGGCATTGTCCGCGAGGAGGACGGCTTCGTGTTCCATCCGAGACTATTCGAGAATCGCAATGTCATCGTGACCGGCGCCGGGCGGGGCATCGGCCTCGAAGTGGCCCGGCAGTTCTTGGACTGCGGCGCAAAGGTGATCGTCCATATCGGGCGCAAACCGGGACGCGAGCTGCCGGATTTTCTGCTGACGGCTGAATCCGAAAGACGGGCGCTGTTGCTGCACGCCGATTTCACCGCCGTTGGCGGCGCTGCGCAATTTGCCGAAAATGCGCTCGCCTTCTTCGACAAGGTGCATGTGCTCGTCAATAACGCCGGCACCATGCTCGGCCGTTTTCCGGCTGCCACACTGACCGACGCAGATTATGAGGCGATCGTGCGTTTGAACCAGACGTCGGTGGTGGCGCTGACGCGTGCGTTGCTACCGGCATTGAAGGCGGCGGAAGGCGCTGCCATCGTCAACACCGTTTCAATTTCCGCGCTGACCGGCGGCAGCCCCGGTTCTTCGATCTATTCCGCCTCGAAAGCCTTCATTTCAACCTATTCCAAGGCGCTTGCCCGCGAGCTTGCGCCGGATGGCATCCGCGTCAATTGTGTCTCGCCCGGAACGATCGAGACGGATTTCCATGAGCGCTATTCTTCCCGCGAAAAGCTGGAGCAGACGAGAAAGTCTATTCCCTTGCAGCGGCTGGGCACAGCGGAGGATTGCGCTCCGGCCTATCTGTTCCTGGCGGCACCCTCCCTCTCCGGATACATTACCGGCCAGGTCCTCGAGATCAATGGCGGCCAGCTTATCTGCTGATTTAGTTAGACCTTTTTTGACATTTGATCACTTTTGGCAAATTCGCGTGTGCGAATATGCTATTGGGCTGATCTGCCTTTTCGCTTCCCTTCCGAGATGTCGAATGCCATTGCCCAAGCCCGAGCCGGGAATGTCCGGTCAGGAATTGCACAAACTCGCTGGAAACGCTCGTGAGGCGAGCGATCTGCTGAAGGCGCTGGCGCACCAGACCCGACTTCTAATTCTTTGCATACTCGCGACCGAGGAGCGGACGGTGGGTGAAATCGAAAATATCCTCGGCATTCAGCAGGCGATGGTCTCGCAGCAGCTCGCGCGTTTGAGGCTCGAAGGCCTTGTCAATACGCGCCGTCAGGGCAGGCTCGTCTATTACCGTATCGGCAATACGAGCGTGCTTGCCTTCCTCGAATCGCTGTTCGATCTTTTTCCTGCAGAAAACAATTAGCACCCGCCCTTGCGGAGCACGGTTGCTGCGTCGAAGATAGGCTGATCCGGATGATTTCGCGCCGGATCGGGAGACCGGATGATCGACAAGCTGGAATTTTTCATCGCCCTTGCCAACGAAAAGCATTTCGGCCGCGCCGCCGAGGAGTGCGGGATCTCGCAACCGACACTTTCGGCCGCCATCCGGCAGCTTGAAGACCAGCTTGGTGTCATGCTGGTGCAGCGCGGCTCGCGTTTTCAAGGGCTGACGCCGGAGGGGCAGCGGGTGCTTGAATGGGCGCGGCGCATCGTCGGCGACGCCCGCACCATGCGCGAGGAAATGCGCGCCGCCCGCCGTGGTCTTTCCGGCCACATCCGCCTCGCTGCCATTCCGACCGCGCTCGCCATGCTTTCGCGCATCACTACGCCCTTTCAGGAACGACATCCCGGAGTGACCTTCTCGATCGTCTCGCGGAACTCGCTGCAGGTGCTGAGCATGCTGGAAAATCTCGAAATCGAGGCCGGCATCACCTACCTAGAAAATGAACCGCTTGGCCGCGTTACGACCGTGCCCCTCTATGCCGAGCGCTACAATCTGATCACGGCCGCAGGCAGCCCGCTTTCCGATCGCGACAACGTGACTTGGCGGGAAGTCGGCGATCTTCGGCTTTGTCTATTGACAGCTGACATGCAGAACCGCCGCATCATCAACCGGCATCTGACGGAAGCCGGCGCCACGGTGCATCCGACGCTCGAATCCAATTCGATGATCGTGCTGTTCTCGCATGTCAGGACCGGTCGCTGGGCGAGCATCATGCCGCGCAACGTCGCGAAATCCTTTGGTTTTCCCGTGGAAATCCGGATGATTCCGATCGTCGAGCCTGAGGCGCATCATCTGGTCGGTCTTGTCGCGCCTTATCGCGAGCCCTTCACCCCGCTCGTTTCGGCCCTATTGCACGAAGCGAGAGTGCTCGTGCGGGATGAGGAGCTTTGATAGAAAAAACCTATCATTCCACGAGATAGCTTTATTGATCGTCATCGGCTTCCCTGAGATGTTGTCTGCACGATGGCGCTCGGCTGGGGAGGCCTGCCATCCCGAAACGAGCAAGCCGCCGGGAGGGCTGCCTGATGACCATTCATATCGCCGGAGGCGATATCGCAGCGCGTACACGGACCATCGTCGCCGACCTGCGCTTCCTTGAGGGACCGCTGCTTCCCATTCTGCACGAGGTTCAGCGAGAATTCGGTTATGTGCCGCAGGAAGCCCTGCCTGTGATTGCGGAGGAATTGAACCTCTCGCGCGCCGAAGTGCACGGGGTGATGACATTCTATCACGATTATCGCGACCATCCCGCCGGCCGCCACGTGCTGAAGCTCTGTCGCGCCGAGGCCTGTCAGTCGACGGGCGGCGATGCGTTGGCTGAACGCGTCAAGGCGCTGCTGGGCATCGATTTTCATCAGACGACGCTCGACGGCGCCGTGACGCTGGAGCCGGTCTACTGTCTCGGCCTTTGTGCCTGCGCCCCGTCGGCGATGCTCGACGGCGAGGTTTATGGCCGGCTCGACGATCAGCTGGTGGCGGAACTCGTTGCGGAGGCACGTCGATGACAGTCAAGATCTATGTTCCGCGCGATGCCGCTGCGCTGGCGCTCGGGGCCGAAAAGGTGGCAAAGGCGATTGCCCAGGAGATCGCCGCCCGCGGCTTCGATGCAGAGATCGTGCGCAACGGCTCGCGCGGAATGTTCTGGCTGGAACCGCTGGTCGAGGTCGAGGCCGCCGGCAGGCGCATCGGCTACGGGCCGGTGAAGGCAAGGGATGTGCCTGCTCTGTTTGACGCCGGAATGATGAACGGCGGCGGCCACCCGCTCTGTCTCGGGGGGGTTGAAGACCTCCCCTTCCTGAAGGAACAGACCCGCCTGACCTTCGCCCGCTGTGGCATCACCGACCCGCTTTCGCTTGGCGATTATGAGGCGCATGGCGGCCTTGCCGGCCTTCGCCGCGCCGTTTTGATGACGCCTGTCGAAATCGTCAAGGAAGTCACGGATTCCGGCCTGCGCGGACGCGGCGGTGCCGGTTTTCCCACGGGCATCAAGTGGAAGACGGTTCTCGATGCCAGCGGCGAACGCAAATATATCGTCTGCAACGCCGACGAAGGTGATAGCGGCACCTTCGCCGACAGGATGATCATGGAGGGCGATCCCTTCGTGCTGATCGAGGGCATGGCGATTGCAGGGCTTGCGACCGGCGCCACGAAGGGGTTCGTCTATACCCGTTCGGAATATCCGCATGCGATCGCCGTGATGAGCGAGGCCATCGGCATTGCCCGGCAGGCCGGCATTCTCGGGCCGTCAGTGCTTGGTTCGGGTCGCGCCTTCGATATCGAGGTGCGCACCGGCGCCGGCGCCTATGTCTGCGGTGAGGAAACGGCTCTCTTGAACAGTCTGGAAGGCAAGCGCGGCATCGTGCGCGCCAAGCCGCCGCTGCCGGCGCATAAGGGCTTGTTCGACTGTCCGACCGTCATCAACAATGTGATCTCACTTGCCTCGGTGCCTGTCATCCTGGAGAAGGGGGCCGCCTTCTACCGCGATTTCGGTATGGGCCGCTCGCGCGGCACCATTCCGCTGCAGATCGCCGGCAATGTCAGATATGGCGGCCTCTATGAGACCGCCTTCGGTCTTTCGCTCGGCGAGATCGTCGACAGGATCGGCGGCGGCACGAGGACCGGCCGACCGGTCAAGGCCGTGCAGGTCGGCGGACCATTGGGCGCCTATTTCCCGCGGGCTCTGTTCGATACGCCTTTCGACTACGAAACCTTCGCCGCCAAGGACGGGCTCATCGGCCACGCCGGCGTCGTTGTCTTCGACGACACGGCCGATATGCTGAAGCAGGCGCGTTTCGCCATGGAATTCTGTGCCGTCGAAAGCTGCGGCAAATGCACGCCCTGCCGCATCGGTTCGACCCGCGGCGTCGAGACGGTCGACAAAATCGCGCGCGGCATCGAGCCGGAGAAGAACCGGGTGCTGCTTGGCGATCTCTGCAATACCATGAAATTCGGGTCGCTCTGTGCGCTCGGCGGTTTCACGCCCTATCCCGTGGTGAGCGCCATGACGCATTTCCCGGAAGATTTCGCGCCGGCGCCGGTCGTGGAGGCGGCTGAGTGATGATCTTCCAAGCTACAGTCGCATGCCGTGACTTGCTCAATTCCATTTCCGTACAGGAGGCCGACCATGTCTCTCATCCATGAAATCGACTACGGCACTCCCGCTTCGAAATCCGAAACCATGGTGAGGCTCACCATTGATGGGCAGCAGATCAGCGTGCCGGAGGGCACCTCCATCATGCGCGCATCGATGGAAGCCGGTATCGAGGTGCCGAAGCTCTGCGCTACTGACATGGTCGATGCCTTCGGCTCCTGCCGGCTCTGTCTCGTCGAG
The DNA here is from genome assembly GCF_019685435.1 of Rhizobium sp. NLR10b. Classification (NCBI taxonomy): domain Bacteria; kingdom Pseudomonadati; phylum Pseudomonadota; class Alphaproteobacteria; order Hyphomicrobiales; family Rhizobiaceae; genus Rhizobium; species Rhizobium sp. NLR10b. The sequence continues at coordinate 16,741 of NZ_JABDWV010000006.1, read as the reverse complement.
ATCGAGGGCCGCGCCGGCACGCCAGCCTCCTGCACGACGCCGGTGGCGGCAAACATGGTGGTGCACACGCAGACGGGACGATTGAAGGATATCCGCCGCGGCGTGATGGAGCTTTATATTTCCGATCATCCGCTCGACTGTCTCACCTGCGCTGCCAATGGCGATTGCCAGTTGCAGGATATGGCCGGCGCTGTCGGCCTGCGCGACGTGCGCTACGGCTATGAGGGCGACAATCACGTCAAGGCGCGCAGCAACGGCGACATCAATCTGAAATGGATGCCGAAGGACGAGTCCAATCCCTATTTCACCTATGATCCCTCGAAATGCATCGTCTGTTCGCTCTGCGTACGCGCCTGCGAGGAAGTGCAGGGCACTTTCGCGCTGGCGATCGAGGGGCGCGGTTTCGGTTCCCGCGTGTCACCCGGCATGCATGAGAATTTCATGGATTCCGAATGCGTTTCCTGCGGCGCCTGCGTCCAGGCCTGTCCGACGGCGACGCTGACGGAGAAATCGGTGATAGAGATCGGCCAGCCGGAGCATTCGGCCGTCACCACCTGCGCCTATTGCGGCGTCGGCTGCTCCTTCAAGGCGGAGATGCGCGGCGAGGAACTGGTGCGGATGGTGCCGTGGAAGGACGGACAGGCCAATCGCGGGCATTCGTGCGTCAAGGGCCGCTTCGCCTACGGTTATTCCACTCACAAAGACCGCATCCTCAACCCGATGATCCGCGAAAAGGTCAGCGATCCCTGGCGGGAGGTGAGCTGGGACGAGGCCTTCGCGCATGTGGCGTCGGAGTTCCGCCGCATCCAATATCAGTATGGCCGCGACGCGATCGGCGGCATCACCTCCTCGCGCTGCACCAATGAGGAAACCTATCTGGTGCAGAAGCTGGTCCGCGCCGGTTTCGGCAACAACAATGTCGATACCTGCGCCCGCGTCTGCCACTCGCCGACCGGCTACGGTCTCGGCCAGACATTCGGGACCTCGGCCGGCACGCAGAATTTCGACAGTGTCGAACAATCCGATGTCGTCGTCATCATCGGCGCCAACCCGACGGACGGCCATCCGGTGTTCGGGTCGCGGCTGAAGAAGCGGCTGCGCCAGGGGGCGAAGCTCATCGTCATCGATCCGCGCCGCACCGATATCGTCCGGTCGCCACATGTCGAGGCTTCCTACCACCTGCCGCTGAAGCCGGGCACCAATGTCGCAGTGATGACGGCGCTGGCACATGTGATCGTCACCGAAGGGCTCTACGACGAGGCATTCATCCGCGAGCGCTGCGACTGGTCGGAATTCGAGGACTGGGCGGCTTTCGTCGCTGAGCCGCAGCATAGTCCCGAACAGACGGAGGCTTTCACCGGCGTTCCGGCGGCGGACCTGCGCGGTGCGGCAAGGCTCTATGCCAAGGGCGGCAATGGTGCGATCTATTACGGCCTCGGTGTCACCGAACACAGCCAGGGTTCGACCACGGTGATTGCGATCGCCAACCTGGCGATGGCGACCGGCAATATCGGCCGCCCGGGCGTGGGCGTAAATCCGCTGCGCGGCCAGAACAATGTGCAGGGCTCCTGCGACATGGGCTCTTTCCCGCACGAGTTGCCCGGCTACCGGCATATTTCCGACGATGCGACGCGCGATATCTTCGAGAAGCTATGGGGTGTGAAGCTCAGCGACGAGCCGGGTCTGCGCATTCCGAACATGCTGGATGCGGCGGTCGACGGCTCGTTCAAGGGCCTGTACGTCCAGGGCGAGGACATTCTCCAGTCCGATCCCGATACGAAACATGTCGCCGCCGGGCTGGCGGCGATGGAATGCGTCGTCGTGCAGGACCTGTTCCTCAACGAGACTGCCAACTACGCCCATGTCTTCCTGCCGGGCTCGACCTTCCTCGAGAAAGACGGCACCTTCACCAATGCCGAGCGGCGCATCAACCGCGTTCGCAAAGTGATGACGCCGCGCAACGGCTATGGCGACTGGGAGGTGACGCAGAAGCTTGCCCATACCATGGGACTCGACTGGAATTATGCCCATCCGTCGGAGATCATGGATGAAATTGCCGCGACGACGCCGAGTTTCGCGCTTGTTTCCTACGATTACCTCGACAAGATGGGTTCGGTGCAGTGGCCCTGCGACGAGAAGAACCCGCTCGGGTCGCCGATCATGCATGTCAACGGTTTCGTGCGCGGCAAGGGCAAGTTCATCCGCACTGAATATGTGGCGACCGACGAACGCACCGGCCCGCGCTTCCCGCTGCTGCTCACCACTGGCCGCATTCTCAGCCAGTATAATGTCGGAGCGCAGACCCGGCGGACGGAGAATGTCGTCTGGCACGCGGAAGACCGGCTGGAGATCCACCCGCACGATGCCGAACAGCGCGGCGTCCGCGATGGCGACTGGGTGAAGCTCGCCAGCCGCTCCGGCGACACCACGCTCCGGGCGCTGATCACCGATCGTGTCGCGCCGGGCGTCGTCTATACGACCTTCCATCACCCCAATACGCAGGCCAACGTCGTCACCACCGACTTTTCCGACTGGGCGACCAACTGCCCGGAATACAAGGTGACGGCGGTGCAGGTCTCGCCGTCGAACGGGCCGAGCGACTGGCAGCTCGAATATGACGAGCAGGCGCGGCAATCGCGCCGCATCGCCGGCAAGCTCGAAGCGGCGGAGTGACGATGCAGGGGCGATTTGGCGTTGTCGGCAAGATCCTCCTTCCTCTCCTAGGGGAGAAGAGGAGGCGTCTGTGGTGACTTTCGCCACCACCGCCCGTGCTCCCGAAACCGCCCGCCGCAACGGCGTCATGCACAGCGGTTCGCGCATGGTGCCCGAGGAAGTGCCGATCGCCTTTTCCTATGGCGGCAGTTCGCATGCGGTGATGATGGCGACACCCGCGGATCTTGAGGATTTCGCCGTCGGCTTCAGCCTGACGGAAGGAATTATCGCCAAGCCGGCGGAGATATCCGCCATCGAGATCGTCGAGGGCGAGCAGGGTGTTGACGTGCAGGTCAGCCTTGCCGACGACGTCGCCGATCGGCTGCGGGCGCGCCGCCGCAGCATGGCCGGCCCGGTCGGCTGCGGGCTCTGCGGCATCGAATCGATCGAACAGGCAGTGCGGCCGGTGCCCAACGTCTCGACATCGCCGTTGACGCTGTCTCACGCGGATATCGTTCGGGCCGTTTCGCTTCTGAACGAGGCGCAGCCGCTGCATCGGCAGACGCGGGCCGTACATGGCGCTGGATTCTATCTTCCCGGCGGCGGGCTCATTGCGGTCCGTGAAGATGTTGGCCGCCACAACGCGCTGGACAAACTCTGCGGCGCCGTCATCCGCGCCGACGAAAGCGGCGGAAACGGCGCGGTCGTCGTCACCAGCCGGCTGTCGGTCGAGATGGTGCAGAAGGCGGCGATCCTCGGCAGCCCCACGCTCATCGCCATTTCAGCGCCGACAGCCCTTGCCATCCGCACGGCCGAAGAGGCCGGCATGACGCTCGTCGCGCTGGTGCGCGGCGAGGATTTCGAGATTTTCACACACCCGCACCGCATCTTGCCCGGAAGCATCGCCGATGTCGCATGATACCAAAACCAAGCTTGTCTATATGGCAAATCAGATCGCCACCTTTTTCAAGAGCCAGCCGCAAAACGAGGCCGCGCAAGGGGTCGCCACGCACATCAACAAATTCTGGGAGCCGCGCATGCGGCGGCAATTGTTTGAAATTCTCGAGAAAGAGGAGAACGGTCTGGATGCACTCGTGCTTCAGGCCGCTCCCATGATCCGCAAGCCGGAGGCGGAGGCAAACCAGGTCCGGTAATCCAAAGTGGCATCTGCCGGAGGGGAGGCAGCAGCAAGCTGCCTGGTCATGCGCCACTGCATACGTCATGAAATTTAATCGATTTAAAATATACGAAGTTCGAAGTGTTACAGCGTCCTTTGCGCGCCGGAAAATAACGCCGCCCGCCGCCAAGAGCACGATGATCACGACCAGACAAGCAAGTCTAGATTTCCGATGGCAAGCAATAAAAAACCGCCAAGAGCGGCGGTTTTCCGATATCCCATTGTTCTGGCAGATCAGGCGGCCAGTTCATCCGTCTCGTTTTCCTTGAACATCTTCGCGAGGTTCAGGAAGCAGATCATGCCGTTTTCCGAAGCGATGATGCCTTCGCAGAAAGCGCGGTCGAAGGAGGCGGTCACCTCGGGCACCGGCTGGACCTGGCTCGACGAGATGGTGAGAATGTCCGAGACGCGGTCGACGAGCATGCCGATGACCATGCTGTGAACTTCCGCGACCACGATGGCGCTGCGTTCGTTGGCAACGGTGCTCTTCATGCCGAGCTTATAGGCGAGATCAATGATCGGGATCACCGAACCGCGCAGGTTCATGACTCCGATGACATCGGCCGGCGAATGCGGGATCGGCGTCGAAGGCGCCCAGCCGCGGATTTCGCGAATGGTCGTAGTCTTGACGCAAAATTCCTGATCATGCAGGCGGAAGGCAATGATCTCGAGCGTATCGCCGCTGAAGCTAGTGGAATTGATCGTGGCCATTAGAATTCTTCCCAACTGTCGTAAGCCAAAGCAGAAGCGGGTGCGCCACCATTGGCGCCAACGAGCTTTGCCTTCACACCACGCGATGACTTTGCACTTGGCAAAGCATCGTTACGGTTAGCAACGACATTAACGGAAGAGTGTTGCCCAAATCTAAATCGGGAATGGAAGCGTGAAGCTTTTCCGCCCCGATCTATTTCAGCCGATCGTTTTTTCGATCCGCGAGACGGCCCAATCGACCTGCTCCCTCGTTATAACAAGTGGCGGAGCGAGGCGGATCGTGTGGTCATGGGTGTCCTTGGCGAGAAGGCCGCGCTCCTTCAGCGCATGGCAATATTGCCGCGCGCCGCCGGCTTCGGGCTCCAGCTCGATCGCCATCATCAGGCCACGACCGCGCACCTCCCTGACAATGTTGGAGCGGATCGACCTCAAGCCTTCGATGAAATAATCACCCATCGCGGCGGCATTGTCGATCATGCCTTCCTCCACGAGCACCTTGAGGGCCGTGCGCGCCACCGCGCAGGCGAGCGGATTGCCGCCGAAGGTCGAGCCGTGCTGGCCGGGCTTCAGCACGCCCAGCACCTCGGAATTGGAAAGGACGGCGGATACGGGATAGAAGCCGCCGGAAAGCGCCTTGCCGATCAGCGTGACATCGGCCTCTATGCTTTCGTGCTCCTCGGCCAGCAGCTTGCCGGTGCGGCCGAGGCCGGTCTGGATCTCATCGAGGATCAGAGTCACGTTGTTATCAGTGCAGAGTTCCCGGATACGGGTAAAGTAACCGGCCGGCGGGATGATAACGCCGGCTTCGCCCTGAATCGGCTCGATCAGGGCTGCCACGGTATTGCCGTTGATCGCGGCCTCGAATGCCTCGGCATCGCCGAAGGGAATGATGCGGAAGCCAGGCGTGTAGGGGCCGAAGCCAGTGCGGGCGTCGGGATCTGTGGAGAAACTGATGATGCTCAGCGTGCGACCATGGAAATTGTCGGCGCAGACGATGATCTCCGCCTTGCCTTCAGGTACGCCCTTGACCTCATAACCCCACTTGCGCACCGCCTTGATGGCGGTCTCCACCGCTTCAGCGCCGGAATTCATCGGCAGGATCTTGTGCGAGCCCGTAAGTGCGGCAAGCTCCTCGTAGAGATGGGCGAGCTGGTCGTTGCGGAAGGCGCGGGAGGTGAGCGTCAATCTGCCGGCCTGCTCGACCATTGCGGCGAGGATTTTCGGGTGGCAATGGCCCTGATTGACGGCAGAATAGGCCGAGAGGCAATCGAGATAACGGTTGCCGTCGGTATCCCAGACATACACGCCTTCGCCGCGCGTGAGCACCACGTCGAGCGGCTTATAGTTGTGAGCGCCGAGCCGCTGTTCCGTGGCGATCAGTTTTTCCGAAGTGTTCATGGCGCTTCTCCCTCAGCCTTGTCTATGCGGCACGTGTCGGACGATCGAAGATGCGGCGGCCGAACAGGCTTGCCGTCAGTTCCACCAGGATGCGGGCGCTTTTGCCGCGATCATCGAGAAACGGATTGAGCTCGACGAGATCGAGCGACGAGACGAGGCCGCTGTCCGAAAGCATTTCCATGACAAGATGCGCCTCGCGTAAGGTCGCACCGCCGGGCACCGTCGTACCGACGCCGGGGGCGATGTCGGGATCGAGGAAATCGAGATCGAGGCTGACATGCAGCAGGCCGTTGGCCTTGGCGACAGCAGCGAGAATCTCCCGCATGATAGCGCCGATGCCCTGCTCGTCGATGGCGCGCATATCGAAAACGTTGACGCCGTGTTCATGGATTTCCTCGCGCTCGCGCGCATCGACCGAACGGATACCGACCTGGAAGACATTCTTCGGGTCGACGAAGGGCCGGTCCTTCGGGAGGATTTCGGCGAACTCCGCCTCGCCGCAGAAGAAGGCAACGGGCATGCCGTGCATATTGCCGGAGGGCGACGTGGCCGGAGAGTTGAAATCGGCATGGGCATCGAGCCAGAGCACGAAGAGCGGGCGCTCCTTGCTGGCGGCATAACGCGCCATGCCGGAGACGCTGCCCATCGACAGGCTGTGATCGCCGCCGAGAATCAGCGGAAAGCGGCCGGCGGCGGCGACGTCATAGACGCTGCTTTCCAATGCGCGGGTGAAGGCACCGACGATCCTCAGATTGTGGGCTTTCGGATGATTCGGCAGATCCATCGCGGGCACGATGGAGAGATCGCCGATATCGGCGACGTCGTGGCCGAGATCAATTAGGGTCTGGTCGACGCCGGCAATCCGCAGCGCCGCCGGCCCCATGGCGGCGCCTCTGCGACCCGAACCTTCTTCCAAGGGTGCGCCGATGAGGGTGACAGATCGCGATTGCGCATTCATTCGATGGCTCCGTGTTGAGGCCTGTTTCGGCCGATAGTGGGATAAAGGGCTGGCGGCAAAAAGATGGAAAAGTGCCAGAAATGGATTATGATTGCGCAGATTGGTAAAGCTATTTTGACAAAGTGTTCGACGTGGACGATCTCGATACCGAACTTCTGAGTGCCCTTCGCCACAATGCCCGCATGTCCGTCTCGTCGCTGGCGGCGATGACCGGTGCATCGCGGGCAACGGTCGCCGCCCGTATCGACCGGCTGGTCGTCAGCGGCACCATCGTCGGCTTCACCATCCGCACCAGTCACGAGACGCGATCCGCCGGCGTGCGCGCTATCGTCATGATCGAGGTGCTCGGCAAGCTCGCCGACAGGGTGGCCGATCAGCTCAGGGGCCTGCCGCAGGTGCGCGCGCTTCACAGCACCAACGGCAAATGGGATTTCGTCGCCGAGCTGGAGGACCGCGATCTTGCCGCCTTTGACGAGACGCTGCGTCGAATCAGGTTGATCAACGGCATCAATTCGACCGAGACCAACATTCTTCTCAAAACGAGCAAGACGGGTTTCTAAGCCGCTTCAATATTCCCGTTCATAGACGATGCCTGCTTCGCCGGCGCCATTGCCGCCGGCGGCTCCCCGCAATTTGACACCGCGGCCGACATCGAGATTGATGATGGCCTTGGCGCCGGCCGAGCCGCCCTGCTGCAATTCGAAATAGGTACGGTCGTTGAGATAACGGCCGACGCTGACACTCGTCTGGCCCTTCTCGTCGGTGCTGACGTCGAAATCGTCAACGCCGAGCTGGTTGCGCAGACCCTCGAAAAGCGAAGTGGAGCGGTTGCCGGCCAGCTGGCTGACCGCGTCGGCGAGCTGGGCGATCTGCACCGGCGACAGCTTCGACATCGACTGGCCGAAGATCAGCTGCGCCAGCACCTCGTCCTGCGGCAGCTGGGGCGAAGAGGAAAAGGTGATCGAAGGATCGGTGGCAAGGCCTGAGACATCGACCGTCAGGGTCGTCGTGCCGGAGGTGGAGGTCGCTTCCATGTCGAGCGCTGGCGTCAGGTCGCCGGCAAAGGTGATTTTGCTCTTGTCGGAGAAATTGAGGCGGCGATTGAGAATGGTCAGCCGTCCGCGGCGCATCGTAAAGCCGCCGGTGACGATGGGTGCTGCCGCCGTTCCGCGGATCGTCACGCGGCCTCCAAGCTCGGCATCGATGCCGCGGCCGCGCACGAAGATCTGCGAGGGCGCATCGATTTCGAGGTCGAGCGTGATAACGGAGGACTTTTCGCCCGGCTTTTGCTTGCCTTCATCGCGCAGCTGCGCCAGCACTGCTCGCGGTGCATTCTTATGCCGGATGTCGATTTCACGCAGCGAGGTCGGCAATCTCTCCGGGACGGTGATCGAGGTCTTGTCCAGCCGCAGCTTACCGCTCAGCGTCGCGCTCATGATCGGCCCGCGCAGGCCGACTGCCCCGTTGACGGTGGAGACGACGAGCGTTCCGTCGACATAGACGGCCTTGTCGAGCTTGATCGAAATGTCGGCGGGAAAGCCGCCGGCGGGCTGGATGCCGATGGTGCCGCTTGCCGAAATCGTGCCGCCGCCGCCAAGATTGCCGCTGAGGCGCGAGATGACGGCCTGGTTGCCATTGAAGGTGACGATGGCTGCGACATTGTTGATGGCAAGATTGCGCCTGACGTCGACGAGCTTGGCCCCTGATGTCGAGACAGTGCCGTTGATGATGGGTGCTGCGGCCGTTCCGCCAATCTTAAGATCGACGTTGGCGACGCCGTCGGCGACAAAGCCCTGCTGTGCGAGCGGCGCGCCAAGCACGGCGAAAGGAACATTGCCGTTGAAGCGCATGTCGATGGCGCGGTTGCCCGATATCACCACGCTGCCGCCGCCCTTCAGCGACATGCCGGCGTCGCCGGCCAGGCTGGTGTCGACCGTCAGCCTGTTGTCGGCAAGCTTGCCGGATGCCCCGATGCTGAACGGCGAAAGACCGGCGCCTTTCGTCTGGCTCGTCGCGGCATTCTTCCAGTCGACCTTGAAATCGACGGCGGGTGAGGACAGCGTGCCCGTCGCTTTGGCCGTCGCCGAGATGGTACCCTCGGCTCCGATGCCCGGAACAAAGCCGTTGGCGATGGCGGCCGGAACATTGGCAGCGTTCGCGGTGACGTCGATCGATCGGATCGTTGTGCCTGCAATGGACAAATTACCGGCGGCCTTCAGCGAAATGCCGCCGCCGCCGCTGAGGTCGGCATCGAAATCCAGTCGGTCGCCGGCATATTTTCCCGTCGCCGCCAAGGCAAGCCGGGAGAGGCCGGCGGCCTTGGTGTGGCTGGTCGCGGCATCTTTCCAGTTGAGCTTGAAATCGACGATCGGGTCTGCCGGCGTTCCCGATGTCTGGGCGCTCGCCGACAGTGTGCCTTCAGCACCAAGGCCGGGAACAAAGGCATTGGCGATATTTGCCGGCAGCGCCGGAATGTCGGCATTGATCGAAAGGTCGCGGATGGCCGTTCCCGCGATCGTCAAGCCACCCGCCGCCTTGGCCAACATGCCCTCCTTGCCGGCAAGGCTGGCATCGAAAGCGACCCTGTCATTGGCGAACTTGCCGGAGGCCACGGCGCTCAAACCCGATAAGCCGCTGCTCCTGGTCTGCGCGGTGGCGGCGTTCTTCCAGTCGAGCTTGAAATCGACGGCGGGTCTTGGCAGCGCGCCTGAGGCGGATGCCGTTCCCGACACCATGCCCTCCGCGGCAAGACCCGGAACAAAGCCGTTGGCAAGGGCTGCTGGCAGATTGACGAGATCGGCCTTGACGTCGAGGTTGCGGACCGAGGCGCCCGATATCGCCACATTGCCCGCGGCATTCAGCGAGAGGCCGTCCTTGCCGCCAAGATTGGCGTTAAAGGCGAGCTTGTTGTCGACGAGGTGTCCCGATGCGGCAAGCGCGAGGCCGGAAAGATGCGCGCTTCTGGTGTGGCTGGTTGCGGCATCCGCCCAGTCGAGCTTGAAATCGGCCTTGGGTGCAGCGGGTGTTCCTGCTGCCGAGAGCGTGCCGGATATCATGCCGCCGGCCGCAAGATCGGGGACGAAGGCATTGGCGAGAGCGGCGGGGAGTTTGACGATTTCGGCATCGACTTTCATACTGTCGATCGTCGTACCAGCAAGAGCGACGTTGCCCATGGCCTTCAATGCGAGACCTTGATCGCCACCGGCGGCCGCGTTGAAATCCAGCTTGTTATCGGCAAATTTCCCCGATGCGGTAATGTCGAGAGCGGCAAGGCCGGCACGCTTCGTGTGGCTCGTCGCGGCGTCTTTCCAATTGAGGTCGAAATTGGCGGTCGGGGCGGAAAGCGAGCCCGCAGCCGAGAGCCTACCCGAGACCGTGCCTTCGGCAGCGAGATCGGCGACGAAGCTGTTTGCCAGGCTTGCCGGGACATTTGACAGTGTCGCATCGGCCGCGACCGCGCTGATCGTCGTGCCGGTAACGGCGGCATTGCCGTTCGCCTTCAGCGAGAGGTTGTTGGCGCCGGCAATCGCGGCGTCGAAATCAAGCTTGTTGTCGGTGAATTTTCCGGACGCGGTGACGCCAAGACCGGCGAGGCCGGCCCGTTTCGTGTGGCTCGTCGCGGCGTTTAGCCAATGGAGATCGAAATCGGCGGTCGGGGCTGCAAGCAGCCCGCTGGCCGCGACCGTTCCGGAGAGCGTGCCTTCTGCTGCGAGATCGGGAACGAAGCCGTTGGCAATAGCTGCCGGGATATTGTCCAGTGTTGCGTCGACCTTGACGTCACCGATCGTCGTCCCGGCGATATCCACGTTGCCGTTTGCCTTGAGCGAGAGCCTGTCGGCGCCGATGGCTGCGGCGCCGAAATCGAGCTTGTTGTCCACGAATTTGCCAGATGCGGTCACATCAAGAGCCGCGAGGCCGGCGCGCTTCGTGTGGCGCGTCGCGGCGCTTTTCCAGGCGATGTCGAAATTGGCGGTTGGAGCCTTAAGGGAACCGGAGGCGGTCACCTTTCCCGTGATCGCGCCTTCGGCGGCGAGATCGGAAACGAAACCATTGGCGACCTGCGCAGGCAGGTTGAGGATATCGGCGTTGATATCGAACACCGGCGCCGTCGGATCAGCGAGCGCGACGTCGCCGCGGGCCTTGAGCAACAGGCTGTCGGCACCGGCGATTGTCGCGTCGAAATCGAGCTTCTTGTCGACGAATTTACCGCTGGCAGTGATGCCGAGCGGTGTCAGGCCCGCGCCCTTAAGCTGCCCTGTCGTCGCATCCTTCCAGTCGAGTTTGAAATCGGCGATGGGTGCTGCCGGCGTTCCCGTCACGGCAATCGTTCCCGAGATCGTGCCGCCAGTCGAAAGATTCGGTACGAAACCGTCGACGAGTGACGCCGGCAGCTCCTTGATGACGGCATCGAGCTTCAGCGTCTCGCCGGCCGAACCGGTAACCGATACCGAGCCGGCGCCGGTCTTCAACGTCAGTCCGTCCAGATTGGCGACACCGCCGGTGACCGTGACCCGCGTCGGCGCAGCGAGCTCGATCGGAATGTTGCGGGGGCTTGCCGAGAGTCGATCGAGGTTGAAGCCGATATTGCCGGCGGCCATCTCACTCGTACCGTCCGCGATCACGGGATTGCCGTCATAGGTAGCATCGAGGTCGAATTTGGTGCGGTCTTGCTGTTTGGTAAAGCTGAGAGAAAGTTCGCCAAGTTTGTTCGCTCCGGCAGCCAGTTCCTCGGCCCTGACCGTGCCGTTTGCGGCAAGGGCGCTGAGATCGCTGACCGTGATGTCGATATCCGGCTTGACGATCGCCAGCGTATCGCGGCGGATCGAGGCGCCTGACGCAACGAGCTTGAGCGCGATCTTGCCGCCGTCGCTCTCGATGCCGAGCGACCCTTTGAGATCTCCTTCGGCTTTCTGTCCGCCAAGCGCAGCCAGCAAGCCGAGCTCGGGGAAATCGAAGGTCAACGCGCCTGAGGGTGCAAAGGAGGGCGAGAGCTCCAGATTGCCGGTCAGCCGGTTGCCGCCGATATCGGCGGTCAGTGCGGGAATGCTCGTCCTGCCGTTTTCAGAACGGACGTCGCCGCTGATGCCGATCGGCTGTCCGTCGATCGTGCCGGTGGCCGCAAATTTCCCCTGCGGCGCCTTGGGATCGGCGATACCCGACAGATCGACATTGAGGTTGGCGAGCATGCGATCGGCCATCTCAAGGCTGGGAGCCTTGAGATTGGCCGTCATGGAGATCGCCGGCAGTTCGCCTCCGACTCTCAGCGCGTAACCTGCTCCGCCACTCGCACCCGCAATCAGCTTGCCGATATCGGGCAGCCGACCTGAGAGATCGGCGTTCAACATCGAGCCGTCGAGCGCGACGTTGCCGGCGGCTTCAAGCGTGCCGGATTTCAGGACGAGGTTGGACAGCGCGAATTTCGACGGGATAGTGCCGGTCACCTGGCTTTCGAGCGTGATCGGCTGATCAAACCTGCTCGCCGCCGCGGCCGGCAGGGCCGCCGGCTCGACGCTCAGCTTGACATTGCCGGTCAGCGCTCGGTCCCCCAGCCGATAGGAACCGTTGAGGCTGCCGTTGATATTGGCGCTTTCGACGGTGGTGCCATTGAAGCCGATGTCTCCCGGCGAAATCTGGAGCGGCGCGGCGATCGTGATAGGGCCTTGAACTGCGCGGTTGAGGTTCGGTTCGGCAAAGGTTGCGTCGCCGGCCACGAGGCGCAGCTGAACGCTGCCGGAACGAGCGGCAAGATTGAAGGCGTCGCTCTTTGCCGTCAGCTTGACGTTGCCGATATCGGCCTGCGGCAGGGTTGCGCTGTCGAGCGAGCCGCTGAGGCTCAATCGGGCGGTCTGCGCGTCGCCTGTTAGAGCCAGGTTCAGACCCGATATCAGGAAGCGCGCTTCGCCTTCGGCGAGCGGCCAGCGGAAATCGACAGGGCCGGATGTGCCGAGCAGATTGGCGTTCAGGCTGTTGTTGCCGGTCGGGTCAAGCGCGCCCGATGCGGCGATGACAACGCTGCCGGTGGCGATATTGCCTGTCTGGATATCGATCTTGCCATGGTCGTCGAAGGTGGCGGCAAGGTCGATATTGGTCTGGCCGGCGAAAAGAGGCCGGAATGCCGCGGGAAGAAGCGAGCTCAGGTCACCGCCACCCTTGAGATCGAGATGGTGCAGCCCGTCTGCGCCAATCGCATGTCGGCCCTCGATTGCAGCGCGCTGTTGCCCGTCGAGCGCAGCCTGCATTTTGCCTGTCCAGTCGGATATCGGTCCCTGGCCGTCGAGGTTGATGTTGACGGCAGGATTGCCAGGCAGGCCGAGGAAGCCCGCCAAAAGCCCACCCTTCGGCTCGGCAAGCTGCGCCTTCAGCCGCAGCCGGTTTTCGGCCGGAGCGTAGGCGATATCGGCGCTAAGCCGCGCATCCGGAACTGCATGGCGGCTGACATTGACCATCGCTTCGCCGCCGTCGCCATCCGCCGTAAGGCTGCCTACGGCGGCGAGCGCGAAGGCGCGTCCCGCAAAAGCTTCGGCGAGTTTGATATCGGGCAGGGCCACATGGTCGACATCGACCTTAACCGGAAGTGCGAAGCCGCCGGAATTTTCTGCGTTGGGCCGGGAGGGCAGGGTGCGCACCGGCTTGCGCAGCACGCTGATCGTCTCGATCTGGAAACGCTTGGCGTGGAATGTTCCCGTCAGCAGCGCCAGCGGGTTCCAGTCAATCGCCACGCCGTGAATTTCCGCAAAAACGCCCCTTGTGTCGGATAGGGAGATTTCGGCGGCGCGAAGCCCGCCGGTCAAAAGCCCCTCCGGTTCGCGCACCTCGATCGTCATGTCGCGGTTGGAAAGGGTGGAGGCGATCCTTTCGGTGACGATGCGGGCGCCAAAGGAAGTGAAGCCGAAGATCGCAAGTGCCGCGACAGCGAGAATCAAAATGGCGCCGACAGCAAAGCCTGTGACCCGCACGATCCAGTTGATGATTTTTGCCAGCGTTTGCATCGGCGCGGACTACCCCGTTTTCATGCGGCCCACAGATCGGAAGGAACCCGAATCGGCAATCCTAGAAGGATTGGCCGATGCCGGCATAAATTCCATAATCTGTGCCATCTTCGTACTTGTTCAGCGGCACGGCAAAATCAAGCCGCAGCGGCCCGAAAGGTGTGGCATATCGTATTCCCGCGCCGGCGCCGGCGCGGATATCGGAAAAACCCGGAAAGGTGCTGTCCGATACGGTGCCGACATCGATGAAGGGCACGAGGCCGATCGTATCGGTGATCCTGAAGCGGGCCTCCAGCGACCCGGTCACATAGGAGCGGCCGCCGGTGGCATCGCCGTTGTCGTTGTAAGGCGAGATTTCCTGAAAGCTGTATCCGCGCACCGAGCCGCCGCCGCCGGCGAAAAAGCGTTGCGTGGCAGGGATATCCTCGATCCCGCCGCCGCCGATCAGCACGCCGGCGGCGACCTTGCCTGCAAGCACGAGGCGATCTTCGGCGCCGAACGGAAGATAGCCGGAGATCGAACCCTCGAACGCCGCATAGGGGATGGCATTGAAGATCTCGTAGCCGGGCTTTGCCGACACCGTTGCGCGATAACCTTCGGTCGGATTGAACTTATCGTCGCGTGCGTCACGATCATATTGAAGCGGCAGGGCGATGGTCAGATAATCGTTGGTACCGAATGCGTCGTCATCACGCTCCCAGCTGACTTCGCCGCTCGCCGACACCGTGTCCTTCTCGGTCAGTTCATAGGAAAGGCCGAGCGAGGCGGTGACGAGCGTCGCATCATAAGCGTCCGGATTCTGGGTCTTGGCGACGATGCCGGCCTTCAGCGTGGCGGCCGGGAAGAAGGCGCCGGGCTTGGTGAAGAGGATGCCGGCCGAATAGTCGAGGCTGCCGACATCGGTGGTTTCACCGAGCCGCGAGACCGAGCCTTCGATCCTCAGCGTCTCGGCTTCGCCGAACAGGTTGCGGTGACCCCAATAACCCTGGATGCCGAGGCCGTCGGTGGTGGAATATTGCGCGCCGACGCCGAAATAGCGCCTCTTGCCTTCGGACACCTCGATCGTCATCGGCAGCGTGCCGTCCGGCGCCAGCGCATCGCCCTCATGAATGGTGACGCTCGAAAAGATGCCGAGGGCGCGCAGCCGCTCGCCGGCCTTCTTCAGCGTTTCCGGCGAATAGGGGTCCCCTTTGTTCAGCCGGGAATAACGCTGGATGAACGCAGGCCGCACGGTTTTTTCGCCGGTGACCCCGACATCGCCGATCGGGGCGACAGGCCCGCCTTCGGCAGCAAGCACGATGTCGACCGTGTCGCTCCTGTGATCGGCTACGACCTTGCGTTCGGTCAATTTGGCGAAGGGCCGGCCTTCGCTTTTCAACTGCTCGACTATTCTGTCGCCGGCCTTGATGATGGCGAGCGAGCCGGCCTCGGCGCCGGGGGCAAGGTCGTAGTCGGCGGGATTGCGATCCGCGGCGTCGCCGCCGAACTGCACCTCTCTGACCTTGAAAACAGGGCCTGGTGTTATATCGACTGTGACGGGGACCGGCCCGGAGCGGTCGAATGTCGGATTGGGCGGCAGGTCGTCGATATTTTTGCCGTCGATGGTGATCGTCACCACTCCGCCATACCGGGCCTTTTCATAGAGCGCAGCGACCAGTCGCTCGCGGTCGTCACGCGCCTTGACGACGATGCCGAGATCGCCGGAGACGGGCTGTTTCTGGTCGCTGACAAGGCGGGAGCTGTTTTCGAGCGCTTCCCTGAGATCCGGATCGGTGGTGTCGGCCTTGAGGTCGACGTGATAGCGCACCGGATCAGGCACCTGTTCGCTCTCATCCTCCTCCTTGCCGAAGATGGTGATGCCGAAAAGCTTGAAGGCGTAAGCATCGCCGATCAGGACCGGTGAGAAAGCAGCTGCCGCTGCGACCACCATCATGGTGCCTGTTCGCCGATACGCAAAACCTATTTTCGGACTTGTCCCTCTAATCCGCATCCGCTGCTTTTGGTTACGCCTACATGAAGCTTCGTTGCCCAGCCGTGAACAGCTTAGCGGCAAAATCGCGCAGGGTGTACCATTTTAAATTGCCCACGCGCTAATTCGGTACAAAAAATCCCGGATGTGTGGCCGGGATTTCCTGTTTTGCCGTTTGTCAGCGCCCTCAGCGCGGGCAAGCATCGATGTAACGGCGGCCGTAGCGGTCGCGATAGTAGCACTGGCCGGGCTGTTCCGCGACGCTGCCGATCAGGGCGCCCGACACGCCGCCGATGGCGGCTCCGACCGCAGCACCTCGGACATTCCCGGTCACTGCGCCGCCAATGACGGCGCCGGATGCAGCACCAATACCGGCACCCTGCTGGGTCGGCGTGCAGCTTGCGACTGACAGGCCGATCAATGCGAGTATGACAGCTTTTTTCATCTCTTTCTCCTGGGTTATCGCCCAATGGGCATAGGCCGTCCCTATTGTTTTTTTGGCACGCTAGCCCGAAAACTATGTCGGAAGAAAGGGTTGTCCACCAGTGCCGCGATTTTTTTGCAGGACGAGTGTCGTCGCGGGGCCTGTGGTTTTGCGATTTCCATCGCGCTGCGCCCTATCAAACTCACGGATGATTGCGCCCATATTTTTTATCTGGAATCATTCAAAAATCTGGGCCTTTTGCCGCAGTTGATGTTAAAGCAAAGGGTAAGCATTGACGCGCGGACGTCCGATCGGCAAGAACGGCCGCGTGATACTGGAGCATATGATGGATTTCGAAGCATTTTTCAAAAACGAGCTGGACGGGCTTCATGCCGAGGGCCGCTACCGCGTTTTTGCCGATCTCGAGCGTCACCGCGGCAATTTCCCGCGGGCGACGCGCCAT